>CAKZLV010000343.1 GCA_937127285.1 uncultured Bacteroidota bacterium
GTCGGCAGGTGGAACGGAGTCGGCAGGTGGAACGGAGTCGGCAGGTGGAACGGAGTCGGCAGGTGGAACGGAGCCGGCAGGTGGAACGGAGCCGGCAGGTGGAACGAGGTCGGCAGGTAGAACGGGGTCGGCAGGTGAAACAAAGTCGCGAGGCGCGCCTCGCGACTCTTCTCGCCCGAACCGCCCTCGCCTGAGCCACCCTCGTCCGAACCGTTACCTCTTCCGACCCGTCCCCTCGCCCGAACCGCCCCGTTTCTCCGCTTCCCCGTCTCCCCGTTTCCCCGTCTCTGCCTCCTATCCCCCGTCCACCCATCCAGCCCGCCCCTACCCGCAGCCGTTCAGCCTTCGTCCCGCCAGCGGCGGTCGGTGAGTTCGAGGAGGTCGGTTCGGGTGATGACGCGCCAGTACGGCGAGCCGAGGCGACCGGACGCGGTGCGCCGGAACGTCGCCCGGAGGAGGACCTCCTTGTCGCCACGGGCGCCTTCAAACGAGTACGCGCCCCAGCGCACCACCCAGGTCGCCTGCGCCGGGTCGACGCCGTACTCGCGGCCGATGGCGTCGGCGAGGAAGCGCATGTCGTCGACGGTCGACAGCCCCCGGTTCTCCGCGCGCTCCGTCAGCACGACCGTGTGCGGCCGCTCTTCCTCCTGCGGATCCGCCGGGTAGATGGCGACGTGCGTCGTCGAGATCTGGCTGTAGCCGCGCCACGTAAACAGGGTGTCGGCAATCGGCTGGGCAGACGCCGCGGGAGAGGCGAAAAGACTCCCGACGGCGAAGAGCAGGATCGCAAGACTCCCGGGGAGAGCAACCGACGAGAACCGCATCGCTTCGATCGAGGAAAATGGAAGGCATCAGGCCTGTGGCGGTACTCGGTAGACACATGGCCGCCCTCGAACATAACGGCGGAGCGGGGGTGTCGATTGCCAATTGCAAATTGCCAACTGTTCATTGACCAATAACCAGTAACCAATAACCAGTAACCAGTAACCAATAACCAGTAACCCTTGACCCATGTCCAGTGACCCATGACCGACGATCGAACGCGACACATTCCGGAAGCCGTGCGGCGGCGCGTTGAGTTCTTCGCGGGACGCTCCTGTGTGGAGTGCGGGCGCGAGATCGACGGAGAGAAACTCCTTCGCCACCTCGATCACCGGGAGGCGTTCAGTGAGGGCGGCGAGCACGTCGTCTTCAACCTCGATCCGCTCTGCCACGCGTGCAACGCCGCCAAGGGCGCAGGCTCCACGGTCCGAACCGAGCGGCTGCAGGCCCTGCGAGAGCAGCGAGACGAGGAACTCCGCCGCTACTTTCAGGAGACGAACGCCCGGATCGTCGGCAACGAGCAGCTGCGCGAGCCCCAGGAAGAGGGCTACGTCGCGCTGCGCGACGCCTTCGCGGACTGGTCGGAGGGAGACGCTCTTCCCGCCATCGCCGTCCTCCCCACCGGATGCGGCAAATCGGGACTCATCGCCTGTGCGCCGTTCGGCATCGCGGAGGGGCGCGTGCTCGTCGTGACGCCCAACCTCACGATCAAGGAGGGGCTGGCAGAGGGTACCCTCTCGGCGCCGAACAGCTTCTACGACTTCTGCGACGTCTTGCCTCCGGACGTCCACCGCCCCCGCATCGTCACCCTCGAGCGCGGCCGCGTCAACGAAGAAGACTGCCTGCGGGCGGACGTCATCGTCACGAACGTTCAGCAGATGCAGGGCTGGCTTCCGCTCTTTCCGAGCGACTTCTTTGACCTGATCATCGTCGACGAGGCCCACCACGCCCCCGCCGAGTCGTGGCAGAACGTGAACCGCGCCTTTCCCGACGCGAAAAAAATCTACCTCACGGCCACGCCCTTCCGCGGAGACAACAAGTCCATCCGCGCCGAGCACGTCTACACCTACCGCCTCGCCGACGCCATCGCCGCCGGCTACGTCAAGAACATCGTTCGCGTCGATGCGGTCGCTTCGGAGATGACGTTCACGATGGAAGGAGATACGGCGACGTTCTCCCGCGATGAAATCCTCGAACTTCGGGAGGAGACCTGGTTCTCGCGGGGCGTGGCGCTGTCGGACGTCTGCAACGAAACGATCGTCGACCGGAGCGTCCAGCTTCTGGAGGCCAAACGACGTCGGGGGACGCAGAACCACCAGATCATCGGCGCCGCCTGTTCGATCCGCCACGCCGAGCGCATCGCCGCGCTCTACCGCAGTCGCGGACTGGACGCCGCCTACGTCGCCAGCGAGGGCATGACGATGGAAGAACGCGAGCGGCGCATCCGCGCCTACGACGCCAATCGGCTCGACGCCATGGTGCACGTCGGTATCCTGGGCGAGGGCTACGACAACCCGACGATTTCGATTGCCGCCATCTTTCGGCCGTTCCGCTCGACCGCGCCCTACACGCAGTTCGTCGGACGCGCGATTCGGGCGCTGCCGGACGGGAACGCAACGGACAACCTTGCCCACGTCGTCGCCCACGCCGGGCTCAATCAGGAAGAGCTCTGGGGCTACTTCAAGAGCGAGGTGGAGGAGGCGGAAATTCTGGCGGACATCGACGCGGTCGATATGGACGCTGCCGGGGCGGACGAAGACGGCGGGCCCGACGTGGACGATGCGGAAAACGCCTCCACGCAGCAGCGCAACGAGGACCCGCCGGAGGTGACCCGCGAGGAGATCGAGGGCTTCGACGTCGACGCATATCTTCCCGTCGAGGAAGCCGACGAGGCGCGCCGGCGCCTGCAGCAGATGGAGGAGGCGCTCGATGCGCTGCGGGAGAAGGGCCTCAACGTGCCCGATGCCGACGACCTGAAGCAGCAGATCGCCGCCATGAACCGTCCGATGGGCGACGAAGACCTTCCCGCCCCGCCGACCCGCCCCGATCGCGAGCGCCACGCCTACCGGACAATTCTCGACCACGCTGTCAAGCGTGCCGCCGGGACCGTGCTGCACCGGCTCGACATCCCGGCCGGGAGCGCCCTGGACGCCGACCTGGCGGAGGCCGTCGGGAGCGGCGACGAGGACAGCAACTACGAGGTGGTCATCCGCCTGCTGAACCGGACCCTCAACCGGGCGATGGGCAAACCCGTCGGCGACGGAGCCCCGTCCGGCCGCAACGAGTGGCTCGTGGGTGAACTGAAGGCCGCGAAGCAGGAAGTCCCGGCCGCCCGCGACCGCGTCGCCGAGCGCATCAGAGCCGAGACGAACTACACGAACTCCGACGATGCAGACGACGAGGCGGACTCTTCCGGCGATGCCGTGTGGGACGACGTGGACTGGGGCGAGCCGTTCTGAGGTTGGCTTTTGAATCGGGGCGTCAAAGTCATCAGTCCCCGACTGCGAGCGGATCGCACGTTGATCGCATCTCCTCCCATGGGTCGGGTCACGCCCCTTGCGGCGGGTGGGTACGTCTCTCATAAGAGATCATGCCGCCATGGGTGTTCTTCACGGCTACCGCGCGATGGCTGGCTTCGGTCCCATAGCAAGTGAGTCCCGGGAACCGATTCCTTTACCGCGAGGAAGATCGATGCAACTGGAAACGACGAACGGTTGTACACCCTCCCACAACGCATCTATTCCAACCTCCCCCTGGTAATGTCTCACGAGCGAATTTCGATCGATCCGGATGTGATGTTCGGAAAGCCGGTTATACGGGGGACGCGCATCACAGTCGAACGCATTCTCCGAAAGCTGGCTGCCGGTAGAGGCGTCGAAGGGATTCTGTTGGATCATCCGCATCTGGAATCAAAGGATGTATATGCAGCGATCGCTTTTGCTGCGGAGGAGATTGCCAATGAAGATATCGTGCTTGCTGACACCGACGCCTCATGAGGTTTTTGGCCGACGAATGCTGTGATGCGGGTACGGTGTCGGCGTTACGTGAAGCCGGCTACGACGTGAGGTCCGTCGCTGAAGACTTCGCCGGAGAGTCGGACGACGTTGTTCTTCGTCGTGCCAGGGTCGAAGACCGGGTTCTTCTGACGGAGGACAAAGACTTCGGCACTCTGGTCTACCGGCTTCAGAAGCGGATCCCGGGACTCATTCTCTTGCGCTTTCCCGAATCAGAGAAGAAGTTAGAGATCCCGCGTATTCTGGAAACCGTCGAAAAGCGAGGTGAGAGCCTCCGTTCAGCGTTTACAGTGATCGATCCCGAAAAGACCCGGCACCGCCCACTGAAGGAGATGTAGTGATCGATCAGATCTATGGGTCGTCTTTGGCGACACCCGCCCCGGTGGCGATGGGGGAAATCGCATTGACCACCACACCCAATGGCCGTCTGGCACGATGTCTCGTCCTTCGTCACTCGGTCGAGGAAAGGCGTCTTTGCCCTTTTGGGAAAGAGAGTCGACAGGGAGAAGATCTCCACCCGCGAAGGGTTATTGACCCATGCCCAGTGATCCCTGACTTACTAATCGACGACTCCCTTCATCCAACGCGGAGCGACGGGGATATCTGACCCGATCCATCAGGCACGATCCCCGCGCTTCGTCCAGAGCTGCAGGGGAGCGTCCGCAAGGAGGGCGGCGCTGAGGACGAGGGCAGCGGCCCCGAGGTCGGGCTGAAAGCCCACCATCCGCAGCGGGGAGACGCCGTAATAGGTCGTGGGCCCGCCGATGAGGAGGAGGGGAGCGGCGATCTGCAGAGACGCGAGGCCGACGGCTCGTACGGTCCACTGGACCGAGGTCGGGCGCCCCTGCCGCCACCATCTCCGTGCGTGATGCGCGAGCCATCCCAGGGCCCCGAGCGTCAGCAAGAGGACCGAGAACCGCGCCAGGCGCTCGACCGGAATCACGGGTCCGGGATCTGCGCCGGTCGCGACCTGCAGGATGTCGTAGGCCAGTTGGTTGCGGGCGGGGAGGGCGATGGCGCTGTTCACATTCGCGAGCACGACGACGCCCATCCGTCGGTCCGGCAGGAGGGCCATGAAGGCGCTGTATCCGGGTAGCATCCCGCCGTGGCGGAGGATGCGCTCGCCCTCCCAGAACCCCACGCCCCAGCCCATCGCGTAGCCGGTTTCGTATCGCGGCCACGGGGCGAGCAGGGTATCGACCGCGGCCGCCGGAAGCACCTCCCGGTCCTGAAAGCGTCCGCCGCCGAGCAGCATCGCGCCGACGCGTCCGAGGTCGCGTGCCGACGCCGCCAGGAGGCCGGCGGGGGTGGCGGACTCGTGTAGGTTCATCGGAGCGAACCGAACCGGCAGACCGAACAGATAGCGGTGGGGCGGAGCCAGGCCCTCACGTTCCGCCCGGGAGCGCTCCGCAAAGAGGGCACTCGCTTCCAGCGGTTGGCCGACGCGGCGGTACAGGAGGTCGGCGAACGGTCGTCCGGTGGCCGCCTCCATCGCGCGGCCGAGCAGTCCGTAGTTCAGGTTCGTGTACCCAAACGTCGTCCCGGGACGCGTGGAGAGAGGGACGTGGCCCAGGCACGGGTCGCAGCCGGGGAGGTCGCGGGGCGGATCCGTGAAGCTCGTCGCCACACCGAGGCCGCTGCGGTGGTGGAGGAGGTGGCGGAGCGTGATCTCGGAGGCCCACGCGCGCTGCCGGGGGGTGGTGCCGAGGCGCAGATCGGGCAGATGGTCGACGAGTCGGTCGTCGAGGGCCAGGACGCCCGAATCGGCCAATTTCATGGCCGCGAGGGCGGTCACGGCCTTGCTGAGGGAGCTGATCATAAACGGCGTGTCGGCCGTGATCGGATTTCCGGCGTGCCCCTCTCCGATCCCGACCGTATAGGCGACCTCGCCGTCCTGAACGACGGCAACGGCCACGCCCGGCAATCCGGATCGTGCGGCGTGACGGCGGACGAGAGCGTCGATCCGGTCCGCGTCAAGAGGAGGACCGGAGGCCGGTCGTTCCGGTGCAGCGGCGGGATCCGGCCCTGCGTGCCCAGAGGCCGCGCGGGGGAATAGCCCCGATCCGAGTGCCAGGCCCAAACCGAGGAGAAAGAGAAGCAGGCGAGGCGTCATGAATCGCTTGCTGGGAGGGCGCGATGTTGGTAAGAACTCGTGGTGGGAATGGAGAGCGGGGGTTGCGAACCGAGAAAACGTGTCCCCGCGATTCCACGCAATGACGGCTGGCCGCCGATCGTCGATCCTCGACCGGCCCGAGAAACAGCAGTCACCCCTCCACCACCTCCTCGGCCGCCTCCCGGAAGAGTTGCTTCCGAATGTGGGGAACAGCCAGCGTGACGAGGCGGACGCCCATCAGCGTGGTGATGCCCCACCAGACGCCTTCGAGTCCCCACCCCATCGGCTTCACGAGCACGAGCACAGTCGCCGCCGCGGCGGCGGAGGCGATCATGGCCTTGGCGAGGTAGCCGAACTTCTCCGTTCCCATGTAGATGCCGTCCCACACGAACACGAGCCCGTTCAGCGGCTGCAGCCAGGCGACGAACCCGAAGATGCCCAGCACGGCCGAGATCGTTGCGGCGTCGTCGGTGAAGAACGGAGGCAGAAACGGCTGGAGGAGGGCGAATCCGATCCCGAGGGCGACGCCCACGCCGAGTCCCCACTGCAGCAGGCGGTTCGCGACGGTGCGGGCGGTGGTGGGGTCGTCGCGACCGAGGTGTTTGGAGACGAGGGCCTGTCCGGCCACTGCCAGGGCATCCACGACGAGGGCGAGGAAGAGCCAGAGCTGGTTGGCGACCTGGTGGGCGGCGACGGCCGTCACGCCGACGCGCGCCGCCACGGCGGTTGCGAGCCCCATCGTACCCACGAGCGTGGCCGTTCGGAGAAACAGGTCGCGCCCGATCGTGAGAAAGGGGGTGAGCGAGCGCAGGCTCGGGATTTCCAGCTCAATCCCGAGCTCTTCGCGCCGCCGCCCCAGGAGGAGGCCGACGAACAGGAGCGCGCCGATCCACTGGGCGATGGCGGTGGCGGCGGCCGCTCCGGCAATCCCCCAGCCCGCCCAGAAGATGAGGATCGGGTCGAGGGTTACGTTCACGATGTTGAAGCCGACGGTAATCCACATCGGCGTGCGGGTGTCCTGATATCCGCGGAAGGCGCCGTTGCCGGCCGTGATGAGCAGAAGGGCCGGCCCCGCCAGGGCGCGGATGCGGAGGTAGGTGAGGGCCGGTCCCATCACCTCCCCGGAAGCCCCCATTAGCCGCAGGATGGGGACGGCCAGCAGCTGGAGCAGCGCGAGGGCGACGATGCCGGCGAGGACGGCCAGAAGAAACGCCCGCAGGACGACGCGCCCGGCCTCGGTGCGGTCGCCCTCCCCGATGGCGCGCCCGACGCGGGGCGTCGTGCCGTACGCGAGAAAGTTGAATACGAGAAACGCCATCGAGAAGATCGAGGCGTTGATCCCGAGGGCGGCGAGGGGGACGCGGCCCAGCTGTCCGACGAAGGCCGTGTCGACCAGGGAGGCGAGGGGATCGGAAGCCAGGCCGGCCAGTGCGGGGACCGCGAGGTGAAGGATGTCGCGGTCGTGGGGGCTGCGAAGCCGGCCGAGGACGGAAGAAGGCGACGGAAAACGGATGGGGCAGCGGGTCGAACCAATGAACGGGACTACGAGCACGCCGGCGACTGAGGGCACCGGGCACCTCAGGACCATGCGTTCACGCAGACGACCGACCGAGGTTCGTTCATGTGGGGTGGGTCAAGAGTCACAGGTCATCGGTCGTGTGGCATCCGTCACGAGTCGTGAGTCACAAGTCGTACAGGAGTACGATGAGATGGGAAAGAGAACGGGGCCGGGGTCCGGATCCTCATTTGGAGCGGGCGACCCATGGACGCAGACCGCCCTCCATCCTCCATCTTCCCCCATCCATCCTCCACCCTCTATCCTCCACCCTCTATCCTCCACCACCCATCCTCCACCCCCGTCTCGGAAGCAGCGGATGATCCATCGGGGGAGGAGTTCGCAGGATCGGTGTCGGCTGAAGCGCGCTGCCGAGTGCGGGTTCCGTGTACGACTTCGTGTGTTAGAGGTTAACGAGTGTGTGAGTCGTAACGGAGCTGCTTGATGTTGTCTTAACAGATGAAGAATGTTCACACAGTCGATTTGGCCGTTGCGGGCTGGTTGGATTCTGCCCGATCGCGGGTCCAATCGGGTCGTATGGTGACGCGGCGGACGCGCAACCGCCCCGGTCGAACCGAACGGGGGCGGCGCCCCACTGGCTGTGCCCCACTGCAGCCCAGGCGCATTCTTCCGGGCCCGCCCGGGCCCGCCGACGGGAACCCGAAGACCTCGTTCCCACCGGTCGTACCGGTCCCTCCAGCCCCGTCGACTCTTTCGTCTCGCCTACCGGCACAACTCCAGCTTCCATGCTTCAACCGCTACGCACCACTCTGCTTGCTGCTCTCGCCGCGCTTCTTCTCACCCTGCCGGTTCATGCGCAGCAAGGCGCGTCGCTGACCGGAGAGGTGACCGACACGAACGGCGAGCCGCTTCCCGGGGCCAATGTCATATTGATGGATAGCGACTTCGGGACGGCAGTGGGAGCGGACGGGTCCTACGCGATCTCGGGCATCGACCCCGGGGCGTATACCGTTCGCGTCACGTTTGTCGGATATCAGACGATCGAAGAAGAGATTGACTTCGAGAGTGGCGAAGAGGTCACGCGTTCCTTCACCATGGAGCGGGCGCCGCTTCGTGGAGAAGGCGTCACGATCACCGTCGGGTCGCGTGCTCGGGACGTGGCGGCGGAGGATCTGGCCGTTCCGGTCGATGTCTACTCGGCGGAAGAGATCCAGGTCTCCGGCGCCTTCGAAACCGGTCGCATCCTGCAGCAGAACGCGCCGTCCGTCAACTTCCCGCAGAATACGCTCTCGGACGGCATGGACGCTCTGCGCTCGTTCACGCTGCGCGGGCTGAGCCCGGACCAGACCCTCACGCTCGTCAACGGGAAGCGGCGACACAAAACCGCGCTGGTCAACCGCCTCGGGTCCGGCGTGTCGGGCGGCTCCAGTCCCGTCGACCTGAACGCCATCCCAGCCAACGCCATCGCGCGCATGGAAGTGCTTCGCGACGGCGCGTCGTCGCAGTACGGCTCAGATGCGATCGCGGGCGTCGTCAACATTCAGCTGAAGGAGGAGCCGCTGGACCCGACGGTCGAGACGCGTATCGGCGGCTACGCCACCGACCCCTACCCGAACGACGGGACGACCTACAGCGTCCGCCCCTCGTTCGGGGTGCCGCTCGGCGATGATGGGGGCTACCTGAACTTCTTCGGGGAGTACCGTCTGCGGACGTCGACGAACCGGGCAGGTCCGGCCAACTTCAACCTCGGGCCGCGCGGCCAGGGCGGCGACGAGATTGCGGATCTGGACGGCGACGGCCTTTTCGACATCGTCGACAAGAACAACAGCGTCGAGCAACCTGCCTTCAATTGGGGCGACGGGCGCTCGGAGAACTACCTCATGTGGGTGAACGGAGCCTACCCGGTCGCCAACGTGGATGCCGAGCAGCCAACGGAGGTCTACGCCTTTGGCGGATACAGCTACCGCAAGGGCAGAGGGCAGGGCTTCTACCGCGAGGGCACCGACAGCGGCAACTGGCCGCAGGTGTACCCGGAAGGCTTCCTGCCGAACTTCGAGAACCCGATCAACGACTACTCGGTGTCCGTTGGGGTACGCGGCGTTGCGAGGGGGTGGAACTACGACGTGAACGCGCAGACGGGCTTCAACGACTTCCAGTACAACATCACGAACACCCTCAACGCCACCTACGGCCCCACCCGAGACGGCAACCAGACCGAGTTTTATGCCGGCTCAGTGAAGCACCGGCAGTCGCACCTGCAGGCCGACGTGGACCGCGGTTACGACGTCGGGTTCGCCTCCCCCCTGAACGTGGCCGTCGGAGCCGTTCTGCGAGCCGATACGTACATCCTGGAGGCCGGTGAACCGGCGTCCTACAACCGCGGGCCCTGGGAGATCAGCCAGAACGGCGGCGTCCCCGCGCAGGGCGCACAGGTCTTCCCGGGCTTCCGGCCGGGGCAGGAGGTCGACGAGACGCGGACGAACGTCGGTACGTACGTGGACGTGGAGACGGACCTGGTCGAGTCCTTCCGCATGAACCTGGCCGGTCGCTTCGAGAACTACAGCGACTTCGGGTCGACGATCAACGGAAAGGTCGCCCTCCGCTTCGAGCCGATCGACGAGATTGCCTTCCGCGGAACGGCCCAGACGGGCTTCCGCGCTCCCAACCAGGCGCAGAAGTTCTTCTCGAAGGTGTCGACCACCTTTATCAACGACGAGCCGGTACAGACCGGCATCTTCCAGGTCAACAGCACGGTTGGAAACGAACTCGGCATCCCCGACCTGGACGAAGAGACGTCGGTCAACGTGAGCGGCGGCGTCATCCTGAAGCCGTTCCCGCGCTTTCAGATCACGGCCGACTACTTCAACATTCAGATTGACGACCGGATTACCCTCTCCGGAGATCTGGGCGAGCCGGGCTCGCCGGGTGCCGAGACGATCCGCCCCATTCTGCAAGGAACCGGCGCGGCAACGGCCAGCTTCTTTACCAACTCGATCGATACGGAAACGCAGGGAGTCGACGTGACGTCGAAGTTCGCCGCCCTGCTGGCCGACGGCGTTCAGCTTCAGATGCGCGGCTCCTTCAACTGGACGGATACCGAAATTACGGGCGGGCCCCGAAACCCGACGCGTCTGGAGGAAGACTTCGGAACGGTTATTCTCCCGCCGGACGACCGTCGCGCCATCGAGGAAGGCGCCCTCCCCACCACCACCACGAAGCTCTCGGCCGCACTTACCGTCGGGGATCTCGACATCAATCTGCGCGGGGCCCGCTACGGTGAACTGCTGGCGGCCGACGACGATGCGTTCGACGAGTACACCCTCGGAGCCGAATACACCTTCGGCGGAGAGATCGGGTACAACTTCTTCAACGATCAGGCGAAGATCGCCGTCGGTGCCCGCAACCTGTTCGATAACTACCCCGATCTCGATCCGCAGCAGCGCTTCCCGGACGGATCGCTGGATACGTTCGACATCGTCCTGCCGTACTACCGCGCGCATCCGATGGGCTTCAACGGCCGCTTCGTGTACAGCCGGCTGACGATCGCCCTCTAATCGGGGCAATCTGGACCCTGCGCCCCGCGCCGGTCGAGACGCAATGCCGGTGCGGGGTCGTTCCTCTGCCGCAGACCTTTTCTCGAGACTCGCTCAACTTTGTTCTCGCCGATGAATCTGATTCCTACGACGCGCACGGTGTCCTACCGACTGGTGACCGCCTTTGCCCTGGCCCTGGTCTTCGTTGTGACGACGGGATGCGACGACGAAGACCTCGGAACGTCGAATGCGACCGAGCCCACCCTGGCCGAAATCGCCCGAAGCGTGCCGGTGCTCAGCACCCTGAATACCGCCCTTCAGGAGGCCGGTCTCGACGAGCAGCTCGAGAATAATGGAACCGGCCTCACCGTGTTCATGCCGCAGAACACGGCCTTTGACGCTGTCGAGGTCAACGAGCTCACGCTTCCGCAGAACGAAGACATTCTGACGGACGTGCTGAGCTACCACGTCGTCCCGGAGGTCGTCAAGATCGAAGAAGGCAGCAATCCGATCCAACCCGGCACCCAGGAAACCTACCCGACGCTGGAAGGCGGTACCGTGACGATTCGGGTGGCGGAGGGCGGGGGCGTCACCGTGAACGGCGTCCCGATCTCCAACCCGGACGTTGACGCTGCAAACGGCGTCGCCCACGTGGCGGACGGCGTTCTCCTCGAGTCCCTCGACGCCGTCGATCGGGCGGCGGTGGCGCCGCAGTTCTCCATCCTCCGCCGCCTCATCGACGAGGCGGGCCTGGAAGAGACGCTGCGCGGACCCGGCCCGAACGCGGACGACGGTCTGACGGTCTTCGCGCCGTCCGACGAGGCGTTCCTCGCTGCGCTGGATGCGAACGGGAACGGGCGCGTCGACGACAGCGAGGTCCCGAACAACCTCGGCGATATTCTCGCCCACCATGTCGTGGACGGAGAGATCTTCGCTTCGGACATTCCGTCGGGCGGAACGTCGGCTCCGACGCTTGAAGGCACGGAGGTGACGGCGACGGCGACCGGCGACGGCGTTACGATCGACTCGGGAGACGAGGTGGCGGCGGTTGCCGCACCGGACGTGCGCATCGAAAACGGCGTCGTCCACGGCATCGACACGGTCCTCCTCCCTTGACACTCCCCGCACGAACGTACGGGGATTCTTGGGCGGTTTGCCCGCCCTCTCACGCTTCAACGCAGGTGCCCCCGAAGGTGTCTTACCTCTGCTCGGCGTCTTCCTCCTGCTCGGCGGATTACACGAGCCTCGCTCGTGGGCAGTGCCATGATGCCAACTACTCGGATGCAGAACCTGTCGGTTCATTCCCCCGAGATACGTTGTGGCAGAGGCTCTGTTTGACAGTGCGGTCGGAAGGGTGTTCGCCTTCTCATTGCCGCTTGCCTCTGACCACACGTTGCCAGCCCTAAAGGGTGTTGTTTGCTCCCCGACCGCGCATTCATCCAACGACGGAAGATCGTTGGCTTTCTGCGCCCTCCCTCCTCAACCCCCAATCGTAA
>CAKZLV010000344.1 GCA_937127285.1 uncultured Bacteroidota bacterium
CGCCGGCCGGGCGCCGGCGGAGAGCCCCCGCAGACCCGCCCCACAGACCTGCCCCACAGACCTGCTCCGAGACCGCACCGGGCGCGCACCGGCCGGGACGCCCCGAGCCCGGATCCCTGTCGAGCGCTGTAGGTTGAGGCCCATAGATTGAGGCCACAGGTTGAGGCCCGTAGATTGAACCACCGGAATCATCCACCCCTCGGGGCGGTCGCTCCCTCCTCACCGTCCCGCCGTTTCTTCTTCGATTTGCCTTCCCGAACCGCCTTCTCGAACCGTATGTCTACCGACTCTGCTGTCCCCCCGGCCAACGGAACGGCTGCCTCCGATTCGACGTCCGAGCCCGCCCCGTCGTCGATACCGGAAGGCGAAACCGCCCTTCTGCTCTTCGACGGCGTGTGCAACCTGTGCAACGGCTTCGTCAACTTCCTGATCGATCACGACCCGGACGGCCGCGTCCGCGTCGGGGCGCTGCAGTCGGAGGCCGCGCGCCCCTACCTCGACGCCTTCGGTCTCGACCCGTCGTACCTCGACAGCGTCGTGCTGATCGAGCGGGGCCGGGTGTACACGAAATCTACCGCCGCCCTGCGGGTGGCGCGCCGCCTGGAGGCTCCCTGGCCGCTGGCGTACTACGCGTTCATCGCCATTCCCCGCCCGGTGCGCGACGCCGTGTACGACTGGGTGGCCGGCAACCGGTACGACTGGTTCGGAAAGCGAGATGCCTGCCGAATGCCGACGCCGGAGCTCCAGGCGCGCTTTATCGGCGAGGGCGCCGACGCGTAGCTCCGGGCGGGGCCGGGGAGGAAGGATGGAGGGGGGACGGATGGAAGGATGGAGGGGGCGGAGGATTGTGCGTTTGCGCCGCTTGTCGGTCGGGGATTGGCGGTTGCGATCGGAGGCCGGCGATGGGCCAGACCGGCGCGGGCACCGTCCCCGCCCAGGTTGGCGATCCGTCCCCAGGCTTATGATCCGTCACCGGACGAATTTGCGCCGCCGGATTGCTCCAGCAGCTCGAAGTAGCGGCGGATGAGGGTCTCGTAGTCCGGCGCGTAGCCGGTTTCGAGGGCGCGGATCAAGTCGCGCCGCAGCGTTTCGGCTTCTTCGCGCGGCGACACGTCCTCCGGCGCCGCCCGGTCGAACTCCTCCTCGCTCGTCGAACCCTGCCGCTCGTCTTTCTTCCCCTGCGTCTGCAAGGACTTCTGGGCTTGCAGCATGCGGGTGAGGATCTGCCGCTGGCGCTGCAGGGTCTCCCGGTTCTGGGTGCCCTGCTGCAACTCGCGGATCGTCTCCTCCATCTGCTCGGCGATGCGATTCAGGTCACCGAGCACCTGCTCGTTCGCGCCGGGCTGCTGACTCAGCTCCTTCAGCTCCTTCTGGATTTGCCGCTGCTGGCGGGAGAGCTGCTTCAGCCGCTCCTTCTGGTCGACCGATAGCCGGTTGCCCTGCACGTCGTTGAGGAACTGCTGGATCTGCTGGTTGACCTTCTGCTGATCCCCCGTCATTTGCTGCAGCTGCTGCATCATCTGCTGCATCGACATTCCCGAGCCCGAGCCGGAGCCGCTCTGCATCTGATCCATCAGGTCGGAGAGCAGGAGGGCGAGCTCGTTCAGATGCATCATCGAGCCCTTCTGATGGCCGCTCGCGGGGCCGGCCTCTCGCTCGCTCAAGGACTCGGTCGCGTCCTTCATCTCGCGGAGCGCATTGCCGGTTTCTTTTTGTACCGTGCGCGACATCTGCGGGATGTTGCGGGCGAGCGACTGCAGCGAATCGCTGACCGTTTCGAGGCCGGTTACGAGCTGCTTCTGCTCCTGCGCCAGCGGCCGCAGGGCGGGACTGTCGCCGGACAGCTCGTTGACGGTTCCGCGAAGGTCTTCCTGCTTCTGGGAGAGGCGAAGCGTGTTTTCCAGTGCGCTGCGGAGGCCGGCCCGGTTGATCTGCATCTGCTGCCCCTGCATGCTCTGGTTCATCTGCTGCATGCGCTGCTGCATCTGCTGAAGCTGCTGCTGCATCTGCTGCTGCCCCTCCCGGGCCTTGCGCAGCTGGTTCTGGCGGAGCTGCTCGCTGTTCTGCTGCATCTGCTGTGGCAGGTTCTGCTGCTGCATCTGCCGGTTCATCCGCTGCATCTGCTCGCGTGGCGCCGAGCGGACGTCCTTCATTTCGTCGGAGAGCTGCTGCATCTCCTCCATGATCTGGCGCATCTCCTCGGCGGCGCGCTGCTGCTCGTCCGCCAGGTCCGGGTGGGCCGCGTCCGCGGGCGCCATCGACTCCGATTCCCGGGACTCCGACTCTCGGGGCTCCGACGATTCGGAACCGGACGCATCCGGCTGCTCCGATGCCTCGCCCTCCGCCGCATTCGGGTCTCCCGCCTCCTCGCTTTCGCCGGTCTCGCGTTCGGACGCCTCGGCATCCGACGGCTCCCCCTCCGACGACTCGCCCCCTGACGACTCGCCCTCCGACGGGTCGGTCTCTTCACGGGGCGCATCGGCGTCGCCGGCGTCTTCGCGAGAGGCATCGTTCTTCTCCGCCTCCTCGCCGGTGCGCTGGTTTTCAGACGAGGGCTTCTCGGGCGACGCCTTCTCCCGCTTGCGCGTCTCTTCGGCGAGTCGTTTCTCGAGCTGCGAGAGGGTGCCGAGGCGGTTGGACATTTCTTCCAGCTTCTGCTGCGCCTTGATCTGCTTGAAGAGATCCAGGCTGCGCTCCAGCCGCTGCCGGTACTGCTCTTCGCTGAACTCGAAGTCCTCCATCGCCTTCTGCATCTGCCGCAGGTCCATCTTCTGCATGGACTTCTGGAGGTTCTCCAGCGCCTTCTGCAGGTCCGGCGAGTTGATCTCTTCGATTACTCGCTGAAGCTCCTCGTACTTCTGGGCCGTCTCCGGACTCGTCAGGTTCTCCTGCTGCATCTGCCGCGTTAGCTCCTGCATCTTGCGGGAGAGTTCTTCGACGCCCTGTTCGACCTGCTGCTGCTTCTGCTTGAGCTGGTCGAGCTGCCGCTGGTCCTCCCAGTCGGCCTGCTGCTTCCGGCGCAGCTCCTCCTGCAGGGCGTCGAACTGCCGGTCGACGGCCTCCGAGTCCTCCTTCAGATCCTCCATCTCCTTCTCGACGGTCGATTGCCGCTCGTCGAGCGACTCGTACTGCTCCGCCAGCGAAGGAAGGCGCAGGGTCTGCCGGCGCGTGGTGGCGCTTTTGGGGCCGGTGACGACGTCATTGTCCCACACCTGGACGTAGTACTCCACGACGTCACCGGGAACGAGGTCGAGGCCGCTGTCCTGGGCCAGCAGCCACTGGTGAACGACTTCTTGATCCACCGACCGCGGACGCTGGAGCGGGAGATCGAGGGAGGAAAACGCCGACTGCCCCGTGCCGAAGCGCTGCTCCGACAGGCGGTAGTACAGCTTCATGTCCGAGAACCCGAAGTCGTCGCTCAGCCGGAGGCGCAACTCCGTCGCCAGATCCTCGGCGATGGTCGACGAGCCTTCCGGAGCCAGAAACGAGACGGTGGGGCGGGCGTCGGCCCGAAGGGCGAGCTGGTAGCGGATCGGGTCGCGGTTCGACACGCCGCGGCGCGAGTGGAGCCGCACCCGGTACCGCCCCGCCTCCGTCAGTGGGAACGAAGCCGTCGCGCGCTCCCCGGTCACCTCCATCGGAACCCGCGCGCCG
>CAKZLV010000345.1 GCA_937127285.1 uncultured Bacteroidota bacterium
CGTCGTCGCGAACGGGGCGTCCCGGTCGACGAAGCGGTAGGACTGGGCCTCCTCCGTCGTCCCGACGCCGGGCTCAAAGCCGATCGCGGTAAACGTTTCCCCGTCCGTCGACCGCTCGACGTCGAAGCCGGCGTTGTTCGTCTCCGTCGCCGTACTCCACGCGAGGGCCACCGCCTCGCCCTCCCGAGACGCTGTGAAGGACGTGAGTTCGACAGGCAATTGTGTATCACTGTCAGCCACGAAGAAATCGCGTTGAAGCACGACTTGGTCGCTGAAGGCGCGCAAGCGTGTTCACCATTTCGAACGCGCTTGAGTTCGTTACTGCGAGAGTTACGTCGATACTCTCACCCTCGGAAAGTACCGTCTGGCTGACAGCGTACTCAATCTGGAGCGGTTCCAATGAGCGTACGGCTGTCGCGACCGATGACCGCGCGGGAGGCGCTCCGGTGCTGGGGTTACATTCCGCGGTAGTCGCCAGCACAGAACCATCCGGGAGGGAGGGGTCTACACCGATTGTAATGCGAACCTGCCCGCTTCCTCCAATGCCTAGCGGATCGAGCGACCAAGTAACGACATTGCCGCTCACCGCTCCCCCGTCGGAGGCCGACCCAAACGTAGTCCCATCCGGCAGGGACATCGTTAAGCTTGCATTCGAAAGATTCTCGGTTCCGATGTTTCCATATGTAAGGACGTACGTTTGCGAGGCGCCAGGATCTACGGGACCCGATTCTGGAGCTATATGGAGACGAACACCGGGTGCTGGCTCAATCTCGACGTTAAGCTCGCGCTCTATGTCGGCTATACCAGAAGAAGAGGCTGTTAGACTTGTTGTAATTGACCCGGGAGGCGCGCTATTGGTGATTCTTACCTGATAGAACACGATTCGTGCTTGTCCTGGTGACAGCGTACCCACCGTCCAAGTCGCAGCCCCAGTGGCGATGCAAACGTTCGGATTGATAGAGCCCGAGCAATCGAATCCTTCACTTCTCTTCTCCGGGAAGCTCGCGATGTGGTCAGGAAGCTGAACATTGACGGACACATCATTGAGATCTACAAGCCCTGTATTCGTCACCATGAGCGTGTATGTCGTGCGGTCGCCCGGTCCGACAACCTCACTGGAGGCGGTCATGTACACGTTCAGATCCTGCGCGGCGGCAGGCGCTCCCAGTCCGAGTAGGACGACGAAGAGAATCGGCAGGGCGGCAACCCATCCTCGCGGGATAGAAGAAAACGTAGCAGTCATCGTGCGTGTGCTGGATCGTGTAGGGGAAGTGGTCCACAACGTGTCTTCGCCACACAGACCCCACTTGCGGGATCGAGCATCCCGTGACGGTGCACGCGCGGCTGGTAAATCAACGCCCCATGCTCGTAGGGCGGGACCCGGATGGCGGGGCACGAACTCGTCACCGCTCCACCACCAGCACGCGGTTGACCCACCCGCGACCGGCGGACAACTGCACGAGGAGGAACCCATTCGACGCCTCTCCCAAATAGATGAGGGCCTCTTCGGTGGTGACCTGCCCAACGACGGCTGCCTCGGCGGAGGCTTCGGCGCGAAGGGCGATGTTGTCGATCCGGGCCGCCAGCGTGGCGCCGACATCTGGAACGCTCCCGTCCCCGTCGCCGGCCCCTGCACCGTCCGCCGTGGGCACCGAGGCCCCGGCACCGGCCTCCTGCCCCCGCCCAAACAGGCTGCGGAAGGTGCCTGTCAGCGATTCTTTGGCCCCTCCCAGACTTTCTTTGGTCGTCGCAGCCGAGGTGGCGACGGCTGCCTTGGTCGAGTCGACGCTCTCCGAGATGGCGTTGGCGGACGCCTCGACGGAGCCCGCCGCCGCGGTGGTCTGCTGCGTGAGCGCCTGGGTGGTGCGGTCCACCTGGGCGGCCTGCTCGGAGACGGCGTCGGACGCGGACGCGGTGGCCGACTGAACGGTCGACGCGGCCGACTGGACGGGCTCAACCACCGGGGCGGCCGGCCGGGGCGGCGCGGCGGCGCCGTCGAGACGGAACGTTACGGGCAGCGACATCTGCACGCACACCGGCTCGCCACGCTGCCGGCCAGGCGTGAACGACGTTTCGCGTACCACCCGAACGGCTTCGGCATCGAGATCCGGATGGACGCCGCGCGTCACGCGGGGCGCCCGGGCCGCCCCCTCGCGGTCGACGACGAACTGAACGAACACGCGCCCCTCGACGCCGTCCGCCCGGGCCTGGGCCGGATAGCGGATGCGGGACCGAAGCTCCTCCAATCCTGGATGCTGTGGAGACTCCTCCACCACCACGTACAGCGTGGAGCAGCCGTCCGGGACCTGAGCGGCGCCCGGCGGGGCGTGAGCCAGTCCCACCAGACAAATCACGATCACGGAGAGGAATCCGGAGCGGGGGTGCAGTACGGCGAGCCGATCAGAGGCGAGAGGCATGGGTCTGGGAAACCGAAGAAGGAGTCGCTTGCAGATCCCGGGCGGGGATCACGGGAATGCAGGGAGTGCTGAGGCCGGCGGTCGTTATTGCTCCAGCGGAAGAGAGAACGTCCCATTCACCCTGGGGTGTGCACTCGGGTTTGCCGTACTTAGCCCGACAAACCCAAACGCTCCTTCGACGCGTGCCTCGGTCAGCGCAATGATCTGGATGAAGAAGAGTGTGGCCTCGCCGCTCGTTGCGTAGTAGTCCCGTTCACAGAAACCGACCTGGTTGATCGGACAATCGAAGAAGCGGCCCCACATACTTGGCTCTCCGTCGCCGATGTGGTCGCGGCTGATGACGGAGTACAGCACATACGTTGAATCGGCCACCAGCCGGTCGGCCTCCAAGTCCAGGGACAGCCCAATCCGGTTATCGGCGCTGGGTTGCTCGTTGAGGCGGAGCGAAAGCACCTGCGTCGATGCGCCGGGGACCGGTTGCAGCGTGGCCGTCGCGGGGACGGAGAACGTGTAGGGGTCGAGCCCTTCGACGTTGACGTTGGCGTGTACGCGCTTGTCTTCGGTCAACCCAGGCTCGGTTGAGTCGCACGCGGCCAGGAGGGGAATACAGAGACAGAGCGAAACGATCAGAAAGCGACGCATGCGATCGCGGGGATTGGGGGGCCAGGTAGGGTGGTAGAAGGCGCCTGCCGGACCCGCTACCGCGTGCGGGCGACATCGAACTGTCCGTTGGTGACCGTGACAGTAGATCCCCAGTCGGAGGAGCCGACGCCTACGGAATAGTCAGCCGTGAAGGAAAACGTGCCGCTCATCCGATCCCGGGTGAGCGAGGTCACCTCGATCGTGCCCGTGCCGCCCACGGCGGTGCTGTAGATCGTGGACGTAGCCCGTACGGTGAAGAGCCCGCCTGAGTCGGTGGTGCCATCGATCGCGTACGTATCTGCCTCAGCGCCCTCCATCCCAAGTTCGAGCGTGTGCTCGTCATTCCCGCTCACGATGAAGAGCATGCCACTTTCGTCGAGCCCCGCGCCGAGAATCGTCGTGGCCGCGTACGGCTCGCCATTGACCCGGGCGGTAAAGCTGAAATCATCACGGTTCGGCTCCTCAGCCTCCGACCCGGAGTCGCAGCCCGCGAGGGACATGAGCACCGTAAGGCCGATTCCTGCAAGAGCGAGTGTACGAGGGCGCCGGTCCAGCAGTTTAGCGAAACGCACGGGTTGTGGAGGCAAGCGTGGAGGAGAGCACTGGGGGAGAAGCAGACGGAAAAATCAGGGCGTTGTCGTAGCTACCGCGAAATCGAACGTCCCATCCGTGACCTCGGCCTGATCGCCCGTCGGATTGAGATTGATGTCGGAGCCAGCGCCGGTGAACGCGAAGGTGCCTTTGACCCGCGTGTCCGTCAGCTCAGTAATGGTGACCGATCCGCTTCCCTCGCGGTCGTTCACAGCGTAGTTGACGGATTCGTCGTCGGAGGCGTAGAGTGCGTCGGTGAGGTCGAACGTGCCGACGGCAGGGTTCTCCACGCTGAAGGAGATGGAGGCGCCCGGGGAGGACGTAGCGAACAGTCCGAGGACGGAGAGGCGTGGGCCCGCTGCGTCCAAAAGCAGTGCCGTCCCGAGATCGGTACAGAGCGCCTGCCCATCGACCCTGGCGGTCATCGAGTTGCCGGTGCGGCTCTCGCAGTCGATGGCCTCGGGGCCGGCGTCGCCACCCGAATCGCAGGCGGCGAGGACGAGCGTCAGACACAGCGTGGCAGCGAGCAGATAGAACGCGCGAAACATGGCTGTAGGGTCTGAAGGAGGAACAGGCCCGGCCCCCGACCGCACGCGGCCGGGGATCCGGTGAATGAAGAGGAAGCGTCCGGCACCTATCTGCCGTAGACGACGACCGTGAACGTCGCGTAGAAGCCAAGGATGTTGGTCGATTCGTAGTCGACGTGAACGATCTCGGTGATGTCGCCGTCCTCCATGGCGGTGCGGATACTGGCATCGCCGGTGGCGATGAGGCCCAGAATCGACGTGGCCATGCTGCGACCCACCTTCAGATCGTCGAGATCCTCGGGAGCAGGGTTCGAGGTGGCGGTCAGCGGGGCCTGCACATCCGTGAACAGACCGCCGGAGACGGGACTTGCCGTAATCGCACATCCGGTGAAGAGGAGGGATCCGGAGAGCAGCGCGAGAAGCAGAACGAAGTGATGAGCAATCGGGCGCATAGCGAGCAGTTGGGTTGAGAAGTTGGTGAGACGTGGGGAGGACCGAGGGCACGCCGCCGGACGCCGGCACGGGGCGCGGCGGCCGGGACGGGAGACGGTGCCCAGTGGAGACCGAACGGAAGAGCGGCGGGCGGAACCGTGCGAAGATCCGCCTTCTGCCAGGTTCGGCACGACGGACTTCGATGTAGCCGCAGAGTTCGTCTCCCGTCCCCATCCTCTGCGGCGGGGCACCGTTCGCCCGCCCCTCTCCCATTCGTTTCGAAAAACACGCAGGAAACCGGAGCCTCAAGAAACCGGGGCGCGGGGACCGGCCCGATCGCATCCACGCCGTTCGTGCATACGCCGTTCGTGCATGCCGGCTCGATTTCGTCTGCATGGCGACGCTGGGTACATGGCGAAGCGTGCATCGAATCGAGAAGAATCGATCTTCCCTGTGGGATGGCAATAGCCGGAAGCCGGGAACGAGGGATCACGGCGTCCCCATCCGTCGCGCGGATTACAGAACGAGGCGCGCGAACTTCACCATCGATGGGACGAACGGCGTACAGGAAGATGCGCCGCCGGGAGCTTCCTTCCGGCATTCTGTTCTCCGGACGCCTCGTATCTTGGGCGTGGCCGCGTTGTGCTGAGCTCCCGTCTCCCTCCCTCCCCTGCTCCGTGGGCCGATGTCTACCCCCACTTCGATGACCCGCCTCCTCGCCGCCGCTCGCGCCGGCGACCGGGCGGCGACCGACCGGCTGTTCGCCCGCGTCTACGACGAGCTGCACCGTCTTGCGCACTTCGTCCGCGGCAGCGGCACGCCGGATTCGCTGAATACCACGGCCCTCCTTCACGAGGCGTACCTGCACCTGCGCCCGGACGAGGGGCTGGACGTGAACGACCGCCGCCACCTCCTGCAAGTCGCCGCCCGGGCGATGCGGCAGGTCCTCGCCCGGGAAGCCCGCCGGCGCAAGGCCTGGAAGCGCGGCGGTCGCGCGGTCACGGTCTCTTTCCAGGACGGAACGGTCGGACGAACGGTCGCCCTCTCCGACATCCTCACGCTGGAAGAAGCTCTCTCCACGCTCGATCGCCTTCGTCCCCGGCAGGCCCGCGTCGTCGAATGCCGCTTCTACGCCGGCCTCTCCGTCGAGGAAACCGCCGAGACGCTCGAGATCTCGACCGCCACCGTGAAACGCGACTGGCGCGCCGCCCGGGCCTGGCTGCTGACGCGGCTGAAGGAAGGTACCGGCGGACGATAAGACCGGGTCATTGCACATTGATCAATGATCATTCGTCAATGTGCCCCGTCCCCCCACGCATCCACAGCCCCCACGCGTCCACAGCGTCCAAAGCCTCCACAGCCTCCAAGCTTCCACAGCGTCCAAAGCCCCCAAGCCTCCACAGCCCCTGTAGGTCGCATAAACGTACGTTTACGAACGCCCGTCACCGTGAAAGCAACTGTCCCGGTATCACTCGCTGGAGTCCCCTTTTTGACCGGCCAAAAAGGGAACG
>CAKZLV010000346.1 GCA_937127285.1 uncultured Bacteroidota bacterium
CGGTCGACTTCATCTCCGGGCCCAGTTCCTTCGGCACCTCCGGGAACTTGTCCCACGAGAAGACGGGCTCCTTGATGGCGTAGCCCTCCAGGCTCGACTCCAGCATCCCCTGCTCGCGGAAGGTCTTCAGCTTCTCCCCGAGCATCACCTTCGTCGCAATGGCCGGGATGGGAATTCCCTTCGCCTTGGCGACGAACGGCACGGTGCGCGAGGCGCGGGGGTTGGCCTCGATTACGTAGACGTTTCCGTCCTGAACGACAAGTTGCACGTTCAGAAGGCCCACGACGTCGAGGGCGTGTGCAATCTCGCGGACGTACTGCCGGATCGTCTCCTGCACGTCCTCCGAGAGGTCGAAGGGCGGCAGGACGGCGGTCGAGTCGCCGGAGTGGACCCCCGCCGGCTCGATGTGCTGCATCAACCCCGTGATCCACACCTCGTCCCCGTCGGCCACGGCGTCGACGTCCAGTTCGATCGCGTCTTCGAGGAAGCGGTCGAGGAGGATTTCATTCTCCGGAAAGATCGAGAGGATGTTTTCAACGTACTCGGCCACTTCCTCCCGGTTGATGGCGATGCGCATGCCCTGCCCGCCCAGGACGTAGCTGGGCCGGACGAGCGTCGGGTAGCCGATGCGGTCGGCCGTTTCGACGGCGTCGTCGATGGTGTGCGCGACGCCGTAGGGCGGGAACGGGATGTCGAGCTCGCGAAGCGTATTGCTGAACTTGCCCCGGTCTTCGGCCAGGTCCATCTGCTCGTACGGCGTGCCGAGAATCTCGACGCCGTGCTCCACAAACCGCTCGGCCAGCTTCAGGGCCGTCTGGCCGCCGAGCTGCAGGATCACGCCTTCGGGCTGCTCCAGGTCGATCACGTCCAGGACCCGCTCCCAGAAGACGGGCTCGAAGTAGAGCTTGTCGGCCACGTCGAAGTCGGTCGACACCGTCTCCGGATTGCAGTTGAGCATGAGGGCCTCGTAGCCCATCTCGCGGGCGGCCTTCACGCCGTGCACGCACGAATAGTCGAACTCGATGCCCTGCCCGATCCGGTTCGGGCCGGAGCCGAGAATGAGCACCTTGTCGCGGTCGCTGGGCGTGCTCTCGGTGGCCGACTCGTAGCTGGAGTAGAAGTAGGGCGTTTCGGCCGGGAACTCGCCCGCACAGGTATCGACGACCTGGTAGGACGGCGTCACGCCCAGGTTCTTGCGGTAAACGCGCACCTCGTCGTCGGTAACGTCGTCGGGGACGAGGTAGGCCAGCTGCTCGTCGGAGAAGCCGAACCGCTTGATCTCTCGCATCATCGGGGCGTCGATCTCGCGCAGCGGATGCTCGCGAACGGCGTCCTCCACCGCCACGATATCCTGGATCTGATAGAGGAACCAGGGGTCGATCTGCGTCACGTCGTGCACCTCCTCGACGCTCGTGCCGTAGCGGAAGGCGTGGCGGACGTGCAGGAGGTTGTCCCAGTGCGGTTTCTGGAGCCGCCCGCGCACGGTTTCGGGATCGGCGTCGTCGCGGTCCGCCCCGAGTCCGGCGTAGCCGATCTCCAGGCTCTGCCAGGCTTTCTGCAGGCTCTCGGGAAAGGTGCGCCCGATCGCCATCGCCTCGCCGACGGCCTTCATCTGCGTGGTGAGCTCTTCGTCGACCCCTTCGAACTTGTCGAAATTCCAGCGCGGGATCTTGGTGACCACGTAGTCGAGCGACGGCTCGAAGCAGGCGCTCGTGTCGCCGGTGATCTCGTTCGGCAGCTCGTCGAGCGTGTAGCCGACGGCCAGCTTCGTGGCGACCTTCGCGATCGGATAGCCGGTCGCCTTGGAGGCGAGGGCCGACGAGCGGCTGACGCGCGGGTTGATCTCGATCACGATCATCCGGCCCGTCTCCGGCTCGAAGGCGAACTGAATGTTGCATCCGCCTGCGAACGTCCCGATCGAGTTCATCGCCTGGATGGCGGCATCGCGCATCCGCTGAAACTGCTTGTCCGTCAGCGTCTGTTGCGGCGCGACGGTCACCGAGTCTCCGGTGTGGACGCCCATCGGCGTCAGGTTCTCCACCGAGCAGACGATGATGACGTTGTCGTTCGGGTCCCGCAGAAGCTCCAGCTCGAACTCTTTCCAGCCGAAAAGGCATTCTTCGATGAGCACCTGGTGCACGGGCGAGAGCTCCAGGCCGCGGGTAACCTTGCTCTCGAACTCGTCCGGCCCCCACACGATGCCGCCGCCCGAGCCGCCGAGCGTGTACGACGGCCGGATGACGACCGGCAGACCGCCCAACTCCTGGGTGATTTCTTTGGCCTCCAAGAGACTCTTTGCCGCCCGGCTTCGCGCCTGGTCGATCCCGATGTCCTCCATCAAGTTGCGGAACTCCTGGCGGTCCTCGGTCCGCTGCACGGCGTCGATGTCGACCCCGATGACCTCAATCCCCTGCTCCTCCCAGAATCCTTCCTCCTTGAGATCCTGCGCCAGGTTGAGCCCCGTCTGGCCGCCCATCGTGGGAAGCACGGCGTCGGGCTTCTCTTCGAGGGCGATCTGTCGCACCGAGGCGGGCGTCAGCTCGCGCAGGTAGACCTCATCGGCCATCATCGGGTCGGTCATGATGGTGGCCGGATTGGAGTTGACCAGCACGACCCGGTAGCCCTCGTCCATCAGGGCGCGAGACGCCTGGCTGCCGGAATAGTCGAACTCGCAGGCCTGTCCGATGACGATGGGGCCGGACCCGATGAGAAGGATCGTCTCGATGTCGGTACGCTTCGGCATTGCCAGGGGGGTTGAATTCTGAGAGTGGGTGGGGTTGGGCCGCCCACGGCGTCGGGGACAGCCGGTCTTCTTTCGTCGGTTCTTTCGCCGGTTCTTAGGGAAACCGGATCGGGATTTCGACCTCGACGGGGACGGTGGCTTGCTCGACCGTGCCCGGCCGAAAGCGGATTTCGCGGACGACGCCCGTCGCTCCGTCTTCCGCGGCGCGCTCCGGGTACGTTTTGAGCGAGTCGACCCGCGCATACCCGCCGACGATTTCGGGGGGCTCGTCGACCTCTTCGAGGACGGTCATGCCCCGGTCGCGTTGCTCCCTCGTCTCGCCGCTGCTGCCACATCCGGAGACGACCGCGAGGAGCAGGAGAGCGACGCCGAGGCTCGTCCAGAAGCTGCCCAGCCGGAAGGGGTGCATCCGCATTTTCGGGGTGTGTCGGTGGAAGGATCCGGTTCTGAACGGGATTGCCGGTCGGGATTGCTGACCGGGGGACGAGAGTCAGGCGGCGACGGTGGTGCGCTCGGCCGGCGCCTCCGGAAGGACGACGTCGCGCTCCTCGGCGACCAGGTTCATAAACCGGTCGAAGAGGTAGTGGCTGTCGTGCGGGCCCGGCGACGCCTCGGGGTGGTACTGCAGCGACATCCCGGCAAAGCGCTTGAACTCCAGCCCTTCGATGGTGTCGTCGTTCAGGTTGACGTGGGTGACGCGGGCCACGTCGGGGTCGACGGTGTCGGCGTCGACGGCGAAGCCGTGGTTCTGCGTCGTCACCTCCACCTTGCCGGTGTCGAGGTTCTTCACCGGGTGGTTGGCGCCCCGGTGGCCGACGAACATCTTGTAGGCGTCGATGCCCTGGGCAAGGGACATCAGTTGGTGGCCGAGGCAAATTCCGAAGATCGGGAGTCCGCTGCGAATGGCGGCGTCGACGGTGCCGACGGCGTCCTCCATCGAGCGGGGATCGCCCGGCCCGTTCGAGAAGAACAGCCCGTCCGGCTCCCAGGCGAGCACGTCGTCGAGGTCCGTATCGCCGGGCACGACGCGGACGGTGCAGCCGCGCTGCCGGAACGAGCGCAGGATGTTGCGCTTCACCCCGAAGTCGTAGACGACAATCCGCGGGCCGTCGCCTTCGCAGTAGACGTACGGCTCGTCGATCGTGACCTCCGACGCCAGTTCCAACCCGGCCATGCGGGGCCAGTCGCGGGCCTTCTGGATCAGGGTGTCGTCGTCGAGTTCCTCGGAGGAGATAACGGCATTCATCACACCCGTGTCGCGAATGTGGCGGACGAGCGCGCGGGTGTCGACGCCGGCGATCCCGACGAGTTCGTGCTGCCGCATGAAGTCGTCGAGCGTCTCGTCGGCCTGCGGGTTCGAGTGCCGGCGCGTGAAGTCGCGGACGATGAACCCGGCCACCATCGGTTCCGGCGCTTCCAGATCGTCATCGTCCGCTCCGTAGTTGCCGATGTGCGGGTGCGTCATCATCATGAGCTGCCCGTAGTACGACGGGTCGGTCATGATCTCTTGGTACCCCGTCATGCTCGTGTTGAAGCACAGCTCCCCCCCGGTCAATCCCCGGTGGCCGATGGCTTCGCCGGACACGACGGTGCCGTCGGCAAGGGCAATTTTGGCAGGATCGCGCGAAGAGGTATCGTTGACGGAGCGCAGCGGGTGGGTCATGGCGTAGTCGAGGCTTGGTGCGGGCAGAAGGGCCCGGACGTCGGCAGCGCGGGGCGGGCGTGGCCGGGATCCGCCGGGGCACGACACAAAAAAACCTCCCCACCGAGAACGGCGGGAAGGCGAAACGAAACGGGAGATGCCCCGGTCGGCGGTGAGCCGGCGGGGGGCTCCAGACAGCCGTCATGCAGAACCGGTGCAGATCCGGGCACGGGTCGCGGACGTTGGGTCGGGCGTGAAGAACTCTATGGCCGAAGAATGGCCGAACGTCGTAATGGTTTCGCAATCCGCCGACCCGGGACGGCCGTTTACCCTGAATTCAACGCTTTCCCTTGCACGACCGGTACACACGGGGCCGGACGGAGAAACCCATCGCCCCAGCGATCACGTCTCAGCGATCGCATCCGGGCCGTGGGGACCGGCTGGAGGATGCGGGACCGGTTTTGAGAAACAGACCCGCATCGGCGCGTTCAACCTCCCCATCGGCGAGCCGGCAACGCCCGCTGTCTTCTCTTCTTTGAAGGTCAGCCTGCGGCTGGCAGCGCCTCCGCCCTCTCTCCCATCCGTGCGCTCCGCCCGTGCGTTTGCTGCGTTCTCCCCAGCACCATGTTCGGTACCGACAGAGACTGCTGGCGTCTCTGGCGGCGGTTCTGGCCGGTTGCCTGTTGTTGGTGCACCTCTGGCCGACCCCGCCCGCGTCGACCGAGTCGTCGCTCCCCTTCAGCGACCGGCCGTCGCAGAGAATCGAGATGGAAACCATCCAGCCCACGCGGCAGACGCAGGAACGTCGCCCCCCTCCTCCCGCGCCTCTCCCTCCCGTCGTCGTGCCGAATGATCGGATCATCGAGACCGACTTTGAGATCTCGGAGGGACCCCTCCCCATCGAAGACCCCGGCGACGACGCCCGCCGTCGCGACGGGAGCGACGGACTGCCGACGGCCTCGCGTGCACCGGAGAGGAGCGCCCGGCTTCTGCGAGCCGTCCAGCCCCGGTATCCCGATGCTGCACGGAAGGACGAGGTCCGCGCGCGGGTGGACGTGGCCGTTCAGGTCAACGAGCGCGGGCAGGTCACCGACGCGACGATTCTGCGCCGCTGGCGCCTGGATGCTTCCGGCTCCGCCGCACCGGTGGCTGCACTCGGGTACGGGCTGGAAGCGGCGGCGCTCGCGGCGGCGCAGCGCTCCCTGTTTCGACCGGCACGCAACGGCGGCGTGCCCGTTGCCACCGAAACGACCATCACATTTACGTTCGGGGACTGATGCGCTGCGGGACGGAGGCGGCGGATGGATGCTGGGACGGCCTGTCGCGAGGGCCAGGGGCCTGCTTTTCCCGGTATCAACAGGTGGCTCATCATCAACGGGTGGGCCCTCTTCAACAGATGGAAAGCCTCTCAGTGGCAGGCCGCTCGATCGAGATCTCTTCAGCCGGAACGCACCTCCTCCTGCCAGGTGGCGTCCTCGACGTCGTCCCAGAACCGGGGGTCGGAGCGATGGCCTCCGGTGTGATCTCGCGGCGAGGGTCCCTTCCAGTTGTGGGAGGACGCCCCCTCCGCCGCGCCGTTGCGGCGGATGCCCGGGTCGTCGGGTCTGCCCCGGATCATCCATACGATGTTGCTGGCCGCCTGAAGCACAAAATAGAGAATGACGGCCGCGAAAAGATATTCCATGCGTAAAGGAGATCCTGCGTCCAGGGTGCGAGACACCCGCTCGGGGTCCGGCGCCGCGCCGAACGTCATTCGGGGTGAAGGAATGGAGAGACGCTTCAACGACGCCCCGACCGCCGGAGGTTCACTTCCGGGGTGCCCCTCCGGCGCCTTTCCGGAAATTCGCAAACCGCCCGGCGGGCCTTCGCCGCGGTTCGGAAACGACGGAGCGGGCTTCGAGCCGGTTCTTCCGGATTCCCGGGTGCGAGCGTGTGGTGGGGCGCGGCGTGGGGCGTGTCGCGGGGTAGGGCGGGGAGTGTGTCGTGGGGTGGGGCGGGGACGGAGGGGATTACACGGGCCCCACCACCTCTCGGCCCGTCGCCTCCGCCGTGGTGATGTGACGGACGATCGCCTCAAAATGATCGTCGTTCTCCACAAAGTCGAGTCCGTCGGTGCGCACGACCAGCAGCGGGCTCTTCCGGTAGTGACGAAAGTAGGTTTCGTACGCTTCCTGCAGCGAGGCGATGTAGTCGCGATCGATCCCGCGTTCGTACTCCCGGTCGCGTTTCCGGATGTTGGCCATCAGCCGGTCGACGGGCGACTGTAGATACACGACCAGGTCGGGATCCGGCGTGTTGGGTTCCATGATCTGGTACAGCGCCTCGTAGAGCTGGAGCTCGTCGCCGCTCAGCGTTTCGTGGGCGAAGATGCGGTCCTTGTCGAAACTGTAATCGCTGATGACAACCTGATGAAACAAGTCGCGCGTACCCAGGTCCTTTTGCTGGCGGAAGCGGCTGGCGAGGAAGGCCAGCTGCGTCTGAAAAGCCCAGCGGTCGCGGTCGTCGTAGAAGCGCTCCAGGAACGGGTTCTCCTCGAACTGTTCGCGCACCACGTTCGCCTCCAGCACCCGGCCGAGCATCTCGGCCAGCGTCGTCTTGCCCGCGCCGATCACTCCCTCGATCACCAGATAGTTCACGTGTTCCGGCAGGTCGGGGACATCCAGGCCGGCAGGTAGACGTGCGGGATCGGGGGATGATGCGGCGTTGGGGGAGGGAGCCATGGGGCGGACCGGTCGGGGCGGGCAGAAAGAGCATCGGGGCGGGGCGCGGCCGCGGGGCGGCTCCACACGAGGAACCGCCTTCGGCCAGCGGCATGGGCGCCAACGAGTCGTCCCGCCGGTCGGATCCACGGCGCGGGGCAGGGGGCAAGCGCCAAACGGCCACCGGCCCTCCCGCCCACAACGCGAACGCCCCCTCCGTCGACGGAGGAGGCGTAGGCGCGACCGCACCGCCGGCTGGGTCGAGCCGCCGGCTGGGTCGAACCGCCGGCGCACGGGGCGCGGCCGGCCGCCGACCGGAAGCCCGACACGGGGAGGCGGGGATCGAGACAGAGGGGGAACCGGCCCGGTGCGGACGCCGGCCCGCACGGGCAGGAGAGCGAGGCGGCAGGAGGGCGAGGCGACCGCTCAGCCGGGCGGCGCTCCGTTATGCTGCTTCCAGAGCGGGCTCCGTCACCAGATCGGTCCCGATGGAAACGTCGGCGCGTTCGAACAAGAGTCCGACCGGGCAGGCGTTCATCGTCTTGCTAAGGACGCGCTCCAGCTTCGACCGGTCGGCATCACTGTCGACGCGGACGGTTGCGTGTGCGTCCGTGAAGGTGGACGCCCCGTTGGCCTGATCGAGCGTCACCTCGACGTCGACGCTTCGGTAGTCCACCCGCGAGTTGGTTGCTACCTTGGCCCAGATCGTGGAGATGCATCCGGCCAGGGACATTGCGGTCAGCTCCAGGGCCGTCGCTCCGAGGTCGTCTCCCCCCTTGTCTGTGGGCAGGTCGACGACGACGCCGTGATTGCGCTCGTTGGCGAGAACGGACCGGAAAGAATCGGCGGTGTGCGTGGAAGTAACAGTCATCGTGTGTGTGAACGAACCAGTGGGAAAGAACATCGACGAGGGCGGAGTCCGGCACCGGGCTTTCCGGCACTCCCCCGGCGCTTCGAGCGTCCGGCAGAACCGAAGGGAGGGAAGGCGACTCCGACCAAGAAAAGAATACAAATGAGTATGGATAGATTCCACGCGATCTTGCCGGAGAGGAGTCTTCGGCGAAAGTTCGTTGCGCGACGCCATGGCGACCCGGTCCTCCTGCGGAGGCGCCCTTCGGGAGGACGGTTGAAGAGGTTCCCGGCGACCGTTCGGGGCGAGGCACGGCGGCAACCGCGCCCCGCTTCTGCCGGCCATCGCTTCGACAGGAGCCTTTGTGAACCGTGGATTAAGACTTGGAAGCCGACGTTATGCGAACGGGGGATCGTGTGTCTATACGAATGCGTCGTGAGCGGTAAAGCCAGGACGCGTCACCTCTTATCGGCCATCATTTCAGCCGAAGCCCGGTCTCTGGTGGGTGACCGGGCTTTTTTTGTTTCGGTCGTGTTGTCGGGGTCGTGATGTTGGGGTCGTGGTGTCGGGGTCGTGGTGTCCGGGTCGTTTTGTTGGGCGGCTTTTGTGAACCGGCCTTTTCGTCGTCTGTACTCGGCGTCTTCAGGCGGGCGGTTCGATCCGGCCGGCCGGACGATCCCGGTCAGGCGTCGGTCAGAGACAGAGAGGTTCGCCTCAGCGTCCCGTCATCTGGACACTCGTTCAGAAGAGACCGGACGTCGGTGCAAAACGGGGCGGGGATCCGGAGCGTCGGGTCGAGGTCGGCGAGCGGTTCCAGGACGAACCGGCGCTCCCCCAGTCGTGGGTGCGGGATGGAAAGATCCGGCGTGGAACGCGTCGCCGAACCGTAGACGAGGATATCCACGTCGAGCGGTCGCGGAGCCCAGACCCGCCGGTCCGACTCCGGCGGCCGTCCGGCGCGGGCCTCCAGGTCTTGCGCGGCGCGGAGGAGCGTCTCGGGAGAATCCGTCGTTTGCACCTCGACGGCTGCATTCAGAAAGTCGGGGGGCGCGTCGTCGGGGTCGATCGTGTGGGCTTCGCTTTCGTACACGGCGGAGGCGCGCAGAGACCGCACCGACGCGCGGCTGCCCAGCGCCCGCACGGCCCGCCGAAGGTGAGCGCTGCGGTCTCCCTGGTTGGACCCGAGGCCGAGGTAGACGGTCGTGTACACAGTGACAAAGGGGGTCATGGACGGTCGGCGGTCGCAGGAGGTTTATGCACAGGATGGTTGGTCCCGCATTTTGTTTCTGCCTTCTTGTTTCTGCCTCGACCTCCACGCGCTCGCCTCGGATTGTAGTCGGATTGTAGAGTGCACGGCGGGCGGGAGCGAGCAGACGGCGGCGCCGGCCGGTCCTTTCTGTGAATCGATCATGACTCTCGGCTGCGACCCTGTTGCCCCCCTTTTTCTTCCCAATCTTGGAGGTGGCCATCCCTCTTTTTTCCTTCTCTCCTTTCGGTTCATGCCCCTGCTTTCGACCCGGCGCGATTCGGACACGCTCGACCGTTCCTCCCTGCTTCGCATCCGACAATATTGTCTGTTGGCGATGGCTGGGATCGGGCTTCTTCTGGGAAGCACCGGCTGCGCGTCCCTCTCCGAATCGCCAGCCGACCGGGCGGGCGGAAACCAGGAGGCCGAAAACCGGGAGGTCGGGACCCGAACCGCGGCCTCCGCCCCCGCCCCATCGGCCGGGATGGCGCTGCCGCCGGAATACGACTTCCCCGCGCGCGACACCGTCCGGGTGGCGACGTGGAACGTGGAGAACTTCGTGGACACGCACGACGATCCCTACGTGGATGCAGAGCGCGAGAATCAGCCCGGGGGCGTCGACCGTGAGGTGCGCCGGTTCGCCCGTGCGGTTCGGACCCTCAACGCCGACATCGTGGTTCTGCAGGAGATTGAGAGCGAGGCGTTCGTGCAGCGCATCGTCGAGGACCACCTTCCGGACGCGGGCTATCGGTTCTTCGGGTCGACGAAGAGCCCGACCTGGTTTCAGAACGTCGTCGTGATGAGCCGCTATCCGCTGGGGGTTCTTCGCGGATATGCCGACGTCGTTACTCCGCTGGAAGGGATGCAGGCCGACACCGGGGACCCGGCCGCCACCGCTCTGATCAACCACCGCCTGTGGATGGTTGACGTACGGCTGAGCGCTTCCGCGCATCTCACGGTGGTCGGCGCTCATCTGAAAGCAGGGGGATCGGATCGAGACCGGGCCTGGCGCCTCGGCCAGGTGCGCTTCCTGCACGGCGAGCTCACGCGGCTGCTGCGCGAGCGGCCGTCGGCCCGCGTCCTCGTCGCCGGCGACCTGAACTCGCTGCCCGATAGTCCGGAACTGCGCCTGCTGCTCAACAATCCGGATCGACCGGCCCCTGATTCCCTCACGACCGCTTCCGCGGCTTCATCCCCCGTGCCTCCCCGAACAGCCGTGTTTGCAGACCCTCTGCACGGGGCCCCGTCCCCAACCTACCCGTCCGACGACCCGTCGCGCCAACTGGACTACCTGCTTCCCAACCGACCGCTTCGGGACGACCTCCGGCCCGGGTCGATGGAGGTGGTGCGTCCGCTGCCCGCCGAAGCCCTCACGGCTACGAGCGATCACCTTCCGGTTGTCGCCACCTTCACGGTCGCCCCCGGAGCCTCCCCGTGACCGCTCCCCTGGCCGCTCCCGCCAACACCCGGGCGGCGGATACTTCCGGGCGACCCGTCGTATACTCATCCTGAGCAGGATCCTTTTCCGGTGAACCCGTGACCCGCCATGACCACCGACCCGACGTCTTCGCCCGACTCCGCCGCCCCCGCCGACCCCGACGCCGAGGCCGCCGGCGATGCCCCCGCCGGCCCGACACCGCAGCAGTTCACCGACGACGAACTGCGCCTTCTTCGTCGTACGATCTGCAAGGGGGCGACGGACGAAGAGTTCGAGCTCTTCGTCAAGCAGTGCAACCGGACCGGCCTCGACCCCTTCGCACGCCAGATCTACGCCATCCGGCGGTGGGACAGCCGCAAGGGCCGCGAGGTGATGGATATTCAGGTGTCGATCGACGGCCTGCGCCTCATCGCCGAACGCACCGGGAAGTACGCCGGACAAAAAGGTCCGTACTGGTGCGGTTCGACCGGTGACTGGCAGGAGGTTTGGCTCAACGACGAGCCGCCTGCAGCCGCGAAGGTCGGCATCCTGCGCTCCGATTTCGACGAGCCGCTCTGGGCGGTGGCGCGATGGAGCGACTACGTCTCCACCAACAGCCGCAACGAGCCCACCTTCATGTGGAAGAAGATGGGCCCGCACATGCTGGCCAAATGTGCGGAGGCGCTTGGCCTGCGCAAGGCCTTCCCGAACGAGACGAGCGGGCTCTACACCCGCGACGAGATGCACCAGGCCGAGGAGGAGGCGCCGGAGGCGGTATCGGAAGTGGCCTCCCCCGAGTACGTCGATGCCTCCCCTGCCAGTGCGGCTCCGGAGTCGCCGCCGAGCGCTCCCACCCCGAGCGAGACGCCCGGCGATGTCGCCGCCGCCGAATCGCTCTCCGGCGACGGGTCGGCGGGGGCGGCGACCGGGGAAGCAAAACAGGACTCGACCGACGCAGAGGGGGAGCCCGGTGCCGAGAGCAAGCTGGAGCGGCGGCTTCAAGAGATGGACCGAAAGCTCGACGCCGCCGCCCCCACGGACCGCCCGGAGATGATCTCGACGCTCTACGATTACATCGCCAGCTGGCCGGCGTCGGCCCGCGAGCGTGCCGAGGCGATCATCGAGGCCTACGAGGCGTAGGCAGCCGGCCTCCGGCGGGTCAGGGGCGGGTCGGCTACTCCTGCGATCCGCCGGCCGTCGGAGGGGGGTCGACCGGTTCGTAGCACGTGGAGAACTGCACCAGCGTCGACAGCCGGTCGTCGTCGTAGCGATACCGCTTGCCGGTCCAGGTCACACATACGTCGCCGCGGCCGTCGTCCTCCACGTCCATGAGCACGAACTGCCCGTCGTTGTCTCCGAACAGGGAGGACCGGTTCGGATACGGACCGTGCGAGTACGGACCGCCCTTGACCGACCCGCGCCGGTCGAGCGCCGCGGCGTGGACGACCGGGAAGCCGCCGCCCTGCTCTCCGGCGCGGCCGAAGTGGTTGTTCGTGCCGTCGTCCAGCGCCACCATGTGGGCGTCGCCCGAAAGGACCACCAGCTGGTCGGCGACGCCCAGCGAGTCGATGAAGGTGGCCAGCTCGCGGCGCTCCTCCGCAAAGCCCGACCACCGGTCTTCCGCGTCGGCGTCGTCGCCGATCCACGGCACGCTACTCACCCAGGCAATGACGGGGTAGCGCCCCCGGGCCGCCCGCAACTGGTCCTTGAACCACGCCTTCTGCTCCGCCCCCATCATCGTTTTGAGGGAGTCCGGCGCCTCGTTGTCGGTGCGCGCCGAGCGGAGGTCCGTCACCAGAAAGCGAACGCGCCCGACGGTGAAGGCCTGATAGATGGGGTGCGTGCCCGAACCGGTGGCGAGCGGGTAGTGCGGCACGTACTCCCGGTAGACCTGCTGGGCGGCGTCCTGGCCGGGGGCGCGGCGCGAGCTGTTGTTGGGCCCGTAGTCGTGGTCGTCCCACACGTAGGCGATCGGCGTGGAGCGGTACAGGGCGGACTGCTCGGGAGAAGCGTGCACGTTCCGGAACGCTGCGCGGAAGGGTGCCGGGGCGTCGACGTCGATGTCTTCGTAGTGGAAGTCGCCCGTGTGCAGGAAGAGGTCCGGCTCGGTGCGCCGGATGGCATCAAACACCGGGTGGCGCGATCCGGTCTGCGCGCACGCCCCCATCGCCACGCGGAACGAAAACGGGGTTTCGGAGAACGTCTCCAGCCGCCCCGTACGGGTGGTGTCAATCACGCCGTTGATTTCGAGGGCGTAGTGATAGAGGGTACGCGGCGCCAGGTCGGTCAGCCGGAAGTGATGAACGTGCGGATTCGTAGCGGGGTGGGTGCCCACGATGCGCCGGGCGTCGCGCCACGACGGGGTGCCCGCGCCGGAGGTCACGGCCAGGCGTACGTCCGCAGCCGCCGAGGTGTCGGCAAGCCGAGCCACGACGCGGGCCGACGAATCCGTGACGGCACCGCTCCACAGGACGTCTTCGCCGGTGGCGGAGCCGTCCGGTCCCTTCACGCTCAACTGGCGGCACGAAACCGCCGCGAGGGCGATCAACGCGAGTGCGGCCGCGAAGCGAACTGCGGGGAGAAACCGGGAGGCAGGAGAGCGTCGGGAGCGGAGGCGGGAGGAGACGGTCACGGGCGGGGCGAGTCGATCACGAGGTCGTTCGGACAGCGGCGGGCAGGGACGAATCTACCTTTCGTCCGGGGGGCGAGGTTCCGATCGGCGGATCTGCCCCTCGGGGGGCGGGGCCCGAATCCACGCGCGGTCTCCTACGCGGAGGTCGGCCGGGAAACAGCCTCGACGAACGGTCGCCGGCGGGTGCGGCCATCACAGACCCGGCGGGGCGTCGTCCTCGGGCCGGGCGTCATTCGGCCGGGCGTCATTCGGCCGGTCGTCAGTGGGCTCGTCGTCGGTGGGCTCGTCGTCGGTGGGCTCGTCGTCGGTGGGGATGTCTTCTGCCGGGTTCGTTGATGCGTTTTCCGGCTGATAGGCGGCGGCCTGGGTGCGAATCGCCTGCAGGTCGTCCCAGTAGCGGGCGATGGAGCGCCGTCCGTCGTCCGACAGCGAGACGTACGTGACGGGAGCGTTCCCCTCAAACCGCTTGTCGATGTCCACGAAACCGGCGTCGTCGAGCGTCGACAGGTGGCTGGAGAGATTGCCCCGCGTCAGGCCGGTAAGCTTTCGGAGGAAGGTAAACGTGGCGCGGTCGCACGACGACAGAGCCGTTAGGAGAGCGAGGCGGGCGGGTTCGTGGACGAGTTTGTCGAGGTGCGCCAGCTTCTCAAACGGTTGTTCAGCCATGGGTGGACGTCTCCGTGTCGGTCAGCGGCCCGAACGTCTTGACGAGAAGGTGGTGGTTGTAGAGCCCGATTCCCACCGCGATGAGCCCGAACACCGCATAGTTCACAATCTGGATGGCCCAGAGATCCGACGTCACGAGCGGGAGCAGGGTCCCCCCGACGAGCGGTACGAGCGCCCCTCCGTACACGAGTTGCGTCCGTCGAGATGGCGGCCGGAAGACGCCCTGCAGAAGCGGAAAGCTGGCAAAGAAGAACACGAAATGATTGTCGTTCAACGCTGTGTTCTGCGGGATGTAGTGGATAAGCAGGACCGCCCACCACATGAGCGCTACGAACGCACCGATCGCCAGCCAGACGGGAAGGGACCGGTCGCCCCAAAGCCCCAGGGCGCCGCCGCCCGAGGAATCGGACGGCCGGACGTGGCCGTAGCTCGACCGGTAGCGGCGGTGCATCCACCAGATCCAGGGGGCCGTAATTGCGATGCTTCCGGCCGCAGCCGCAAGGCCGGAGAAGTGGACGCTCGCCCAGTCCGGGCGCCAGATCCCCACGGCAACGGTTGCCAGAACCAGCAGCGCGCCCGCCGGGACGTAGCAATACCCTTTCAGCACATGGAAGTTGGTCGTGAAGAACTCGATCCGGTGCCGGTTCTGGAAAGCACCAGCACGTCCAGACGATGACATGGCGGCAGCTGGTTTGTTTGACGAACGGGTTTGTACCACAGACCACCACCGACGAACTCTGGCCGTGTTTCCTGCAAACGTGTTTGCATCACAAACTAGATAGACGAACCGGGGTGACAAACCGGTGGGCAACCCGCCGCGGACGCCGTGCCCGTCCCTCCTTTGCGCCTGCACCCATGCCCCACGCACCCATGCCCCATGCACCTTCCCCTGTTCGTGACAGCCGACCCCAACGCGCCGGACGACGTCGCCCGTGACGACGAACGCTGCGTTGGCCGCTCGCCCCACCAAGAGCCGCGCCCACTGCCAAGCTCCCCTCCTCCAGGCCCCAAGCGTCCCCAGCGTCCACACCTTCCAAGCGTCCATAGCTTCCGAGCGTCCATAGCTTCCAAAGCGCCCACAGCCCCCACGCTCCCAATCTCCCACGCTCCCAATCCCCTCCGCTCCCCCGCTTGCACGGCGGCGTCGGTTCTTTGTATTCTTGGACACCGCAGCATTGACGAACGGCCCACCCACAGCCTCTCCACCGATGTCCGAATCCGGCTGTCCCGCTTCCGACGCGTCCGCTTCGCCTGATGCCGACGCCGGCGCAGCCGACGGCGGGCACGCGTCTCCGTCCTCCGACTCTCCGGCCTCCGACTCTCCGGCCTCCGACGGCTCGTCCCGCTCCGTGAACCGCCGCGATTTTGCCCGTACCGCCCTTCTGGGGGCCGCCGGTGCGTCTTTTCTTTCAGGCTGCGGCGGCGAGGAGTCTGCCTCTGGCGGCGACGCGCCGAACGTGCAGACGCAGCCGCAGGTGCGCTGGCGGTTGGCGTCGAGCTTCAGCCGGTCCCTCGACACCATTTACGGGGCGGCCGAGATCATGGCCGACCGGGTGAGCGAGATCACGAACGGCAGGTTCCAGATCCGCTCGTACCCCGGCGGGGAGCTCGTCCCGGCCCTCGAGGTGCTCAGCAACGTGCAGTCGGGGACGGTCCAGATGGGCCATTCGGCCAGCTACTACTTTATTGGATCGAACCCGGCGCTGGCGTTCGACGCCACCGTTCCGTTCGGCCTGACGGCCCGGCAGTACAACGGCTGGATGTACGAAGGGGGCGGGCTGGAACGGATGCGGGGGGTGTTCGCGGACTTTAATGTCCGGAACTTTCCTGGCGGCAATACGGGGATGCAGATGGGGGGCTGGTTCCGCACCGAGGTTGCCTCGTTGGACGACATGCAGGGGCTCAAGATGCGGATTCCGGGCCTCGGCGGGCAGGTGATGAACGAGATGGGCGTGAACACACAGGTTCTGCCCTCCGGAGAAATTTATCCCTCTCTGGAGCGGGGTGCCATCGACGCGGCGGAGTGGGTGGGGCCGTACGACGACGAGAAGCTCGGTTTTCACGAGGTGGCTCCCTACTACTACTATCCCGGCTGGTGGGAGCCGGGCCCCGCGCTGACGTTCTACGTGAATCAGACCGCCTGGGAGGCGCTGCCGTCCACCTACCAGAGCGCCCTACGGGCTGCCTGTGCCGAAGCCAACGTCCGAATGTTGGCGCAGTACGACTATAAGAATCCGGCGGCTCTGGACCGGCTGCTGGAGCGGGACATCACCCTGCGGCGCTTCCCGGATGACGTCATGAGTCGAGCGCAAGACATTACGACGGACCTTCTGGAGGATCGCGCTACGGGAAACGGTCAGTACCGCACGGTCTACGAGTCGTACAAGCAGGCCCGCGAGGATGCGTACCGGTGGTTCGGGACGGCGGAGATGGCGTACTCCGATTTCGCCTTTCCGCGAACCGGGCCCGCCTCCTCCTAGCCGCCCGCTGCCCCGGCACGGGGCTCGGTTCGGCCGCGCTTCTGGGTCTGCTGCCGCCGTGTGCCGCGGCTGGACCGGAGACGGACCGGGAACGCCGCGGGAGGGGCAGCAGGGGACGCATGGATCGGCGCGATCGGCGACGCCGTATCGTCGTGTGTGGATAGGGGTTGCTTCGCCCAGCCCGCGTCCCCGTCCCTCAGGCTCACCGGAGAGGACGACCGGCGGCGCGGGGCCCAGATCCGCGGCGTTCCACGATGGACAGGGAAGGACGGGCGAGGAATGGTGTGCGGGAGACGGTGTGCGGAGACGCTACCCGGGCGTGCCAGAACGCGCCCTCACGCATCCTGCCGTTCCGCGACGCAAGGCATACCGGAAGCGCAGCCGACGGAACGCGGCGCCCGGCCCAAGCCCTACAGCGACCACGGTCCCCAGCCATCCACGCCAGCCAGCCACGCCAGCTATCCACGGCGTCCGAAACGCCGACGGCGTCCGCCCCCTCACAGCTCTCTTGTTCCCCCACCCGTACGGTTTCGCCGAAATGCTCGACAACGTCTGGAGCCTGTTCCAGGACCGAATCTTCTCGGTTCCCTCAACCGACGAGTTGTTTAACCTCTACCGCGACCGGCATCCCGATCTCGACGTCGCCGGCGCCCCGGAGATCCGCCGGGATAACCTGCGCCGATATCTGCGGTGCTTCGACGCCGCCCCGCCCCTCTTCCTGCTCGCCGAGGCGCCCGGGCCGTGGGGGTGCCGCTTCTCGGGCGTCCCGATTACGAGCGAGGCCCAACTCGCCGATGACGCGTTTCCCATCGACGGAGACCGCACGAGCGCGGAGGTGGACCTGCACAGCGAGTACAGCGCCGGAATTTTCTGGCGGGTCCTTCAGCCTTCGTTCCCGGACTTTTTTGTCTGGAACAGCGTCCCTCTTCACCCGCACGATCCGGGCGAGCCGCTTTCGATTCGCAACCCGCGCCGGACGGAGGTGCGCGACTGGCAGGATCTGCTCGTGGACCTCGTCGCCCTCCTCCAGCCCGATCGCGTCCTGGGTATTGGCCGGAAGGCCGAGCGCGCGCTGACCGAAGCCGGCGTGGACGTCACGTACGTGCGTCATCCGTCGCAGGGCGGAGCGAACCGGTTCGAGGCCGGCGTGCGCGAGGTGCTGGACGACCTGCGCCGATCCGGGGCCTGACCGACCGATTCGCTACCGGGCGCCTCGCCTCGGTTCGGCTACCTTCTTTCCTTTCCGCGACCGTTTTTTCTTCGACGCCTGCACTGCCATTTCCGACTCTGTCCTGGATCCCCCCGATTCGATGTCTCCGGAGGAACGCTGGCCGGCCCTCCTGCTGCAGCTCCGCACCGACGACTGGAAGCGGGCCGTCGACCTGGCGCAGGCCCTCGGCGTCAGCGAACGCACGGTGTACCGCGACGTCCACGCCCTCGTCGAAACCGGGGTCCCGGTTCAAGGCGTGCCGGGAAAAGGCTACCGCCTGCCCGAAGACTACTTCGTGTCGCCCGTCACGTTGACCTCCGACGAGGCGGTGATGCTGGTGCTGGGAAGCGCCTACGCGGCGCAGAACTTCGGCGGCCGGTACCACGCCTCGGCGCGATCTGCCCAGCAGAAGATTCAGAACCGGCTGTCGCGCGAGGAGCGAGAGCGCGCCCTGACGCTGCAGGGAAGCGTTCATCTGGTTCCTCCCAGTGCCTTTGGGAATCCGACCGAAGAGGCCTTGCTGCAACAGGTGCGGCAGGCCCTCCTGGAAGAACGCACCCTTCGCATCCTGCGCTCCAGCCGGGCGGCGCCGCGGGAGGACGCCAGGACGGGCCGGTCCGGGCGAGACGGAGGAGCGAACAACCTGGATGCACCGCAAGACGCACCCGGAGGCGAAGCAGCAGCAGCAGCAGGCGAAGCAGCAGGAGACGAAGCAACCGAGAGCCCGCCGTCCGCGCTTCGCACCGATCCCTACGGCCTCGTTCGCCAGGACGATACCTGGTACCTCGTCGGATACTTTCACGGCGCGGCCCGCGTGCGGCACATCCGCCTCGACACCGTGCGTCGCATCGAGCCGACCGACGATCATTTCGAGCGGCCGGCCGGGTATCGAGCGGAGCGCGAACAGGCTCCGCGTCCTGACCGAACCATTCGCGTCGTGTTTGCCGCCGAGGTCGCTCCGTCGGTGCAGGTGGGCCCGTCGCTGCACGTGGAGGACCGGAACCGGTTGTCGGATGGACGTCTGGTCCTCACGCTGGCGGTGTACCACGAGCAGGAGGTGATGCCGTGGCTGCTGAGCTGGGGCACACACGTGCGGGTGCTGGAGCCGGTGGCGCTGCGGCGCCGTCTCGCCGACGAGGCGTCCCGCATCGCCGCCCAGTACCAGGATCCCCCCTCCCTCCTCGACGCCGGCACGTCCTCGTTCGAGGCCCCGGACGAAACCGGTCTCTAGCGTTTCGTTGTTCGCCCCCGGTTTCCCGCACCCAGGGCCGTGCCGTACCCGGCAGTCTCCTTCAGCACGGGCGGCTCACGGCCGGGTGCCTGCCACTTCCGATCCGTCCGCAGCGGTCGGGTCGTACAGACTCAGCGGCCCCGACCCGTAGGCCAGGATCAGCAGCAGTCCCCCCATAATCGAGAGGTTCTTGAGGAACATGATCACCTGGGTTTGCTCCGCGAAGTTGGTGTGGAAGATGAGCGTTGCCGGAATCAGGAAGAGGACCAGAGACGCAGCGCCCAGGCGCGGCAGCACGCCGACGATGACGGACAGCCCCCCGAGCACCTCGACGAGAATCGCCCCGACGAGCAGGACGGCCGTCATCGGCATCCCGTAGGAGGCCATGTACTGCTGCGTGCCTTCAAAGCCGGTGATTTTGTTGACGCCGGACATCACAAAGAGGAGGCCGAGGAGAATGCGGCCAATCAGCGGGAGATAGCGTTGCATATCGGGAGCCGTGCGTGAGAGGAGGGTGACGGCGAACGTGCAAGCGCCAGGTCGAGTGGCGCAGGAAGAGACGAGACGGGCCGGGGCGGAGGCCCGATCGTTGGACCGGCTGTCCGTGTTGAACCGAACAGCCGGTCCGTGATCGGAACCGACCGGCAACCCGCCGCCGGACCGCAGAAACGCGGAAGCGTTCAATGCGGAAGCGTTCAATGCGGAAGCGGGAAACGCGGAATCAAGGAACGCGGGCACCTTACCCGAGCTTGTAGAACTTCTCGTGGGTAATCTGCCCGTCCTCGTTCCAGGTCCGGACCGACACCTGCTCCTGCTCAACCTCGCCGACGCCTTCCAGCGTCATGTGGTTGTACCACTCGGAGAGGGTCGTATTCGTGTCGGTGTCGACAGCGCGCGCCTTGATGTCGGCCGCGTGAAACTCTTCGAGGCTCCCGACGAACTGCTCCTCGTACTCGCGGTTCGCCTCTTTGCCTTCCCGGGTCGTGCCGTCTTCTTCCATCACGACGTCGTCCGCGTAAAACTTGTCGAAGGCCTCCAGAATCTGTCCCTGGAGGATCATGTCGTTGAGTTCTTGATCCAACTGGTTGATGTCAGCCATGGGTAGTCGGGCGTAGGAACAAAGGAATGAATACTGTGAGTGATGCATCCACCGGCCGCAACCACGCGGACGCGACCGGGGCTGTCCCCTCGCGGGTAGACAGGAATGAAGGTCGGTGAACGATGGGTACATGTTTCAACATACAAATGGAACCAACCCGTCAGGCGTCTGACGGTGCGGACGGGCGGGCGTAGATCCCTTCACAGATTCGAGACAGGTGCCGCAGGTCGTCATCGGAGACCCGGCGCCCGAACCAGCCCTGGACGTCTTTGATGTCTGGGTGCATGTCGTCGAGCAGATCGATGCCGGCATCGGTGATCGTGTGGATCGTGCGACGCCGGTCTTCTTCGCTGGGGGACCGGCGGACGAGCCCTCGCTCGACAAGTTTGTCGATGAGGCGGGTGACATCTGGTGAAGGGTCAATCATCCGCTCGATGATATCGCACCGTGCGTGTCCGCCGGGATGCGCACCGCGCAGGATGCGGAGCACGTTGTAGTGGCTGAACTGCAGTTTGTAGGCGCGGCACACCCGTTCGATCTTCTTCCGGGCGTGGGCGGACGCCACGAACAGGTTAAGGAGCGCCTCCTGCGACAGGCTCTCAAACTCCCGCTCCTGCTGAATGCGCTCTTTGAGAATTCGTCCCATAACCGCTGCGGTTGCTTTGTCTGTTGCAACACGTATCACGACAGGCCGGCGGCAGGGTTTCGTGTTGCAACATGCTTTTTTGTCTCGTAACACCGCACGGGGAACGGCTCCCGCGAATCGACTCTCGGCCGAATTCGTTGGAGACGCTCGTGGGACGGCCGGTAGGGTTGCTGGTCGGCTCGGCGGGGTCGGTGGAGATGCCAGCCGGACCCCGCGCGCTGACAGGGGCTGCCTTCGTACGGGAAACGCCCGTTCTCGACCGGACGGTCAGGGATCGAACGGGCCGGCCCTCCGTTTTTCGATCCGTGACGAATGCAAATGGGGCGCTGCCCGGTGGGCCGACTGGGGTCGTCGGGTGCCTCCGGACATCCCCGGCCGTACGGCCCCCTTCGCCGCCTGCAGGCGCACCTCGCCCGTGCCTGCACCCCGTTTCTTCTCCGCTCCGTTCGTGTTGTCTCACCGTTCTCTCCCTCCCGTGTCCGATTCCCCCTTTCCATCGGTCGATGCCCTTACGCACCGCGCCTTTCGGCACCACGACGAGTGGGCCGACGCGTGGGGGGCGTTCGACCGCCACGACGCGGTGGGCGTCGACCCCGACCGGCTCGACCGCGTCTTCGACGCATACCTGGATCGACTCGAAGACCACTACCCCTTCCATCACCCCCGGTATGCAGGCCAGATGCTGAAGCCGCCCCATCCGGTGGCCGTTGCCGCCTACGCGGCGGCCATGCGCATCAACCCCAACAACCACGCGCTGGACGGGGGCCCGGGAACGAGCGATCTGGAGCAGGATGTGGTGGGCGACCTCGCGGAGATGATCGGGTTTCCGAACGACACCCTCGGGCACCTCACCTCCAGCGGAACGATCGCGAACCTCGAGGCGCTCTGGGTCGCCCGCGAGTCGCACCCCGATCGAGGCATCGCCGTGAGTGCCGACGCCCACTACACCCACGAGCGGATGTGCGGCGTGCTGGGCATGGAGGTGACGGAGGTGCCGAGCACCGCGCACGGGCGGATCGACCTCGGCGCGCTGCGGGACGTCTTGAACCGCGAGGCAATCGGCACGGTGGTTCTGACGGCCGGGACGACCGGTGTCGGGGCCGTGGATCGGATCGAGTCTGCCCTCGAGCTCTGCCGAGCGCACGACGCACGCGTCCACGTCGATGCGGCCTACGGCGGGTTCTTCACCCTGCTGGCGCGAGATGCGGCGCCCGACCTCGACCATTTTCCGGCAGAGAGTTTTCGGGCGATCGCCCGCTGCGACTCGGTCGTGGTCGACCCGCACAAGCACGGGCTGCAGCCGTACGGGTGCGGGGCCGTCTTCTTTCGGGATCCGGCGGTCGGCCGGTTTTACCAGCACGACTCTCCGTACACCTATTTCACCTCCGACGATCTTCACCTGGGCGAGATTACGCTGGAGTGCTCTCGCTCCGGTGCTGCCGCCGGGGCGCTCTGGTGCACGCTTCAGGCACTGCCGCTGTCGCCGACCGACGGCGTCGGGGCCGTCGTCGCGGCCACGCACCGTGCGGCGCGGAGGTGGGCCGAGGCGCTTCGCGAGGCGTCGCGGCTGCACCTTCTCCTTCCGCCGGAAACCGACATCGTCGCCTGCGTTCCGTCAACGGCCGAACCGACGCTGAGCGCGGTCGACGCGGCCAGCCGGGAGGTGTTCGACGCGGCCATGAACGACCCGCAGGACCCCGTCTTTACCAGCATCTTGCAGATGCCGGCCGACGCGCTGACGACGCTCCGCCCCGACCTGCGGGCCGACCGAGACCGGGCCGCCGTGCTGCGCAGCGTGCTCATGAAACCCGAGCATGAAACGCACGCCGGCGATCTGGTGGCCGCTCTCGACCGGCACGCCGCCCGCGTGCTCGACTGATCCCCCACCGCGGATTTCTCCCACCGGTTGCCGCTCCCTCCCACGGAGCCGGGCGGCGACGGCCGCCGAGCGTCGCCCCGAACCGCTTGAGCGGTCATCGAACGACCGTGACGGTCGTTCGCGCCATGAACGCATCCGGGTACGTCTGGCGGACAAAGCGCAAGGCGTCTTCGGCGTCCTCCCGGCGGGCAAACGCCCCGAACCGGACGCGGTAGTACGGCTGCGCGTACTCAATGACGATGGGCGGTGTCGACGAGAACAGGTCGGAGGGGGCATCGCCTTTCGACCGCTGCCACCACCGGCGCACCTTCTCGCGAAAGGACTCAGCCGCCTGTTTGTCTTGGGCGGAGAACACCTGGATACGAAATCCCTGGACGGTGCGGGTCACCCCTTTGTCGGCCCGATTGGACAGCAGGCGGTCTGGCACGCGGTGATCGACGGTCGTGGCGCGCTTCGGCGGCGCGACCGGATAGCGAGCGGCATCGAACGTCTCGAACGCAGCCACCGACGCGGCGGGGGCGGCCGGTCCGCCCTCCCCCTCCCGGGCGTCTCGCGCCGACGGGCCTCCTCCCTCCCGGCCCGATGCCTGCGGTGGACCGCTGCATCCGGCGACGATCAGCACGCAGACGGCGGCGAGAAGCGGCGCAATCAGACGGGTCATCGGCACTGCAGAACGGTTGATGGAAGCGGGCGACGGAAACAGGGAACGGGGGCGGTGGGTGGACGCGATGCGCGAGAGCCAGCCGGTGGCACAGGAACCGGTCGCACCGGAGCCGATCGCACCGGGAGCCGGATGCACGAGGAGCCGATCGCACCGGGTTTTGGGGGTGAACCTATGCCGAGGTACCGGTTACGATCCCGACCGATCCGCTTGCCCCGATGCGGGTGGCGCCGTGCGCGATCATGCGGCGCGCGTCGGAGGCCGATCCGACTCCGCCCGACGCCTTCACCCCGCAGGCGTCCCCCACGATCTGTCGCATCAGCGCGACGTCTTCGGCGGTCGCCCCGCCGTCTGCGAAGCCAGTCGAGGTTTTGACGAAGGTCGCTCCGGCGCGTTTCGCAACGGTACAGGCCACCGCTTTCTGGGCGTCGGTCAATAGCGCCGTTTCGAGAATGACCTTGACCTCGAGCCCGTCGCGGGACGCATCGACCTTGTCGGCTGCGTCCTGCGCGGCCTCGACCACGGCTCGAACATCGGCCTCCGCCGCGCCGAACTGCCCATCTCGAATTGCCCCGACGTTGAGGACCAGATCCACTTCCCGAGCACCGTCGATCACGGCGGTGTGCGCTTCGTGCGCCTTCGTGGTGGAGCGGTTGGCTCCGTGCGGAAAGCCGACCACCGTGCACACGTCGACCGCGGTACCGTCGAGCGCGGCGGCCGCTCGCGGCACGTGCGTCGGCGCAATGCACACGGACGCAAAGCCGTACTCGCGGGCGTCATCGATGACCGCGGTCACCTCCGCCGTCGTGGCCTCGGGATGCAGTTCGGTGTGATCGATGTATCCCGCGAGGTCGGACGCAGGGCCGCCGGGCGGATCCGTCGGTCCGCCCAGCCCGGGCACCCGGGCGGTGGCGAGCGCCTCCCGCGTTTCGCGGACGATGCTCTCTCCCGTTCCGGAAGCCGGCTGCAGGGTCTGGAGATCGGTGCGGAGCGAATCGATGGAGGGAAGCGACATCAACGGAGGAGGACTCATGCGAAAAAGCAGGCGAGCGACGACGGGACGGTGCGTCCTACCGGTCGACGATTTCGTCCAGGCCGTACCGCTTGCGCTTGTCCCAGAGCGTTTTTTTCGAGATGCCGAGGCTGGAGGCAATGTCCGCGTAGCTGCTGTCGTTTGTCTCCAGCGTGCGCTGGATGTAGGCCTTCTCCACCTCTTTGAGGCTTCGCCCCATCGGGAACTGGAAGGCTTCGCCGGCGGCGTGCATCTCGTCGAGGCGTCCCGGTGGTGCCAGCGTCAGGTCGTCGGCCTGGACCTTCGTTCCACGCGTAAAGATCATGGCCCGCTCCAGCACGTTGCGGAGCTCCCGAACATTGCCCGGCCACATGTGGTCGAGGAGTTTTTCCTTCGCGTCGTCCGAAAAGCCTTCGACCTCGCGCCCGAGTTCTCGGTTGAAGTTTTGGATCATGTGGCGGGCGATGAGGAGCACGTCGTCTCCCATGTGGCGCAGCGGAGGAAGCTGAACGTTGACGACGTTGATCCGGAAGAAGAGATCCTTGCGGAAGCTCTTTTCCTTGACGCTCTCCTCCAGATCCGCATTCGTGGCGCACAGGACCCGGGTGTCAACGGTCAGGTCTTCGACGCCGCCGAGGCGACGGAACGTCCGGCTTTCCAGGAACGACAGGAGCTTTGCCTGCAGGGCCATGCTCATCGAGTCGATCTCGTCGAGGAAGAGCGTGCCCTCGTCGGCCACCTCGATGAGGCCTTGCTTGGAGTCTCGCGCGTCCGTGAACGCGCCTTCCTCGTACCCGAAGAGTTCCGCTTCCAGCAGGTTGTCAGGGAGGGCGGCGCAGTTGATTTCCGTGAACGGCTTTTTGGCCCGCGGCGAGTTGTAGTGAAGCGTTTGCGCGGCCAGGTTCTTTCCGGTTCCCGTTTCTCCGGAGAAGAGGACGGTCGTGTTGGAGGCATTGCAGAGGGTCTGCAGCGTTTCCCGCACCCGCACGATGGCGTCGCTCTCGCCGAGGATCCCGTCGATCGGGTACTTCTTCTGTTTCTCGGTCTTGATTTGCTCCAGTTCTTGCTGCGCGCCGTACAGCTTCAGCGCCTTTTCGAGCAGCGCCCGCATCTCCTCCAGGTTGACGGGTTTCTGGAGGTAGTGAAACGCCCCCTGACGCATCGCCTCCACGGCGGTCTGCACGGAGGAATGGGCCGTCATGATGATGACGGGAACGTCGGCGTCACGCTCCTGCAAGGTTTCGAGCAGCTCGACGCCGTTCATCTCCGGCATCATCATGTCCGCCAGCACCACATCCGGGAGATCGGCCCCGTTGTCGAGCGCGTCCAGCATCTTCGCCGGGTTCATGTAGGTGTCCACCTCGTAGCCGTCCCGCTCCAGAACATTGGAAAAGAGCGTACCAATCTTCGGTTCGTCGTCGACAACAAAGATCCGTTCCTTCATGACGTGCGGCCTTCTGCCTGGTAGAAAAGAAATAAACCTGAAGGGCAACGTTACCCTGCGCCGGGACGCACCAAGAAATGGTGGGTAGATTGTTGCCACACAGTTGGGAATATAACCGAAAACGCCCTCTCAAACAACCGGTTCGTCACACTTGGCTTGCCCCCCGGAATTCTTTTCCGGTTCTAAACAACTCGCCATTACGAATCGGATCTGCGTCGCGTGGCGTCCGGTGTTCCGTTCCGTCTCCTCCCTCTCGGCCTGCCCGCCTCCGCACCGGGCGCAGGCGGAAGGGCTCTCAGCGGTTTCCGCCTCGCAAACGGGCCGGTTCCCTTCGCAGAATGTTCCTCTCCGATCTAAACTTTCGGAGACACCGGGCGTTGGTCCCGTCCAACCTTTCAAAGAAAACTGAAAGCACAATGTCCGACGCATCCTCCGGCCTTCGTTTCGGTTCGGAGCCGGTCGACGGCTCCGACGAGCCCGCGTCCGGAGCGGACCGGGGAACGGACCCGGAGGCCGCGCCGTCGGAGGCGTCGGCTCCCTCGCAGCCCCCGGCCGAGACGACCAACGGTCGGGCCCGAGAGGACGATGCCCCGCCCCATTCATCGACCGGGCCGGACTCCGACTCGGCCGGTGCCTCCGCCCTGGCCTCCTCGTCCGACGGCCATACCGACGACGCCGTCATCGCCCCGCAGGCCGTCCCGACGACGCTGGACGAGATTCGGCAGCCGGTGGAAACGGAACTGGATGAGTTCCGAGACTACTTTCGGGACGCGATGCGTTCGGAGAATACGCTGCTGGACAAGGTTGTCCAGTACGTGTTGAAGCAGAAAGGGAAGCGCATCCGGCCGACGCTGGTCCTGCTGTCGGCAAAAATGACGGGCGGCGCCGTGGAGGCCACCAGCCACCGGGCGGCCGCGCTCGTCGAGCTTCTGCACACGGCCACCCTCGTTCATGACGACGTGGTGGACGACGCCGAAAAGCGCCGCGGCGTCTTCTCGATCAATGCCCTTTGGAAGAACAAAATCGCCGTGCTGCTCGGCGACTTTCTGCTGAGCCGCGGGCTCCTGTTGTCGCTGGACCACCACGACTACGAGATTCTGCACACGCTCTCCGACGCCGTTCGGCGCATGAGCGAGGGGGAGCTGCTGCAAATCGAGAAGGCCCGGTTTCTCGACATCGATGAGGAGACGTACTTCCGGATTATCTCGGACAAGACGGCCTCCCTCATCTCTGCGTGCACGAAGAGCGGCGCCGTAAGCGTCACCGACGATCCGGACGTCGCCGAGCGGATGCGGATGTTCGGCGAGAAGCTCGGACTGGCGTTTCAGATCCGGGACGACCTGTTCGACTTCAGCGTCGAAGAATCGGGCAAGCCCATCGGCATCGACCTGCAGGAAAAGAAGCTCACGCTTCCGCTTATCGTGTCCCTTCGCAGTGCCAGCCGGTCGGAACGGAAACGGATGATGAAGATCGTCCGCAAGGACGAGAAGGATCGCGACGACCTCCACCAGGTGTCCGCCTTCGTGCGCGATCACGGAGGCATCACCTACGCGCGCCGGCACATGGTTCGGCTGGCCAACGAAGCCAAGCACCTCCTGAGCGTCTTTCCACCGTCGGACGCCCGCGCAGCCCTCGTGGGTCTCACGCAGTACACCGTTCGGCGCAACCGATAGCCCCCCGCGGCCTTTCCGCTGAACGCACTCTCCGGGGCGTCCGCTGCGGCCGTCCGCCCGGCGGCTTCGACTCCCCGCCTCTGCGTTGTGCGATCCCGTGCGAGCCTCCCGCCCGTCGTCCGCTGCTCGTCTTCCGCGCGGGCGCTCGCGGTCGCCCGGCTCGCGCGGCCCCCGCCAGAGATCAATCGCCGGGGATCCCGTGTTGGAGGGGCGATGTCACCAACCGATGTCTCCACCATCATCCTGGACGCTGCCTATGCCTACCCTTCATCTGCTCGGCACCGGAGCTGCGGTGAGCGAACCGCACCGCACAACGACGATGCTGGCCGTAGCCGACGACGATCACCCCGAACCGGCCACGCTTCTGATCGACTGCGGATCGGACGCGCTTCAGCGGCTGCGGGAAGCCGGCGGCCGGTACGAGGACGTCGCCGGAATCATCGTCACCCACGCCCACCCGGACCACACCTCCGGCTTCCCTCTCTTCATGGAGAAGCTGTGGCTGTCCGGGCGCGAGCGCCCGATCCCGGTGATCGGCATTCAGTCCGCCCTCGACCAGGTTCAGCGCGTATGGGAGGCCTTCGCGCCGATCACGGTCGACTGGGATGCCCCGGACATCGCCTTTCACCGCGTTGACCACGTGCCGGGGGCGACAGCCTGGGACGAGGCTCCGTGGACCGTCGAAGCCTCGCCGGTCGATCACGGGGACATGCCCAACGTGGGGGTGCGCATCGAACACGGCCCCAGCGGCGACGCGGTCGCGTACTCCTGCGATACGGCCCCCACCGATGCCGTGGTCGATCTGGCCCACGGCGCGTCCCTTCTCGTTCACGAAGCAACCGGCGCCGGCCACAATCACTCGTCCGCCGAACAGGCCGCTCAGATTGCCAAGCGGGCGGGCGTCGAGCGGCTCCTGCTCGTCCACCTGCCCGAAGCCTCCGACCCCGGCGATCTGGCGGCCGCCCGCCAGGTCTTTCCGAACACGGACCTGGGGACGGAGAACGGGACGTATGCGTTCGGCACGTGACGGCCGGCACCGGGGGCGAAGCAGCCTGCGTGCGGTAACCGGCGGGGAGGGATTCCGGAAAACCTGCGGACGGGCGCGAAGCGGCGGCCGTCGTTTCGGCGGCCGCCGGTCAAGGGAGCACGTAGAACACCACCGCCAGATAGTGCAGCACGCTGCCGACGAGCACGAAGACGTGCCAGATCGCGTGGCTGTACGGCAGGTCGTGCCATCCGAAGAAGATGACGCCCGCCGTGTAGGCAATTCCCCCGGCCACGAGGAGCAGCATCGCACCCGTCGGGATGGCCGACCACATCGGCTGGATGAACAAGACGCTGATCCACCCCATGAGGAGGTAGATGGCGGTGGACGCTCCGTGGAAGCGGTGTTGAGAGAAGAGTTTGAAGCAGAGACCGACCACCGCCAGGCCCCAGACGAGGCCGAGCAGCGTCCACCCCCACCCGTCTCGCATGAAGACCATGGTGAACGGCGTGTAGGAGCCGGCGATCAAGAGAAGGATCGCGATGTGGTCGACGAGCCGCAGGATTTCTTTCATGCGGCGGGTGCGGGCGCTGTGGTACAGCGTCGAGGCGGCGTAGAGAAAAACCAGTGTGCCGCCGTAGATGGCGCTGCTGATGAGGTGCCACTTGTCGCCGAAAAGCGTGGCCAGCACCAGAAGCACGGCCCATCCGGCCGCACTGAGCACGAGGCCGACGCCGTGCGTCAAGCTGTTGACCACCTCTTCCGCGTAGGTTTGTCGCCGTTCGGGATCCTTGCTCATCGTCGCTACGCCGTCCCCTGGTGATGCGTCGTTCCCTCGCCGGTGGCTCTCGGGCCGGACGCCCCCGCGTGGCGGGTTCGCACGCGGTCGTCGCACGCGATCGGCTGATACGCGATCGGCCGGCAGAGAGCCTCTCTCCGTCGCCCGTACGGGCAATGCACGGGGGGAGGTCCGCCACCGCTGCCCGCAACGAGAATTCCACTAAAAAGATACGGGGCCGCCTGCAGGGTGTTGTTACCGGAGGTTTAGGGCCTCGCGGTTCAAGAGCTCCGCCGTTCATGAGCTCCGGGGGTCGTGCGGGGAACTGTCGGCGACCGGCCGCGGTCACGTTTGCAGAACGCCGGGATGAAACCGCTCCATCTCCGGATTGTGATCCGCCATCTCGATACCGAGCGACAGCCACTCCCGCGTGTCGACGGGATCGATGAGTTCATCCACCCACAGTCGGGCGGCGGCGTAGTACGGCGAGGTCTGTTCCTCGTACCGGTCTTCGATCTCGGCCAGGAGCTCCTGCTCGTCCTCGTCGGAGAGCTCCTCCCCCTGCTTCTCCAGCTGCCGCACCTTGATCTGCTTCAGGACTTTCGAGGCCTGCGTGCCACCCATCACCGCGATCTTTGCAGACGGCCACGCCAGCATCAGTCGGGGGTCGTAGGCGCGACCGCACATGGCGTAGTTGCCGGCGCCGTACGAGTTGCCGAGAACGACGGTGAACTTCGGCACGGTGGAATTGGCGACGGCGTTGACCATCTTCGCGCCGTCCTTGATGATCCCGCCGTGCTCGGCCCGCTTCCCCACCATGAACCCGGTCACGTCTTGCAAGAAGACCAGCGGGATCTCCTTCTGATTGCAGTTGAGAATGAAGCGCGCCGCCTTGTCGGCCGCGTCGGCGTAGATGACGCCGCCGACCTGAATCTCGCCCTTCGACTCGTGGCTTGTACGGTTGCGAACGACGGAGCGCTGGTTGGCGACGATGCCGACGTTCCATCCGTCGATTCGGGCATACCCGGTTAGCAGCGTTCGGCCGTATTCCTTCTTGTACTCCGTCCACGACCCGGCATCGACGATTCGGGCCAGGATCTCTCGCGCTTCGTACTGCTGGTTGCCCTCGGCCGGATACAGCCCGTACAGGTCGTCGGCGGGGTATTCCGGCTCGACCGGTTCGTCGCGGCGGAAGCTGAAGCGCCGCTCCGGCCCGAAGTGAGAAACGATGTCCCGGATGGTATCGAGCGCCTCCTCGTCGTCTTCGCACTTGTAATCGGTCACCCCCGAGATCTCCGAGTGCGTCAGCGCGCCGCCCAGAACGTCGGCCTCCACGTCTTCGCCGATGGCGGCTTTCACGAGATACGGACCGGCGAGGAAGACCGACCCGGTTCCCTCCACGATCAAGGCTTCGTCGCTCATGATCGGCAGGTAGGCCCCGCCGGCGACGCAGCTTCCCATGATGGCCGCAATCTGCGGGATTCCCTTGCTGGAAAGCCGGGCGTTGTTGCGGAAGATGCGGCCGAAGTGATCTTTGTCGGGGAAGATCTCGTCCTGCATCGGCAGGTAGACCCCGGCCGAGTCGACGAGATAGAGAATGGGGATGTGATTCTCGAGAGCGATCTCCTGGGCCCGCAGATTCTTCTTGGCCGTAATCGGAAACCAGGCCCCCGCCTTCACGGTCGCGTCGTTGGCAACGATCATGCACAGGCGGCCGCTGACGCGTCCGAGTCCCATGACCGTTCCCCCGGCCGGGCAGCCTCCCTCCTCGTCGTACATCTCGTATCCGGCGAACGCGCCGAGTTCTTTGAACGCCTCGGGGTCGTCAACGAGATGCTCGATCCGTTCCCGCGCGGTCATCTTCCCGCGCTCGTGCTGGCGCTCGATTCGTTTCGCCCCGCCTCCCTGCTTCACCTCCTCGAGGCGATCGTTCATGGTTGCGACGAGCGCCTCGTAGTGGGCAGCCTGCTCTTGGAAGGAAGCGCTTTCAATCGAAGCATCCGTACCGAGCGTGGAGGGCGTGTCGGACATGCGTAGTGGGAACTGAAGAGACGGCAACGAAGGGCAGCGGAACGGACCGACGCGCGGGCCCGCCGGGACGACCGGACGGTCGGCCGCGGTCGGCGTGTCGTGGTGGAAGGTAAGACCGGTCGCGCTGATTGACTTCTCCCCCGACAAAAGATCGGGGGATTCTCTCTTGCGAGGTAGACGTTCTGTTTCAATGGACCTGCTTCGATCATTCGCATACTCAGAAGCAATTGCTCCCGTTGCAATTGCTCTCATTATAGAGGCGGGCCGAAGTCTTACGTGTCCTCCGCAGACAGTAGAGGCCGAAGCCTCTCCCGTCAGCCCGACGGTACAGATTCTCGAAAACCGTGCCGCCCTTGGTTATCGGTGCGACCGTAGGGCCAACCCGAAAACAGGGAAATTGTTTTCGTTGGCAGCTGTATCCCCGCACGAAAGGACGGGGTTTTAACCGCTCTCAGAACCTGTTTGGTGGATGGATGCGACGCCGAGACACAGTGGGAGAAGCCTCCACGGAGCGCTCAAACGAGCCCTGTAGTGGAGCTACCGGGCGAGTGCCGTAGCTTCGTGGAGCGAGATCCACGAAGTCGCAGGCCGCAGACAGTCCGCCAAACAGGTTCTCAATCCACAACCGAAACCTCATAAAAAGCATGCCCTGCCGCCACGGAGATCCGCCCCCCGCCGGATCCCTGCGCGGATCCCCTCGCACCGGCAGACTGCTGACATTCGAAGCCCCGACCGTCAGCCCGCCAACGGTCAGCCCGCCAACGGTTGGCCTACCGTGGGACGGTCTTCGGGAACGGGGTCTCTCCCCCAACAAAAACGGCGGCCCGGTTCCCGAAGGAACGCAGACCGCCGGGTGCGGGCAGTCGGGGTGGCTTCGATGTCGGCCGGTGGGGACGCCGCCCGGGTCTGGGGCGACGCCCACGGGCGGGCGCGACGAACCTACAGGATGGCGCTCATTTTCCGGCGGATTTCTTCGCGAGATTCCCCCGTCTTGTCCTGGATCAAGCCGACGATCTTGTGCATCTCTCCACGAGCGCGTTTCATCTCCTTGTCGTTCCAGTCGACGTCGTCCCAGATGCTCTTGATCTGGTCGCGCACGCGGCGCCAGCTTTCGTTCATCGCCTCTGTCGCCATAACAAAACCTCAATTTCCCGTTGATAGAGTAGCGCGGATCGTCTAGGTAAACCATGTATTCGGCGTTCAGGTTTCCCTTCGGCCCGGTCCTGCCGGCCCGGTCCTGCCTCTCCCCCGGCCGACCGGTGTCGAACGCGCCCCAGCGTCGAACGTATTACCAGCACGACGGATACGACCAGGCACATTTGTGCTCTGGTTGTAGCATCGGGCTCGCACGACGGAAAGCACAACGGAAATTTATGGCAGACGTAGGTGTCATCGGTGCCGGGATCGCCGGCCTCACGGCCGCTTATCAGCTTCAGCACGCCGGCGTCGACGTTGAGGTCCTGGAAGCCTCCGGGCGCGTCGGGGGCATGATCGGGACGGAGCGGACGAACGGATATCTCGTCGAGATGGGACCGAACTCGCTTCGTGGATCGAACGAGGCGCAGGAATCGGTCATCGCGTCTCTCGGGCTGGAGTCGGAGGTCGTCGAGGCCAACGACGCCGCTTCCACCCGCTACGTCGTTCGGGAGGGACGCCCGCAGCCGCTGCCCATGTCGCCGTGGACGTTCTTGACCACCGACCTGCTCTCCGCATCGGCCAAGCTCCGGCTTCTCGGCGAGCCGTTCGTCTCGTCCGCTCCAGGCGGTGAGGACGAGAGCGTCGCCTCGTTCGTGCGGCGACGGCTCGGCCCGGAGGTGCTCGACTACATGGTGGACCCGTTCGTCGGCGGTATCTTTGCCGGAGACCCCGACCGGCTCTCGCTGCGGAACGCCTTCCAACGACTGCACGACATGGAGTCGGAGCACGGGTCGTTGTTTCGGGGCCTCGTCCATGCCGCCCGCAACCGGTCGACCGACGACGGACCAAGCCGCGGCCTGTTCTCTTTCCGGAAGGGCCTGCAAACCCTCCCCGATGCTCTCGCAACTGCCCTCAACGGCCGCATCCGCCGGAACACCTCCGTCCAGGCGCTGCGGCCCGGCGGCTCCGTGCAGGTCGAGAACGACGGAGCCCAGAGGCAGCACGCGTACGACGCCGTCATCAGCACCCTGCCGCTTCACGCTCTGACCGACATCGACTTTCCGACGGAGGTTGATCTCGACCCGCTCGCGGAGGTTCCGTATCCTCCCGTGAGTGTCCTGGCGTTGGGGTTTCGGGAAGACGACGTGCAGCACCCGCTGGACGGCTTCGGAATGCTCGTTCCCAGCGTCGAAAACGAGTTTCGCATTCTCGGGACGATCTTTTCCTCGACGCTCTTCCCGCAACGGGCCCCGGACGGCCACGTCCTCTTGACGACCTTCGTCGGCGGTATGCGGCATCCCGACCTCGGGCGGGCCGACACGCAGATGCTCTCCGCACGCGTGCAAGACGACCTCGACGCACTTCTGGGACTGCAGGGGGCGCCCACGTTCGTCCGCCACGTTCCGTGGAACCGGGCCATTCCCCAGTACATGCAGGGCTACGACCACGTCACCGAGACGATCGAGACCCTGGAGTCCGCTCACCCGTGGCTAACCCTCGCCGGGAATTACCGGCAGGGGATCTCCGTCGGCGACGCACTGGAGTCGGGGGCCGATGCGGCAGACCGCGTCCTCGACCGGCTGGCGCAGCCCGTCCCGTCTCGATAGAGGTTCGATAGAAGGCGGCAGCGGCCGGGCCGGAGCGGACGATCTTCGGTGCCAACCGGCGAGAAAGCCTCTCCGCGACGACGTCCGTCTCAGTCGGACAGGTGCCGGAGCAGCTGACGCTTCACGACGGGGAGCAGCGTCGCCTCGTAGGGGTAGGGCGTGTCCGACCGCGTGAAGTAGGTGGCCGGGTTGGGCAGGTCGCGCCGCTCCTCAACCAGTTCCAGCTTCACGGTGCTGGGATGGACGGAGACGCCAACCGGCTGGTCCACCGTCTTGCATACGGTCGTCCGCAGCGCACGATACGGCTCCTCCTCGTCGGTGAAAATCGACACCGAGTAGCGGAGCACGTTCAGAGCCTGCGCCGATGCGTCGGGCACCATCAAATATCCCTCCTGCGTGTAGGACGGTACGATTCCGACCGTTTCCAGCGCGATATTGTCTTCAACCGCCTCGTAGACGGCCCGTCCGTCCTCAATGGTCTCCTGAATGCGAGGAAGTGCCCATCGGATGAGGTCTTCGACGACGGCCATCTGTGCGTTGTCCAGCTCGGGCCACTCGTACGTGACTTCTTGCTCCTCGAGATCGACGTTCTTGATCGTGCCGGTGGTGGACGTCCGAAAGGCGTCGGAGCGTTCGACGACTTTCCGAAGAGACCGGTACAGAGAAATGAGGCGGCCAAGGTGAGGGTACACCTCGTCGCGATCGAACGCGTCCCGGGCACGCTTCAGACCGGCCAGGATCTGATACTGCGTGCGTTCAACATCATGGACGGCCCGGGTGAAAAGGTGAAGGCTGAGAGGCTGCATGGGTCGTACCTTTTGTTAAGACGCTGCGAACAAAATGTATAAGGACTATGCAGCGTACCGTCAACAACCGTTCCGATTCTCCACGACGTCCCGTTTCCGACGGATCAGCTTCCGGCGGATCAGCTTCCGGCATCAGTCTCCGCGCATCTGCGCCATCATCTGCTTGATTTGCTCGCGGGGAAGACGGGTGAAGTCGTTGAACTGTCCGCCGGCCGCCAGCTTCTCTCCGCCGTCGAAGGTGACGAGTTCTCCGTTCATGTACGACGCCAGGTCGCTCAGCATGAACACGGCGAGGTCGGCCAGCTCTTCCGGCTCCCCGAAGCGACGCACGGGAATGCGCTGTCGCATCTGCTGCTCGATGTCCTCGCTCGGCACGAGCCGCTCCCACGCGCCCTCCGTCGGAAACGGCCCCGGGGCAATGGCATTGAGGCGAATGCCCGCACTCCCCCACTCGGCCGCCAGCGACCGGGTCATCGCGACGATGCCCGCCTTCGACATCGCACTCGGTAGCACGAATGCGCTCCCGGTCTCCGCGTAGGTCGTCGCGATCGAAAGCACCACTCCGTCCTCCTCCCGCTCCAACCACCGCTTCCCGCACTGCTGCGTGCAGTAGAACGAGCCGTACAGGTTCGTCTTGATGATGGCGTCGAAGCCGTTCGGGGAGATGTCTTCGGCGGACGCGAGGAAGTTGGCCGCGGCGTTGTTGACGAGCCGCGTCACCGGTCCCTGCCGCTCTTCCGCCTCGTCGAAGAAGGCCTCGACGTCGTCCGCTTCGCGAACATTGCAGGAGATGCCTTCCGCCTCGCCCCCCGCCTCGCGGATGTCGGCAACGGTCGTTTCGAGAGGCTCGGTGCGCCGGCCGTTGATCGTCACGCGGGCCCCGAGTTCGGCACACCGCATCGCCATCGCGCGACCGAGTCCGGTGCCGCCCCCGGTTACGACGATGTGATGGTCGGCAAGAAGGTCGTCGGCGTAAGAATCGGACATAGATTGGGGGTTCGGGTTGAGGGTTGGGGTGAGTTGAAGGTCTACGCGTTGAGCCGGGGCCGGATGCACGGGACGCGTCGGTGTCCGCGGGTAAACGACCGGCGGCCCGGAGAGCGTGTGCCACTCCCCGGGCCCCGCCGGAAACGTCACGGATCGATGCGGTCGGTGCGTGCGCCGCTCAACGCGCCGTCGAACGCCTCAATGTGCGAACCCGCCGACACGGGTCACACCTTCTCCGCTTCGTCGCTGCTTTCATCCTCCGGCGTCGGTGCTCCGTCGCCCCGGGCGCCGTCTCCGCGCGGAGACGGTACGTCCTCGGCGATCTCCTCCGCCCCATCCCCCGAGTCCGGGGTATGCGGAAGTGACGCCTCCCCGACTTCCTCCTCGGTGACGACGGAGGGGTCGTCCGGGTCGCGGTCGAGCGGCTCGACGACATCGGATGCGAGAGCGCCAGCGGGCTCGTCGGGCGCACCCGGCATGTCGCGGTTCTCTCGGTACTCTTCCAGGGTAAAGTCGTCGACCTCGATGTACTGCCGCTTCGCCTCTTCGGCGCGGTGGACGATTTCGTACTCTTCCTCGGTGATGACGCCCTTCTCGCGGGCTTCGTCCAGGAGCAGGTGCGGCCGCTTCTTCGGCAGGTCGCCGCTGCGCACGGCGTCCTTGATCGTCTGGCCGACATGGTAGGCCTCGCGGCTCAGGCGGAAGGCCCACTCCATCTGTCCCATCGGCTCGTCCTTGTCTTCCGGAATGTAGATTCCGTCGGTGAGCCAGTCGCGGGCGCCGCCCATCTCCTGGATCGCCTGTGCAATCTCGCCGCCGAGCGCGTCGCTGGGCATCGATCCGATCGCGTTGAAGCGCGACCAGGGGCGGATGACCCCGCGGAAGAGCCAGGTCAGCCCCGGCACCTTCATGTTGGCGAAGAGGCCGTCGAACGCCTCCTGAATCTGGGCGAAGGCGTAGTGCATTGCCCAGTCGACAAACGGCTTCTGCTCCTCGGGGCGACCCTCCTTCTCGTAACGTGCGAGGACGGCCGTGCCGAGGTACATCCAGGACAGAACGTCGGCGAAGCGGCCGGTAATTTTCTCCTTTCGCTTCAGCGCCCCGCCCAGGCTTCCCATCGCGAGGTCGGCGAAGAAGGCGAAGCTCGCCGAGGCCCAACTCAGCTTGCGGTAGTACTTTGCCGTCGGGCCGCTCACCGGCGATCCGGCCAGGAGGCCGCGCGTTAGGCTGAGCCCGAAGGCGCGGAAGCCGTTTCGGACGACGTGACCGATGTGGCTCCAGAAGGCGCCGTCGAACTTCTTGACGTCCTTCTCCATCAGCGCCTCGATCTCCGTCAGCGCGTAGGGGTGACACCGAATCGCGCCCTGACCGAAGATCATCATCGTTCGCGTCAGGATGTTGGCGCCCTCAACGGTGATGGAGATCGGCGTTCCGATGTAGGCATTGGCCAGCAGATTCTTCGGGCCCCGCGAGATCGCATTCCCCGCCAGGATGTCCATCGCGTCGTTGATGGCGTCGCGCTGCATCTCGGTGAAGTTGTACTTCGCGATTGCCGAGACGACGCTGGGCTTCTCGCCGCTGTCGACCGCGCCGTTCGTATACTTGCGGGCCGCTTCGAGGATGTAGGTAAATCCGGCGATTCGGGCGAGCGGCTCCTCGATCCCCTCGAACTTTCCGATCGAGAGGCCGAACTGCTCGCGAATGGCCGCGTGTCCGCCGGCGACGCGGGTAAAGAACTTGAGTCCGCCCGTCGCCTGCGCCGGGAGCATGATACCGCGACCGGCCGAGAGCGCGTCCATCAGCATCGCCCATCCGCGACCGGCACCCTCCTTCCCGCCAATGATGGCGTCGATCGGAAGCTCCACGTCTTCGCCTTCCGTCGGGCAGTTGTAGAACGCGATGCCGAGCGGGTCGTGGCGTCGGCCGAGCTTGACGCCCGGCGTATCGGTCGGAACCAGCGCGCACGTGATGCCGAGGTCTTCGCCCTTGCCGAGGTAGTTGTTCGGATCCTCCAGCTTAAAGGCCAGGCCGAGAACGCCGGCGATGGCGGCGAGGGAGATGTAGCGTTTCTCCCAGTTGAGGCGCACCATGAGTTCGCCGTCCTCGTTTTTGAAGACCTCTCCGTGGGAGGTCATAGCTCCGGCGTCCGAGCCTGCGTTCGGCTCCGTGAGCGCAAAGGCCGGGATGTCTTCCCCTTCCGCAAGACGGGGCAGGTAGTGGTCTTTCTGCTCGTCGGTCCCGTAGTGAAGCAGGAGCTCCCCCGGACCGAGGGAGTTCGGCACCATCACGGTGATGGAGAGCGGAAGCGAGCGCGTGCCCAGCTTCTGCACGACGGCGCTGCGTCCTTCCGCGCTGAAGCCGAGCCCGCCGTACTCTTCCGGGATAATGAGGCCGAAGAACCCCTTTTCCTTCATGTAGTCCCAGGCCTCCTCCGGGAGATCACCGCGCTGGTGGACGTCCCAGTCGTCAACCATGGCACAGAGCTCCTCGACGGGCCCCTCCAGGAATTCCTTCTCCCGATCGGAGAGCTCCGGGTAGAGCTGGTCGAGGGACGTCTCGAAGTCGGGCTTTCCGGAGAAGAGCTCCGCGTCCATCCACACCGTCCCGGCGTCGATGGCGGTCTGCTCCGTTTCGGAGATCTGCGGGAGGAATTGGAGCGCCTCCATCAGATTCATCACGCCGGCAGACACCAGGCGGCGCAGCGGCGGCAGGTTGAAGAGCACCACCAGCGCGCCGTACGGGATCCAGACCCAGAGCGGGGCGCCCGCCCCGTAGAGCCCGGCGGCCCCCGCCACGGCCCAGAGCCAGAGCGGAGCGCCGGTAAAGCCCAGCAGGAAGAGAACGGCCAGAACCCCGACGACCACGCCGGCCGTCGGCATCTGGGCGAATGCATCAAAGAGCGGAAGAGTCATGGCGAGCCTCGTGCTCATTGTTGGAAGGGTCGAACCGGTTGGCCCGGTCGCCGGATACCCACCGGCGTCCCCGGCCGAGCCGGGAAGCGGTTCCAGGTTGTTCGCGCCGGTTGGGGTTGACGGGGCATCGGGAGACCTTTGGCTGCCCCGAACGAGCAGGCCCTCCCCGGCAGTTAACACCGTTAACCAGGTGCTCCAACGTACGTACCACCGTTATGTTTTGCAAGATCTGCACGATCGTGCCGATCTCGATACACGTCCCTCCCGAACACTCGTGCAGATGGAGGGGTCGGTGTATGATGATTGCGCCGGAGGTCGGGGGACGCCCCGGCGGGACGTCCCCCGCCGTCATCACACCCGCAGGTTTTCGATGATCCCCGCGGCTCCCATGCCCCCGCCGACGCACATCGTGCAGAGGCCGTAGCGGACCTCACGGCGGATCATCTCGTGAAGAAGCGTCGCCGTCAGCTTCGCCCCGGTGCAGCCAAGCGGGTGGCCGAGGGCGATCGCTCCACCGTTCACGTTGACGATCTCCTCGTCGAGGCCGACCTCCCGGATCACGGCGAGCGATTGTGCGGCGAAGGCCTCGTTGAGCTCCACGAGGCCGATATCATCCACTGACAGACCCGTCTGCTTCAACGCCTGCGGAATGGCTTCGACCGGGCCGATTCCCATGACTTCGGGAGCGACGCCGGCGACGCTGAATCCGACAAGCCGCGCGATGGGATCGACGCCGAGGTCGCCGACCATCCGCTCGCTCATCACGA
>CAKZLV010000347.1 GCA_937127285.1 uncultured Bacteroidota bacterium
TCCTGTACTCCGCGCAGGCCGTCCCTCTGGGCGGGCAGGGCGGCCTCGCCCAGGCAGGCGCAATCGTCGAGCGGCGCCTGCAGATTACGCAGGCCCAGGTGAGTACCTCGTACCCGCTGAGCACCACCCGCCGGTTTGAAGTGGGCGTTGGCGGGACGCGCTACGGATTCGGCGTCAACATCCGGGAGCTCGGGCCGACGGGCGCCGTCGGCTTCGGCGACGACGTGTCGCTCGACGAGATTCAGCAGGTGTACGGCGAGCGGAACTTCCCCGACGAGCGCGATACACGCTACTTCGCCAACGCGTCCGTCGCCTACGTCCGCGACTTCTCGCAGCCCGCCCTCACCGGTCCGGTAAAGGGCGGCCGCTGGCGGTTCGAGGTCAGCCCGACGATCGGGTCGCAAAACTTCGTCAGCGTCCGCGCCGACCTTCGCCGCTACTTCTACGCGGAGCCGTTCACGTTCGCCGTTCAGGGACTGCACGTCGGCAACTACGGCGCCAACTTCAGCCGCGAGTTCGGGATCGGCAATGAGTACATCGGCTACCCGTACAGCCAGGGATTTGTGCGCGGATACAACGTCCGCGAGATTGCCGGAGACACGCGGCGGGCGGCTCCTGAAAACTGCACGCCGGTGCGGGATCGGGAGGTGCGCATCTCCGAGTGTGCCGAGATCGAGCGTCTCTACGGCACGCGCATGGCCGTGGCCCGTGCCGAACTGCGCGTCCCGCTCCTGGGACCCGAGCGGATTTCCCTCATCCCGTTCCCCTATCTGCCCACCACGCTGGCGGTGTTCGGCGATGCCGGCGTGACGTGGGACGACGACCAGTTTGCAGACCTCGTGTTCGAAACCGATCCGTCGTCTGCGCTCAACATTCCCGTGACCAGCACCGGCGTGGCCGCCCGGTTCAACGTCCTGGGCCGCCTCCTCCTCGAGGCCTACTACGCCAAGCCCTTCCAGCTGCCCGACACCGATTGGGAATTCGGCCTCCGCATCTCTCCGGGATGGTAGGACGACGGGATGGTTGGTTGGCTGGGTACTGGGTATTCGGTATTGGGTATTGGGGATCGATCGACGATCCCACTGACCAATCCCCACTACCGAGTACCCACTACCGAGTACCCACTACCGAGTACCCACTACCGAGTACCGACTGACCAGCCCCCATCACCGAAACAGCCGGGCCAGGGGGGCGATGTCGTCGAGGGGCAGGCTCTGCGGGCCGTCGCTCAGGGCCTCGTCGGGGTTCGGGTGGGCTTCGACCATGACGCCGTGGGCGCCGGCAGCCAGGGCGGCACGCACCAGCGCGGGCACCCAGCGACGGGTCCCGCAGGCGTGGGCAGGATCGACGACCACCGGCAGGTGCGTGCGCTCCTGAACGACCGGGACGGCGGAAATATCGAGGGTATTGCGGGTGGCGGTCTCGAACGTCCGGATGCCCCGCTCACAGAGAAAGACGTTCGGGTTGCCGTGGGCCAGAACGTACTCGGCCGCAGCCAGCCACTCGTCGATCTCGGCCATCATGCCGCGCTTGAGCATGACGGGCGCGTCCGTTTCCCCGAGCGCCTTCAGGAGCGGGAAATTCTGCATGTTGCGCGCTCCGATCTGAAGGACGTCCGATTTGTCCGCCACCAACGGAACGTCGTCCGGCTCCATCACCTCCGTAATAACCGGAAGGTCGAAGGTGCGCCCGGCCTCGGCCAACAGGTCGAGCCCCTCCCGGCCCATGCCCTGAAAGGAGTGGGGGGAGGTGCGCGGCTTGAAACATCCCCCGCGCAGAAGGTCGCCCCCGGCCCGCGCCACCGCCTCGGCGCTCCGCAGAATTTGCTCGCGCGACTCCACCGAACAGGGACCGGCAATCAGGACCGGGTCGTCTCCGCCGACCGCGAGCCCGTCTCGAATGGACACGACGGTGCCGTCGGGGTTCTGCGACCGGGCGGCCATGCGGTACGGTTTGCTCTCGACGTCTACGTCGGCCGCCTCCTGCTCGGCGCTCGTCTGCAACCGGGGCGGCCATCCGGTCTCGGCGGCGGCATCCGTCGTCGTTTCGGTCTCCACCGGCGACGCGGCCGCCCCTTCGGACACCGAAGCGGACGGCCCATTGTGCGTTTCGTTCGCCGTCCTCGAACCGTTCATCCCTTCCTCGACGAGCCGCAGGGGTCCGGACGCGGCCCGGTCGCCGTCGCGCGACGCCGGTTCCTTGCCGGTGGATGCGTCGCTGCGCCCGAGGCGCCGGCGCTGGCGCTGCACGAAGTGCGCCAGGATGTGCTCGTAGAGCCGCGCCACCAGGTCGGGGGCGAGGCCGGCCTCGTCGGCCAGCGACCGGATGCGGTCGAGCAGTTGGTCCTCGCGGGAGGCATCGCGGGCCGGCCGGCCGGTTTCCGCTTTCGTTTCGGCGACCTCGTCGACGATCTGCTGGCGCCGGGCCAGCAAACGGACGAACTGCCGGTCGATGTCGTCGATGCGCTCGCGAGCGTGCTTCAGGGCGGTAGACATGGGTGCGGGATCGGGATCTCCAGTGAAAGAGAGGGAGAGCCCGCCGGGGGCGCCGCTGTCGCGGCACTGCACTCATCCAGACCCGGAAGTTAAAAACCCACCGGGCCAGAGAGGCCGGCGGGTTGGGACGATATACAAAGGGGGAAGGGATCGTCTACATTCCGCCGGCGTGACCATAGGCAACCACATAAAAATACGCGAGGTCCAGATACAGGACACTCGCGTACACAGCCCCCAGCACGGCGACAGACGAAGCGGTCGCGTCGGTCAGCACCCGGATGGGTGCGGCGGAATGAGGGGCTGTTTGATTCATAGCATTTGTACGGTACGGTGCAGTCCGGCCGATGTCAAGGCGATCACCTGTGATTGTTTTGTTGAGCGAAGACCTCCTTCCGCTTCGCACAGCTGGCTTTCTCCCGGTTGCCTGCCAATTCCCGGCGAAAGGTGCCCGCTGGGTGGAGCGGCTCGTTGCGCGTGACGCGATCGGTTCCTTGCTTCTACAACGTCATGCACGCCCCCAACCTGTCCGTGCATGATCGTCGTCGCCCTCCATGCTGATCCCACCTCCTCATGAAGGATTACCTGCGTACCGAAATCCGTCACGTACTCGACACGCTCGGCGACGTGCCGGAGTCGTTCGAGATCGAACTGGAAAAGCCCGCCCGGGAGGAGCACGGAGACCTGGCGACGAACACGGCCATGCGCCTGGCGAGCGTTCTGCAATCCAATCCCCGGTCGATCGCCGAGGACATCGCCGAGGGGCTGCGCGAGCAGGTCGACCCGGATCGCATTCGGGCCGTCGAGGTGGCCGGGCCCGGCTTTATCAACTTCCGCTTTTCTCAGAACTATCTGTTTCGAGGGCTGGCCGACCTTCTGGAAGCCGGCGAGTGGTACGGGCGGAGCGACCAGGGGGCGGGCCGGACGGCCCTGGTCGAGTACGTGAGCGCCAACCCGACGGGCCCGCTGACGGTCGGGCACGGACGCAACGCCGTTCTGGGGGATACGATCGCGAATCTCTTGGACTGGACCGGCCACGAGGTTACCCGCGAATACTACTTCAACGATGCCGGACGCCAGATGCGCGTCCTCGGGGCGTCGGTGCGGGCGCGGTACGAGGCGATGGCGGCCGACGAGGTGCCGACCAAAACGATCGAGGTCGACGAGGGAGACGCCGTCGAGGTGCCGGAGAGCTTCCCCGAGGACGGATACCTGGGCGATTACATCACGGACATCGCGCGGTCGGTCTACGACGAGCACGGCGCGTCTCTTCTCACGACGGAGACGCTCCGCCCCTTTATCGAAGCGGCCGAGGAGCAGATTCTGGCCGAGATCGAAGAGACGCTCGCCGACCTCGACATCCACATGGATGCCTTCTTCAACGAGCAGTCGCTCTACGACGAGGGGCAGGTGCAGTCGGTCGTCGACGCCCTTACCGAGAACGGGTACACCTACGAAGAGGACGAGGCCCTGTGGTTTAAGGCGACCGAGTTCGGCCGGGAAAAGGACCGCGTTTTGATCAAGCAGAGCGGGGAGGCCACCTACCGGACGCCGGACATCGCGTATCACGTCACGAAGTTCGAGCGGGACTTCGACGTGATCGTCGACATCTTCGGCGCCGATCACATCGACGCGTATCCGGACGTTCTCGCCGCGCTCGACGTCCTCGGATACGACGCCGATCGCGTGGAGGTGATTCTGTATCAGTTCGTGACGCTCGTGCGCGGCGGGGAGCCGGTCAAGATGAGCACGCGCCGCGCCAACTACGTCACCCTCGACGATCTCATCGAAGAGGTCGGCGCCGACGTCGCCCGGTTCTTTTTTCTGATGCGCTCATCGGACACCCACCTCAACTTCGACCTCGAGCTGGCGAAGGAGGCCAGCGACAAGAATCCGGTCTTCTACCTTCAGTACGCGCATGCCCGCATCTGCTCGGTCATCGACAAGGCCGAGGAGGTGGGGCTTTCCTTCGACGCCGAACCGGACCTGTCGCTCTTGACCCACGAGGACGAGGTCGCCCTCATGAAGGAGCTCTTGCGCTTTCCGACCGAACTGCAGAAGGCGGCCGAGGCCCGGGCCCCGCACTTCGTCCCGACGTACCTGCGCGAGGTGGCGACCGCGTTCTCCCAGTTCTACGACCGCTGCCGCATCGTTGGAGAAGACGACGAACTGGCCGTGGCGCGCCTTCACCTCGCCCGGGCAGCACAGATCGTGCTGCGCAACGGGCTGACCGTGCTCGGCATCGCGGCCCCGCGGCAGATGTAGGCCGCCGGCGGCCTCACCCTTCCGCCACGGCGTCGTCCTCCGGGCAGCGTTCGGCCCGGTTGCCGGTCGGGGGCGCGATGTCGGCGCCGCGCAGGATGCCATCGAGTTCCAGCATGGCAGTGGCGCCGTGCAGAAGGGTGTCGAGGCGCAGCACCTCCGTCGAACACAAAACGACAACCGACTGCCCCGGGCCGCGCAGTTGCCACCGGCAGTCGTTGCCGCAGCGATAGACGTCGCCCGCCAGCGAATGAGTGGCCTCGTGCAGGTCGTGGACCGCCTCGGGAGGGAGCGTCCACCTCAGATCGCCCAGGGTGATGCGCACCAGGCGGTCGGAGAGGCGGTGGACGGTTCCGTGGTCGGTCGCAAATACGACGGACGGATCGGGAAACGAAGCGTCGGTCTCAGAAAGCGTCATCGGAGTCGCCGTCAACACGTGAACGTACTGCAACGGACTATTTAGATCCGATCCAGATAAGCAGGTTCCGCCGGACGGGCGTCGGGCTTGCGGTCGTCGGGCTCGCGGAGACGCACCGACGCCAGCGAGGGCGGAGCTCAGGCGACGATGGTGGTGACCCCGATCGTTTCCAGAACCATCCACACGATAAAGACGGCGTAGAGGCCGAGCAAGAGGTAGGCGTCGTCGCTGCGCAGCGTCAGCTCGATCCGCATGGTGGCGAAGAGAACGAGCGTTGCGACGGTGAGATAGGCCATCATTGGAACCGCCGCGGCAAAGTTCACCGATGCCGCCCCGGCAATGAGAACGCCGGCGGGAACGGCAACGAGGAGGTCGAAGATGTTCGATCCCAGGACGTTGGCAATGCTGACGGTTCCGTAGCCGGAGCGCGCCGCCCGCACGCTGACGAACGCATCTGGCAGGCTCGTGCCTGCCGCCACGACGGTCAGTCCCCACAGAAAGGGAGGCGTTCCGAACCATTCGCCGAACCCGATGGCGGCGTTGACAAGCGCCTCGACCCCGATGAGGATGAGCAGCAGGCTGACCGAGAGCTTTCCCCATTCGCGCCGGATGGGGATGGGCTCTGGCGACGAGTCGGCCGTGAAGTCGAACGCATCCTGTTGCTGGAGGAAGAGGTAGAGGGCATAGAGCCCGATGGGAAAAACCGCGAGGGTTCGCGTCACCATCCCGGTGGTCTGCGGGCCGGGGAGGGGGTGGTAGATGACCGCAAGCGCGAAGGTGAGCAGAAGGACGGCGACCGATGTGAGGTAGAACTGCGCGTCCTTGAAGACGAGTTCTCGCTCCACCACGATCTTCTGACTGGCGATGGCGGCCAGGCCGGGGATCACGAGAATATTGAAGATGGCGGATCCGACGATGGCCGCCACCCCCAAATCGAACGTGCCGTGAAGCAGCGTCGACAGTATGGTGCTGGACAGCTCCGGGAAGCTGGAGCCGACGGCAGTGATCACGCCCCCCTGAACGACGGGAGGGAGCTGATAGTGAAGCGACAGGCGCCGGGACGCCGACTCCAGTTTTTCGCTTCCCCACCACGTGATGGCCGTGCCGAAAACGGCGAGGCCGGTGTAAAGAAGAAGAAGCACGTGGGGAGCAGGACGCCAGGTGAAAAGGATACCGTCGAACTGGACACATAGGAGAACCGGGGAGCTTCCGGATCTCTCCCATCAACTTCTTCTATTCATGCCCCTTTCGAAACCGGTTCTGAAGCCGGGACCGGGGGCCGTCGGGCGTCGCCGTAGAGCCTGCTATCCGCATGCCCCAGATACTGGACCGGCTTTCGGTCGGCCGGCTTCCGGCGGGCCGGCTTTCGGCAGGCCGGCTTTGGTTGGGTTGGATTTCGTTGGGTTGGATCCGTGCTATCCGTTATCGTGCGAAGACACGGGAGCGGCACCGCTTTTTCCGAACGTCCCGGCGATCCTCCCGACCGATCACTTCCTCACCACCGACCTCCACTCGATCGATGATTCGACTTGACGACGCGCCCGTTCACGAGTTTCTCCCCGACGACGCCCTCTCCGACCAGATCCCGGACCTTGCCGACGCCCACCGCCGCCTTCTCGACGGCGAGGGAGCCGGCAGCGACATGCTGGGATGGCGCGACCTGCTGTTGAACCCGGACGACGCGCTGATCGAAGACATCGAGGCAACCGCCGCCCACCTGCGCCGTGATGCCGATGTGCTCTTGTGCCTGGGGATCGGGGGATCCTATCTCGGCGCACGGGCCGTCATCGACGCCCTGACTCCGTACTTTCCGTCGCCCGACGCCTCGTCTCCCGGTTCCGAAGCAGCAGACGCGGACGACGACGTCGACGGCCGGAGCACGGACCCGAGCCGCCCGCCGGAGATCCTCTTTGCCGGTCATCACACCAGCGGCCGCTACCTGCGCGAACTGCTCGACCGGCTGGAGGGAACGTCCGTCTACGTAAACGTCATCTCGAAGAGCGGGACGACCCTCGAAACAGCCCTCGCCTTCCGCTTCGTCCGCCAGTGGATGGAGGATCGGTTCGCAGATGCCAGTGACCGCATCATCATCACGACCGATCCCGAGACGGGTGCCCTGAACGCGCTCCACGCCGAGCGAAACTACAAGAAGTACGTCATTCCGCGGGATGTGGGCGGCCGGTTTTCGGTGTTGACTCCGGTCGGGCTCTTGCCCATTGCTGCGGCCGGCATCGACATTCGCTCCCTGTTCTACGGCGCCGTATCGATGTGCGAGTCGCTCAGCCGGCGAGAGCCGGTGGCGTCAATGGATGCCCTGCGGTATGCCGGGATTCGCGCTTTGCTGCTGGAGCAGGGCTACGATCTGGAAGTGCTGGCGGTGTTCGAACCGGCGCTTCGCGGCGTCGGCAGCTGGTGGCAGCAACTCTTCGGCGAGAGCGAGGGGAAGGACAACACCGGCCTGTTTCCCTCCGTCGTTCAGTACACCACCGACCTCCACTCGCTGGGGCAGTACATGCAGGACGGGCAGCGGACGATGATGGAGACCTTTCTGATGGCGGAGGACGACGGCGGCGACCTCGACATTCCCGCCAGCGAGGACAACCTCGACGACCTCAATTACGTGGCCGGCACGTCGCTGTCGGACGTCACACGCGGGGCCTATGAAGGGACGCTTCGGGCCCACACAGACGGTGGCGTCCCGTCCATTACCCTCTGGATGGACCGCATCGACGCGGAATCGGTGGGCGCGCTGCTGTACTTCTTCGAGCACGCAGTCGCCGTCAGCGGGTATCTCATCGGCGTCCATCCGTTCAATCAACCGGGCGTGGAGGACTACAAGCGGGAAATGTACCGGCGCCTGGGTCGCGACGACTGACAGCCGCTATACCAGTCAGACCCGCGTCGCCGCGGCCCCTCCCTGTGCTTTTCTTATCCACAATTTTGTGGATAACCGGTGGATAAGTGGGGAATAACACCTTAATAACACGGGAGTCATTCACGAAGCGCGATCGGCTGTGCATAACGGAACCCTTCGTCCACCTCCGTCCCGAAGTTCTCAACACTGTGGATGAGTGTGCACAACCGGTCACGTGTTTTCCCCGATCTGACTGTGGATGACTGTGGAAACGTGGAAAACCGGCCGATTTCGGCCCCAAACGGCGTTTACCAGCATGGAATCCCGCTCTGTTTGTGGATAACTTCGGGGATGAGAGCCCGATTTATCCACATCGGGAGCTCCGGCCTGTGGGTAGATCGGTTATCAACATATCCACAGCACCAACAACAACAAACACATTTTTGTACCCAAACCCAGATGCCTTGTACATAACAGGGGATGTGGATAACTCAACCAATCCGCGATACGGCTCACGGAGAACTGATATACAGCAAATCCACCGATCTGAGACTGATATAGAAGGGTATATCAGATTGCAGACCGAGATATTCGGGTGTAGGAATACACGAGGTCGAGCCGGTGGCGAGCGAAGGTGCCTTCATGAAGCAATCCCATCAAGGGACGTGAAGGAGGAAACCGGAACGGCGGAATCCGCTGTCCCTCAACCGTTTCCTACTCACGCCAGGGGATCCGCCAGATTTCCTCTCCATCCGTCCGTAGCCACACCGCTCCCTGACGGGATGTAGAGTGAACGATTGCTCCGTACCTCTCCCAACGAGAGAGAACGTCGGAGTTCGGAAGGCCGAACCGGCCGTGCCGACCTACGCTGACCACAGCATGAAGGGGAGCGCCCTTCTGCGAAACGCACTCGACAAACGGGATTCCACTGCTGGTCGAAGATCCGTGGTGGGGAACCTTCACGACGTGGCTAGACAACATTCCTCCGTATCGGCGAACCAGCCACTGCTCTCCAGCCTCTTCGACATCTCCCGTCAGCAGCCACCGCGTGCTTCCGAAACCAATTCGAAGGACGACGGACGCGTCGTTCTCGTGAAACGTGAGGGGGCGGGCGCCGCCGGGGGGCGGCGCAAGAACCTGAAGGACAAGTCCTCCACCTGCTTCGAGGATCTCTCCTGCCACCGCCGGCCGGTACGGCACCGACAGACGATCCAGGACGCGCCGGCTCTCCTCAAACAGTTCGGTTGACGCCTCCCAGCCGCTGGTCAGCACGGACCGGACGTCCACCTCCCGAAGGAGTGTAGGAAGTCCCCCGAGGTGATCGCTGTCGGGGTGTGTGATGACAACAGCATCGAGGGTTCGAATGCCCCGGTGCTGCAGAACGGGGAGGAGGACGCGACGTCCGGCATCGCTGACGTGCGACCGCGGGCCGGTATCGACCAGGAAATGGCGATTGCCGGGAGTGCTGATGAGGATGGCATCGCCGTGGCCCACATCCAGAAACACAACGTCCAGATGCGATCGGGACTCACCGGAGAGGACGGGGGTCCAGGCCCACAGACACAGAAATGCCAGGCTGGCGGCTCCCAGCCGCCAGCGCAGCCGAGGTCGGGGCCACTGCGCACCCATGGCCAGAAGAGAGGCGAGTGCAGAGAGAACAAACAGAGACAGGCCGGGGACAGCAAGAAGCCCCCAGTTGAACCACACCGCCCCCCACTGCGCCGTGTGAAGGAGTGCGCGAAGAAATACGTCAGCTGCTGTTCCGAACGCCGCTGCCGCCCCGGAGAGGACGCCGCCGGCGAGAACACACAGGATGCCGGCCGTCAACCCGGCCGCCGTCAGCGGGATGGCGGGAAGGTTCAAGACCACTCCACCAATTTGCGCCTGGCCGAAATGAGCCAGCAGAACGGGACCCGTTCCCAGTGTTGCGGCGACCGACACGGACAGCAGGGAACTCGCCCACCCGCCCACCGGATGAGCGAGAACCGCTTCCGGGATTCGCTCCGACAGGCGCGGGTGGAGGGTGATGATCCCGGTTACGGCCGTCATCGATAACTGAAAGCCAGCGTCGAAAAGAGCCAGAGGACGGTGCATAAGCAGCAGGAGCGCCGCCACGCCGAGACTGTTGAGGGTGTGCGGCGACCGCTGAATAAGGAGTCCGCCGATAAAGACGCTCGCCATCACCACGGCCCGGACGACCGAGGGCCGGGCCCCGGTCAGCAGCATGTAGAACAGGAGGACGCCGATGGTGAGGATGGCTCGGGCTCCCTCGCGCACCGGCCGGGGCAGCCGAACGCGCATCAGCAGCGGCCGCAGGAGGCGGTAGAGGATCATCCCCACCAGCAGCACATGCAGTCCCGACACGGCCAGCAGGTGCATCAGACCGGTGTCGACGAACTGCTCTTGCTGCTGGCCGGTGAGGCTGCTTCGGTTACCGAGAAGGAGCGCCCGCAGGATGCCCCCCGACGCGTCCGAAGGAACGAACCGCCGGATGTGCCGGTCGACGTATGCGCGTCCGCGCACCGTAATCTCCTGAAGGCTGCTGCGCGTATCGCCGAGGACGCGAACGCCGGCAGGCGTCTGCACGAACAGCGTGCAGCAGATTCCGCGTCGGTGGAGATAGGCTCCGTAGTCGAACCCTCCCGGATTGCGGGGGCCGGGGGCCGGTCGGAAGGTCCCCTGAAGCTCGACGCGATCCCCTTCGCGGAGGGTCGGGTAGGACGGTGTGGATATCCACAACGGGTTGTGGAGAGTCGCCCGCAGGCGACCGGTGGCGTCGATTGCGGCGGCGGGCGGGGCATCCGCTCTCCGGATGGTTGATACCGCCAGGGTAAACCGCCAGCTTCCGGATCGCTGTTCGGGAGGATCGGCAATGGTGCCCGCCACGACGGCGTCGAGGCCGGTTTCCCCTGCCGTTGCGGCCAGAACGGCAACGGAGCGTGGGGGCGGGCTCTGGATGGCCGCCGTGCGGGCGCCGCCGGCGGCGACGGCCAGCACCGCCAGGCTCCCGACCCGGGCCAGAGGGGCGAGAGAGAACAGGCGAGATCGTTCGCGAACCGACGCACCCGCCATCCCGCCCACCCCGGCCCCAGCAACACCGAGCCAGCCCCCGAGTCCGATGGACAGAGACACCTCCAGGGCGGTCCCGACCGCAAACGTTGCGGCAACGAGCAGGGCCGGATAGGTCGACCAGTGAATGTGGGAATCCGGCTGCATGGCCCACCGCGGTTGGAGGGACAGATGGAAGAACGAGAAGAGAGGCCCGGTGCGCCGTTGGGGCCGGGACTTTCCTTTCTAGACACGCCAGGGGCGTCGGTATAACCTGATCGTCTCCCTGACCATCTCCGTCGACAACGGCGTCTTGCGGATCGGCAGACGGACCGGCGCGCAATACCCGCGAGCGGAATATCCAAGATTGAGGGAATCTGGATTGCCGCCCGAACCCGTCTAGCCCTCGCTGATACGAGCAATGGTTTGGTAAAACGCAATCCGACCTTCCCGCATCCCGTCGACGCACCCCTTCATTCGTCCCGATCGCGTCCACGAGGACAGACTCCGGCCGCAGGCCCAGTCAGCGAACGGCCCCGCCGCCCGGACCAGGACGTGCCGACGAATTGACGACGAAGCGTCCTGCAACTCCGGTTTTCCTCTCGACTGATTCAGCTTATGAGTACCCGACGTCACGCCCGCGAATGCGTCATGCAAGCGCTCTACGCCCGTGAGATGGCGGAAGATGACAGTCGAGACTACTACATTCAGACGGTGATTCAACCCGAGCTTCAGGACGACGGCGTCCTGCTGGAGTTTGCGAAGAAGCTGTTTCGGACCACGATCGCGACGACCGACGAGGCCGATACCGTCATTGCCAAGCACGCAGAGAACTGGGAGGTTCATCGCATCAATCCCGTCGACCGCTGCCTGCTGCGCATGGCGACGGCCGAACTGCTCGAGTTCGAGGAAATTCCCCCGAAGGTGTCGATTGATGAAGCGATCGATATTGCCAAGAAGTACTCGACGCCGCGCAGCGGGAACTTCATCAACGGCGTGCTCGATTCGATCTTGATGGATCTGGAGCGCCAGGACCGGCTGCACAAGACCGGACGCGGCCTGGTGGGAATCGACTCGATTCGCGACCGGGCTCGCTCGTAGGACCCTCCGTGCAGGCATGCAGCCGCAGGGGCGCGGCGCAGACGCCTCCCCGCCTCCCCGCCTCCCCGCAAGACCGCCCCGCAGGATCTTCCCGCAGGACCAGCCGGCGATCGGTCTCGTTCCTCTCACAGATCGATCCGATCCACATCAGAAGCGCCGGCCATCAAAAGCGTCGGCGGTCCGTCGGGGGCCGCACGAAACCAGAGGGTGCCGGCAGATCCGGGCTGGCACCGCCCGGAGACCGGTGCCGGCGGCCATCCGCACGTCGGGTTGTCTTTCTCTTAATAAATCCGCAACATACGGGGCGAGTCGCGACCGTTTCTCCGACGTTCGCCTGCCACGTTGCCACTCATCACTGGAGCCGCACAGCGGAGCACGCACGATGGGCCTCATTGCCGTAGGCGATATACACGGGTGTGCCAAGACGCTCGATCTTCTTCTTGACGAACTGGACCCGTCGCCGGATGACCATCTTCTCTTTGTGGGAGACTACATCGACCGCGGACCCGACTCGAAGGGCGTGATCGACCGGCTCCTGGAGCTGCGGGAAGAGGTCGACTGCACCTTTCTCCGGGGAAATCACGAGTCGCTCATGCTGGGCTATCTCGACTCCGGGGCGTTCAACCTGTGGCGCGTCAACGGCGGAATCGCGACGCTGCAAAGCTACATGCAGAACGCGCAGGACTTCGACATTCCGGAGACGCATGCCGAGTTCGTGCGCAACACCAAAATGTACCACGAGACCGACGACTTCGTCTTCGTCCACGCCGGGCTGAAGGCAGACCGGAGCGTGCAGGAAAATCTGGAGGACGGCGATGAGGAGACGTTTCTGTGGGAGCGGGGGCACCTGCAGGCCAACGACTTCGCATGGGAGAAGACCGTCGTGTGCGGCCACACCCCGCAGGCCGAACCGATCGATCAAGAAAAGCTCATCCTGATCGACACGGGCGCCTGCTATCACATGCAGCCGGGGATGGGCCGCCTGACGGCCGTGCGCCTTCCCGAACGCGAGTTTGTCGACGTCGACTACGCAGACGGATGAAGCGGGCGGACGAGCGAAGAGGCCACAGGGCGGAGCGGGAACCGCCCGGCGGAACGGGAGGGCTCGAACACCGACGCCCTGCAAACACCCACCTCCCTGGGAATTTTCGGTGTGCAATGAGTCCTGAGGGGCGACAGCGCGGCGTGGCCGGAACAGCAGGAGAGACGCCCAATTCATCCCGGTTGCGCTCCTCTCACCGCCCAATTCCGGACGCTCTATGTCCCTTCGCTGCGGCCTCGTCGGCCTTCCCAACGTAGGCAAATCGACCATCTTCAATGCCCTGAGCAACGCGGGGGCCGAATCGGACAACTACCCGTTCTGCACGATCGACCCGAACATCGGCGTCGTGCCGGTTCCGGACGACCGTCTCCACCGGCTCGCCGAGCTGGCCGACGCCGCCGAGACGACCCCCGCATCGATCGAGTTCGTCGACATCGCCGGGCTCGTCGAGGGAGCGTCGAAAGGGGAAGGCCTGGGGAACCAGTTCCTGGCCAACATCCGCGAGGTCGACGCGATCATCCACGTCGTCCGCTGCTTCGACGATGAGAACGTCGTTCACGTCTCCGGGTCCGTCAACCCCCGGCGCGACATCGACGTCATCAACACCGAGCTCCTGCTCAAAGACATGGAGACGGTGGAGAAGCGCATCGAAAAGACCCGCAAGCCGGCCCAAAGCGGCGAGAAGGAAGCCCAGCAGAAGCTCACCGTCTACGAGAACCTGCACGAGCACCTGTCGGACGGCGCGTGGGCGCGCTCGTTCGAGGTCGAAACGAAGGGGACCGGCCGCGAGATCGTCGACGAGCTGTTTCTGCTGACGGACAAGCCCGTCCTGTACGCCGCAAACGTCGCCGAGGAAGACCTGCCCGACGGCAACGCGTACGTCGACGAGGTGCGCGAGGTCGCGGAGGAAGAGGATGCGGGCGTCGTCGTCATCTCCGCCGAGGTGGAGGCACAGATCGTCGAGATCGACGATCCGGACGAGCGGCAGCTGTTTCTGGAAGACATGGGGCTGGAAGAATCCGGCCTCGAGCGGCTCATCCGGGCGGCGTTCGACCTGCTCGGGCTCATTACCTTCTTCACCGCCGGCCCGAAAGAAGCCCGCGCCTGGACGATTCGCAAGGGCACGAAGGCCCCGCAAGCGGCCGGGCAGATCCACTCCGACTTCGAGAAGGGATTCATCCGTGCCGAGACGATCCACTTCACCGACTACGAAGAGCAGGGCTCCGAAGAAGCGGCGCGGCGCGCCGGCGTGATGCGAACCGAGGGCAAAGAGTACGTCGTGCAGGATGGCGACGTGATTCTCTTCCGCTTCAACGTGTAACCCCAAATCCGACGGATTCGGGGCTGGAAGGCCAGATGGATGGTGCGAACGCCCCCCTTGCCCCATCCCTCCGTCCCCCCTTTCATCCTTCCATCCCTCCATCCTTCCATCCCTCCCGACCCCCGAAGGCGCCGGGCGCCCGGTGTGCACCTCCGGCGAGCGCATCGTATGTTGCGCAGTGGATCCCCTACCGAAACGACGCTGCCGTCCATGCGCCTGCCTCTGCTTTCTCTCTTGCCTCTTCTCGCCGTCGCGCTCACCGGCACCGCCTGTACGTCCGACGCACCGGCGGATGAAACCGCCGACGGAGAGGAGCCGGTCGCGGCCGTCGACACCGTGACGGTCGATTCGAAGGCCGATTCGGTCGCGATGCGCCTCGTGGAGGCTCACGGTGGACGGGCCTGGGCGTCGGCGCCGATGCTTCGCTTCGACTTTGCCGTCGAGCGCGGCGACCAGGCGGGGCCGCCGCGGCGGCATCTGTGGAACCGGGAAACGGGCGCGTATCGCCTCGAGTGGACGGGCGGGGAGGACTCGACCTACGTCGCGCTTCTGGACGTGAGCGCCGCCTCCGGGACGCTCACTCCCGGCACCGTCTATCTGAACGGATCCGAACTGACGGGGGCGCAGGACTCGACCCGTCGCGCGCAGGCCTACCGGGCGTTCATCAACGACACCTACTGGCTCCTCGCTCCGCTGAAGGTGTTCGACCCGGGCGTGAACCGCTCCTACGTCGCCGATTCGTCTACCGCCGACCACGACGTCCTCCACCTGAGCTTCGGCGAGGTGGGGTTGACGCCGGGCGACGAGTACTGGATGTACGTCGACGCCGAAACGGGGCGGCTCGACCGGTGGGCGTTCCACCTGCAGAGCATGCCCGAAGCGGCTCCGCCCGCCCGGTTCACCTGGACCGGGGCCGACACCCTGCAGGCGCCGGGCGGCTCCGTCGTGCTGGCCACCGAGAAGCCGTCGACCGGCGGGCCGGTAACCATCTACACGCGCAACGTTTCGCTGCCGGCGTCCGCCCCCGACGACGCCTTCACCCGGCCCGACCCGATGTGGGCTGCCGCATCGGGGCGGTAGCCGGCACGCGAAGAACGCCGGACGAGCGGGGCGGGGGCGACCGTTCCGAACATCGAACCTGAGGTTGGAAGGGTGGACTATCGCTTTCAGATTGCGCGGCGCTATCTCCTGGGACGCCGGGACGTGTCGCTCATCTCGATCATCACGGGTATCTCGATGACGGGGGTCGCCCTCGGCGTGGCCGCGCTCATCGTCGTCCTCTCGGTGATGAACGGCTTCTACGACTTCGTCCGAGATCTTCTCGTATCGATCGATCCGCACGTCCGCGTCGTCAGCACCGACGAGCGGGGACTGGCGAATGCCGATTCGCTTCTCGACCTGACGGGCAGCGTCAATCACGTGGAATCGGCCTCTCCATACGTGGAGGGGAAGGCGCTCTTTCTCCATCCGGAAGAGCCGGGAACGCAGCAGGTCGTCATCGTGCGCGGGGTCGACCCGGCGGCACTGTCGGAAGGCCGGGAGATCGTGCAGCAGACCGGGGTTGGCTCGTTCAACGTCGAGCGAACGGAGGACGGGCCCGGCATCGTCGTGGGGCGGCGGCTGTCGCAGCAGGTCGGCGTCGTGCCGTCGCGAGGAGACGGAGACGGGAGCCGGGTCGGTCTTCTCTCCGCCCCCGGCATCGAGCGCACGCTTACGCAGGTCTTCGGCAGTCCGCCCGTTCGACGCTACGAGGTGCGCGGATTGTTCGAAATGCAGGCTGCCTACGACCAGAACCACGTGTTCATCGCCCTGGACGAAGCCCAGCGCCTGTTTCGGATGGACGGGCGGGTGAGCGGCATCGACCTGCGCCTCAGCGATCTGGACCGCGCCGACGAGGTGAAGGCCGCTCTGCAAGGTCGCCTTTCCCCCGAGCGCTTCCAGGTTAAGACCTGGTACGACCTGCAGCAGTCCCTTTACGACGTCATGCAGCTCGAAAAGTGGGGGGCGTCGGCCATTCTCCTTCTCATCGTGGTCGTGGCGGCGTTCAACATCGTCGGATCGCTGACCATGGTGGTGATTGAGAAGCGGCGAGACATTGGCGCGCTGCAGGCCATGGGGGTGTCCCGCACCAACATCCGCAGGATTTTCCTCCTGGAAGGGGCTCTCATCGGTGCGATCGGTACCGGTGCCGGCCTCGTTCTCGGACTGGGGCTGGCCACCCTCCAGAAACATTTCAAACTGGTTTCGATGACCCAGGCCGAATCCTTTCTGATTAATGCATACCCTGTGTCCATCCAGTTCGCCGACGTGTTCGTGATCGCCGTCGTCGCGTTCGGTCTGTGCGTTCTGGCCGCCTTCTACCCGGCCGTGCGAGCGTCGTCGGTCGAACCGGCCCGTGCGGTTCACCTGGATGCTTGAGGCGCTCGGACGCTTCCCGCGACGTCCTGGGCCGGATCGACGTCTGCCGGCCCTCGTTTTCGCTTCCTGCTCATCTCGGCCCCTGCCCATGATTACGGACGAGTACGACATCATCGGCCTGCCCGACCGGCCGGAGAAGCCCCGCCACAAGGGCCTGACCCATATGCTGGACAAGGCGCTGGGCCCGCGTCAGATCCGCGACATCCTCGACACGGCGGCCGAGGTGATCGATCTCGTGAAACTGGGATGGGGGACGGCGGCCATCACGCCGAACCTGGAAACGAAGCTGGCTCTGTACCGGGAGGCGGACCTCCCGATCTATTTCGGTGGGACGCTCTTCGAAGCCTTCTTCCTGCGCGATCAGATCGATACCTACCGGCGGCTGCTGGACGACCTCGGCGTCCGGCACGTCGAGATCTCCGACGGATCGGTGTCGATGCCGCAGGAAGAAAAGCTGCGCGCGATCGAGCTCTTCGCGCAGGACTTCACCGTGCTCAGCGAGGTGGGGTCGAAGGACGCCAACAACATCATGCCGCCCTACCGGTGGGTGGAAGCGATGCAGGCCGAGCTGGAAGCCGGCAGCTGGAAGGTCATCGCCGAGTCGCGGGAAACGGGAACGGCCGGTCTCTTCCGTCCCAACGGCGAGGTGCGAACCGGCCTCGTGGACGAGATCGTCGCGCGCGTCGACCCGCGCGACATCATCTTCGAAGCGCCACATAAGATGCAGCAGGTCTGGTTCATCAAGCACCAGGGAGCGAACGTCAACCTGGGCAATATCGCGCCTTCGGAAGTCATTCCGCTCGAAACGCTCCGCCTGGGCCTGCGCGGCGATACGCTGTTCGAGTTCTTGACGCCGGGCGTCACCCCTCACCGGCCGGACGGAACCGCCTCCGGAGACGGGCAGGGGCAGTAAAGCGCGGCGAAACGCCGAAGGACGCCGCATCGCCCTGCCTTCGACCTCCGGTGCCCGTTCCTCGTCTGTCTCCACCGTCGTCTCCACAGCGACCGGGAGGAGGAAAAACACCCCGCCGGGGAACGGGACCTCTCTCCAAGGATTTCCGCAGAAGAAAGGGGAGATCAGCCCTTCTTCACAAACAAATCGTGGATTCGCTGCCTTCAATACGACTGTCTACTCCAGATGCATCTACAGCTACCGGTGGCCTCTGTCGCTGGAGTTCAGGCCACGCGGCGCGGTTTGTCACGTAGGTGCTCTCACAGCGATCTTCACAGACATCGGTCGGATCATGGCGCGCAAAGACGACATTACCGGTGAAGGCCCGGTTACTGGAAACAGCGTTTCACCGTCGAACCAGAAGTCGAAGCGGCGCTTTCAGCGCAACCTGCAGAAGAAGCGGTTTTACATCCCCTCGCAAGACCGCTACGTGACGCTGAAGGTCTCCGCCAAGACCATCAAGACGATTAACAAGAAGGGAATCGAGGCCGTGCTCAACGAGGCGCGGGCCCAGGGCTACGACGTGTAGCGCCTCCGATTTCTCTTCGTTCTCGCTCACCGACCTCCTGACCCGCTATGGCCAAGGGAAACCGCGTTCAGGTCATCCTTGAATGCACCGAAGAGCCGGGCACGTCGCGCTACCACACGACGAAGAACCGGCGGAATACCAGCGACCGGCTGGAACTGATGAAGTACAACCCGGTCCTCCAAAAGCATACCCTTCACCGAGAGAAAAAGTAAACGATGGCTAGGACTCGACGAAGCGGCAAGGGCTCCCGGAAGATGGCCCAGATTGTCGTTGCCGAAAAGAAAGAAAACGGAAGCTACGGGTACCGTCAGAAGATGGTCCCCCTCGATGATGTCGAAGAGGAACTGAAGGCGGCGAAGCAGCAGTAGGCAGAGCGATCGCATCCGCCGACGACGGATGCCGAGCCGCCCCTGTCGCCTTGGCATCCTCCCACCGGGGCGTGGCGCAGTCCGGTTAGCGCACCTGCTTTGGGAGCAGGAGGTCGCCGGTTCGAATCCGGCCGCCCCGACCGATTTCCCCGACCGACGGCCGATGCGCCCCGCGGGTGCCGCGAAGCGTTGTGCACGCTGCAGGCGGCAACGTCCTCCGTCTGTGCCGGGCCGCTTCATCCTACCGGGCCGTCTGCCGAAGCGTCGGGGCCGGCCGCCGCCGGTGATGCCGCGGCCCGATGGCTCCACCGACCTGCGCCCGTAGCTCAGTTGGATAGAGCATCGGACTTCTAATCCGGAGGTCGCAGGTTCGAATCCTGCCGGGCGTGCAACGAGCGCGGCTCCCTGCCGTCCGGTCTTTTGCGACCCGGGTGTCGGGCACCGGAGGAACCCACCAACAGACCGCGCATTTATCGGAACACACGGTGGGAACACAACAGAAAGACCCTCGCGCAGGTTCGCGACACCCACGCCCGGACCGCGCTGAAAGCAGGACAGCCACCCCGAAGGCGGGCCGAAAACTGAGACCGAACAAAGCGACCTGCTGCGCCAGTCCGAATCACCCCGAATCACGGTGACGTGGCCGAGTGGTTAGGCAGAGGCCTGCAAAGCCTCGTACGGCGGTTCGAATCCGCCCGTCACCTCCAACGCAGAGACCCAAGAACGCAGAGATACAGAAAAGCGCCCTGAGCACGACGCTCAGGGCGCTTTGTTTTTTGTATTTCGGGGGATGTCATTGGGCGACGTCTGCACACCCGTCCCGGGTCTCGACGTGGGAGGGAGGCTTGTGCTGGATGGAGGGCGGACTCCCCTTTGATCTTTACGTCTCTGATCTTTACATCTCGCGTGCCTTCTCGCCGCGTCGTTCGACCCTCGTCTTGGGAACGATTCTTTCGATTCGTTAGAACGGTGCGTCTTCCTCGAACGACGGCTCGCCGGCGCCTTGTCCGCCGCCGTCGCCGTCGAAGCCGCCACCGGACGGCGGGGGGGCGCCGCCCTGCACATCGCCGCCGTCGAAGCCGCCGCCCATGCCGGGATCGTCGTCGTAGCGGCTCGTCAGGTTTTCGAAGCGGGCGTACTGCTTCACGAAGGCAAGCTCGACGGTGCCGATGGGGCCGTTACGCTGCTTCTCGATGATGATTTCGGCGATGCCCTCGGTCGAGTTGCCCTGTTCGTCGACTGTGATGCCGTATCGCTCGGCGCGGTAGATGAACGATACGACGTCGGCGTCCTGCTCGATGGAGCCGCTTTCCCGCAGGTCGGAGAGTTGGGGGCGCTTGTCGCCGCCGCGGTTTTCGACGGCCCGGTTGAGCTGCGAGAGCGCGACGACGGGCAGGTCCAACTCTTTTGCCAGCCCCTTGAGCGAACGCGAGATGTGGGCGATCTCCTGCTCGCGGTTGGCGTTGTTGCGCAGCCCGCCGGAGGCCTGCATGAGCTGCAGGTAGTCGACGATGACGAGGCCGACGTCGTGTTCGGCCTTCAGGCGGCGGCACTTCGCGCGCAACTCCAGAACGCTCAGGCCCGGCGTGTCGTCGATAAAGATGTCGGCCTCGCTCAGCTTTCCGGCCGCCCGGGCCAGGCGCTGCCAGTCCTCGTTGTTCATCTGCCCGGTGCGCGCCTTGTGCGCGTCCACACGGGCCTGAGAGGTAAGAAGCCGCTGCGCGAGCTGCTGCGCGCCCATCTCCAGCGAGAAGATCGCCACCCCGGTCGGCTTCTCCGGATGCGTCGCGGCGTTCAGGCCGCAGGCGAGGCTAAACGCGGTGTTGTGCGTTACGGTGCCGTCGGCCAGGAGGAAGCGACCGTTGCCGTCGAGCGTAAACCCGTAGTAGTCGCCGACGCCATCGGGTTCCACCTCGATGCCGGTTACGCGCCAGTTCCGCCGGTCCGTCCATTCGTCGGCCTTTTTCCGGTCGACGCGAACAGGAATCTCGTCGACGTTGCCGTTGAAGCGGACGCGATAGGCAGTTGAGGTATGATCGATCGACGCGATGCGGACCGTCTTCTCGGTCAACGACGTTCGGTACCCGAGGGTGTCGCACAGGTATTTGATTTGCTCGGCGAGACGCCGGCTGGACTGGGTGATTTCGTAGGTGCCGCCGTGCCCGGCGTTCAGGTGTCCATCACTATCGATCAGTCCGGCGAGCAGGCGCAACCGCTTCTCGCGGGAGTTTCCGATGTAGAGGTGGGGAATGTGCTTGTCGTTCAGAACGCCGAGGGTCCGGAGAACGGCTTGAACCGAGCGTTTCTTGTCGGCAAGTCCTTGCGTTCCACTCCGAATCAGATACGAGGGGCAGGACCGGTCGGCGTCGTGGATGCGCAAGGTGTCTCCCCGGGCATCGGCCGTCTGTTGCAGATAAGAGACGACCCCATCGTCCGTTGAGTAGATCCGGGCATTGTCCGCCTTCCCGTCTCCAAGCCAGAGCCCAAGCAGATAGGGATCGAGGGGGACGGGTTGTTCGGGAAACGACGCCGGGGCCTTAAAGCCCTTGTTGTCGTCCTTCCACCTGTCGGATTTCTGGAGGTAGTCGCGCACGGAAATGTCCGTGACCGATCCGCGCGGCCGGCGGTCGCCGCTCCGGCTTTTTTTGAGGCTCAAGATGTGGCTCTCGTTGACGCGGTAGTCCATCCCGCGCTTCTGGCGGACCCAGTACATCGGCTCTCGGCCACGGGCCAGAGATTGGACTCTGCGGGGCGATCCGTCGTCTCCCATCAGCCGGTCGCCCACCTCGATGTCCTCGACGGGTTTCGTTCTTCCGTCGTACATCATGACGGGTGTGCCCCTGCCCAGGCACTTGCCCATACTGGGCCGCGCAGCGACGATGATCAGGTCGCTGTCCTGCCAGCCGCTCGTCAGCTTGTCGAGCTTCGGGAAACCGCTCGGCACGCCGGTGATGGCCTCGTCCTGACCGTGGATGGACTCGAGGTGCTCGAAGGTCTCCTTCACCACCTCGTTGAGCGGCGAGGCGGCCTTGCGCAACTGCGTGTCCGAGATCTGAAAGATTTCGCTCTCCGCTTCGTCGAGCAGCTCGAAGGCGTCGGCACCCGGGTCGTAGGCCTTGCCCACCAGCGACGTCATCGTCTCGATCATTTTGCGGAGAAGAGATTTCTCCGCAATGATGCGAGCATGGTACTCGACGTTGGCCGCGGAGGCGACCTGGGTGGTCAGCTCCGTCAGATAGTACGGCCCGCCGATGTCGTCGAGCTGGTCGCGCCGCTTCAGCTCCTCGGTCAGCGTGACGAGGTCGACCGGATTGCCTCGTTCGAAGAGGCTGCAGATCGCGCCGTAAATTTTCTGGTGCTTCGCGCTGTAGAAGGCTTCCGGCGGGAGCACCTCGATGGCCTGCGGGATGGCCTCCCGCTCGATCAGCATCGCGCCGAGGACGGACTTCTCGACATCGGTCGCCTGCGGCGGCACGCGGCCGGACTGCTCGTGGATCTTCTGCGCCTCGGCCCGCCGACGGTCGCTCTGCCGACCCCGCATCTTCTCGAGGGGATACGAGGGCTGCGAGCTGTCGTCAATGTTCATGCGCTGCTGCGACTCGTCGTTCTCCGCCATAAACGCCATCCAGTTGGAGAATGAGAAAGGCCGGCCGAGCGGGGAAACGCTATCGTAATCTGCAACCCGTGTCTGGTATGAGCAAGCACGGCTCGGAGTTGCAGGCGCCCCACCCGCGGCCCCGGCGACTCCTGCCTACGCGTCTCCGTCGGTGAGCTGGTCGTACCGCGTGCGAAGGAGCTTGACGTCCTCCCAGGTCGGGCGCTTCCACTGCGAGTTGCGCAGCAGCGCCGCCGGGTGGTACGTCACCATCGTGGGGATGCCGTAGAAGTCGTGTTCCTGGTCCCGAAGCGAGGAGAGAGACGAGCTTCGGTCCAGCATCGTGTTTCCCGCCACCTTCCCCACGCACAAGATGATCTTCGGCCGGATCAGGGTGATCTGTTTGTAGAGGACGGGGAGATGGGCCTCCACCTCGTCGGCATGCGGGTCGCGGTTTCGCGGGGGACGACTCTTCAGGATGTTGGTGATGTAGACCTCCTCCCGCTCGAAGTTGATCGCATCCAGAATCTTGTCCAGCAGTGTTCCGGCCCGTCCGACGAACGGCTCGCCCTTCTTGTCCTCGTCGCGGCCGGGTGCCTCGCCGATGATGACCAGATCGGCAGTCGGGTCGCCCACGCCGAACACCGGGTTCTCGCGCTCCTCGTCGATCGGAACGAGCACCGTGTCGGCGAGAAACGTTTCGACCGCCTCCAGGCTTTCAGCGTCCTTGTAGGGCGCATCGTCCGGAATGAGGGACTCGATTCGCTCCCACGGCGGAAGGGACGGGTCGTCGGCAGGGTTGACTTCGTTCCCGAAAAGGTCGCGGTTCGGCATGGCGTCGGTTTCTTCTGAGGAATCGGGTGAGGAAGAGGGGGCGGCGTTCGGCGGATCCTCCGCCGACGAAGCGTCCGGTTGCGCGGCCGCCCGTGCGGGCGAGGACGCCTCGGAGGCGTCCTCCTGGTCCGGCGGCAGCTCCCGGTCCGACGGCTCCGGCGACGCGCCGGCCCCATCGGGCGGAAGGGCGAGACGATTGCCGTACACGGCCTGTTCGTGCTCGAGGATGCTTCGGAGGGCGCGGAGGAGTTCGTGCATGGGCGAGGATCGGGGGCGATGGGCGCACGTGAGCGGGGCGGCCGCCCGGGTGCGACGCCGGGCCATCCGCAAACGCCCGGAATGAGCAGACGCCCGGAACGAACGGCAGAGACGGTAGGGCGCGATGCGAAAGAGCGGTCCGGGAGCGGTGCGGGCTGATGCAGTACTGCGACAGACGCCGAGATCATCGGGCAGGCTCCGCCGCGATCCCGGCTCCTCTGCGCCGGAGTGCAGGATCGCGAAGGATGCTCGCAGGACGCCCCGCCCTTCAGGACGGAGACGGGACCGGGGCGAGATCGGGATCGACGATCCGGTCGAGAAGCGCATCGGCCACGTCTCGTTTCGAAAGGAGCGGAAGCTCATCCACCGTTCCGTCGCGTCCCAGGAGCGTGACTCGGTTGGTGGACGTGCCGAAGCCGGCGCCGTCCTCGCGGGGGTTGTTGAGGGCAATCCAGTCCAGGTTCTTCGCCTCCAGCTTCCGGCGGGCGTTCTCCCGTTCGTCGTCGGTTTCGAGGGCGAAGCCGACGAGAACCTGCCCGGGCCGCTTGTTGGCGCCGACGGTCTTGAGGACGTCGGGCGTGCGGCGGAGGGAGAGCGTGAGCTCGGCCTCGTCCTTCTTCGTTTTGGAGGAGGACGCGCGGCGCGGGGCGTAGTCGGCCACTGCTGCGGCCCCGATGATGACGTCGGCGTCGTCGCGCCGGCTCTGGACGGCCTCATGCATTTCCTGGGCCCGCTGGATGCGGACGACGGTTACGCCGCCGGGAGGATCGAGATGCGTGGGGCCGGAGACGAGGGTGACGTCGGCGCCGCGAGCGCGGGCGGCCTCGGCGATGGCGTACCCCATGCGCCCGGTGGAGGGGTTGGTGAGCATCCGCACCGGGTCGATGGGTTCCTGCGTGGGGCCGGCGGTAACGAGCACGCGCAGTCCGCGGAGGTCGGCAGGCGTGCTGGAGGCCGACGCCGGCGACGGGTCGGCCGGGGGGTCGGCCTCCTCGTCGGTGACCGACGGGGAGGCGAGGGCATCGGCGGCGGGCGGACGTCCGTCCAACAGGTCGGCGATGCGGCGGAGGATTGCCTCCGGCTCGGGCATTCGCCCACGACCGACGAGACCGCTGGCCAGCTCGCCGTGGGCGGCGGGCATCACGGTGTAGTCGTAGTCGCGCAGCTGCTGCAGGTTGCGCTGCGTGGCCGGGTGGCGGTACATGTCGCGGTCCATCGCCGGGCAGACCAGGATGGGGCAGCGGGCCGACAGCGCCGTGGCCGTTAGCATCGAATTGCTGAAGCCACCGGCCAGGTTGGCAAGGGTCTGGGCCGTGGCCGGGGCGATGACGAACAGGTCGGCCCACAGACCCAGGCGCACGTGCTGCGTCCAGCTTCCGGACGCATCGCTGGACTCGGGGAAGATATCTCCCAGGACGTCGGCTTCGGACAGGGTGCCCAGCGTCAACGGTGTGATAAACCGCTTCGCGTCGTCGGTCATCACGACGCGGACGTCGGCGCCGGCCCGTTTCATCTGCCGGATCAGGAGAGCGGATTTGTATGCTGCGATGCTTCCCGTGACACCGAGGATCAACCGTCGGCCCTCCAGGGAAGGGGAAGAATCATCAGACATGAGGACGGAAGGAGAATCGGGTCCTGCCAGGCCACGGGTCGGCGGAGCGCTCGCACGCCCCTGCGCCGTCCGATGAGCATGCCAGAGGGCGGCGAAGAGCTACTCCGGCTTCCGGTAGTACAGCTGGTCGTCCATGAACTCCTCGATGGCGACCTCGGTGGGCTCCGGCTTCTCCTCGTACTCGATGGAGACCTGCGCCTGCTCCTCCTGCATCGTCACGTCTTCCATCTCCGGGCCGAAGCCCTCAAAGTAGGAAAGCTTGTCTTCGAGTTCCGACTTCATGTCGGAGGCGACCTGGCGGGATCGCTTTGAGAGAATCGCCACCGACTCGTACAGGTTGCCGGTTTTGTTGGCGAGTTTCTCGACGTCCAGCGTTTCGATAGCCATAGGCGGGTCGGATCGTTCTGCGCTTCGGGAAGAGTGCTTAGCTCGACAAAAACTGACGGATCTCCTGCAAAGTTTCCTCGACTGCGCGGTCGAGATCGTCATTCACCACGACCGCATCGAAGCGGTCTGCTTCGTCCATCTCCATCTCGGCTCGTTCGAGGCGTTCGCGGAGTGCGCGATCCGACTCCGTGCCCCGTTTGCGAAGGCGCCGGCGAAGCTCCTCCATCGACGGGGGCGCCACGAAAAGGACCCGCGCGTCGTCCCCGAAGGCGTCTTTGACGCTGTGCGCCCCGCGAACGTCGATGTCGAGAAGCACGCCGCCGTCCTCCGCCTTGCTGGCGACTTCCGACCGCAGCGTTCCGTAGAACTGGCCGGGGTAGACTTCTTCGTATTCCAGGACCTCTCCCTGGTCGACGTACGAGCGAAACGCTTCGTCGGAGAGAAAGAAGTAGTCTTCCCCGTGCGTCTCGTCGGGCCGTGCCTCCCGGGTCGTTGCCGAAACGGAGAAAGACAGCTCCGGGATTTCCGCCATCACCCGTCGGGCAATCGTCGTTTTGCCGGCACCACTCGGGGCGGTGAGAACGATAATCTTGCGGTCGGACATGCAGAGAGAGGGTCGTGGATGGTTTGTGCGTCGTTTGCAGCAGACAGAATCCCCCACCCCCCGTACCCACACCGAGCCCCCAACACCCAATACCGAGTACCCAATACCGAGTACCCAGTACCGAGTACCCAGTACCGAGTACCCAACACCGAGCCCCCCTTACTCCACGTTGCTGATCTGCTCGCGGATCTTTTCGATTTCCTCCTTGATCTGAACGGCGCAGCGAGAGATCGCTTCGTCGTTGGCCTTGGCGCCGATCGTGTTCGCCTCGCGGTGGATCTCCTGCGTGATGAACTTGAGCTTGCGCCCGGCGGGTTCGTCTCCCGCCATCGCCTCCCGAAACATCTCCAGATGAGAGTCGAGGCGGACGCACTCCTCCGTCACGTCGAGCTTGTCGGCGAGGAGGGCGATCTCGGTTTCGATCCGGTCGGGGTCGATGCGGTCGTCGTCCACCAGTTCCTCCAGCCGGTCGCGCAGCCGCTGCTGGCGTTCGCGGACGCGTTCGGGTGCCCGGTCTTCGATGGCGTCGAGGTTGTCTTCAATCGCGTCGATGCGGGCCGCGAGGTCGGTGCGGAGCGCTTGGCCCTCCTGGGCACGCATCGCGCGGAGGGCATCGATGGCCTCGTCCAGAGCCGCTGCTACGGCGGGCCACATCTCATCTGCTGCCGCTTCACGGGTCTCGTCGGCGGCGACGAACACGTCGTCGAACTGCAGCAGATGATCGAGGCGGATGGGCTCTTGAATCTGGGCGGCCGCCGAGAGGCGCTCCAGAAGCTTTTTGTAGGCCAGGGCCTTTTCCGTGTCCAGGTCAACGGGAAGCGCCTCGTCCTCTTCGGCGACCACGTCGATGTCGGCGAGGAACCGGCCTCGCTCGAACGCCTCCTTGAGGCGGGCCTGGACGTCGCCTTCCCGGTCGGCCAGGGCGTCGGGCATGCGGAGGGAGACGTCGTGATGGCGCTTGTTGACCGAGCGCAGTTCGACGCTTGCGGTGGTGCCATCGACGGTCGCCTGGCCGCGACCGAATCCAGTCATGCTGTGGACCATGACGAAAAACAGCCTCGTGAGAGGAAGGACAAGCAAACAAGAAAGGCGAGAGAGCCGGAGCGAGCCTGGAAGAACGAGTCAGAACGAATCAGGTCGAACGAACCGGTGCGCTACCGCTCACCGCCCCGAGCCCCACCGCATATCCCCCGATACCCCACAACCCACACCCCGCAACCCACAACCCATAACCCGTAACCCATAACCCGTAACCCATAACCCGTAACCCATAACCCGTAACCCATCCCCCTCGGCATAAAGAAAAAGCCGAGCCGTCCTCCGGACAACTCGGCTTTGCTGATCGTGCAGGAAGGCGGAGGGGGAGGGATTCGAACCCCCGGTACCGCATGGCGGCACACTCGCTTTCCAGGCGAGCCCCTTCGACCGCTCGGGCACCCCTCCAGCATTTCTCTGTCGAATTGCGCGTGTCGAATGTCGAGTGGGGGCAGATGATCCACCCCGGCATCGGAAGCGAACTCATCTCATTCGAAATTCGACACGCGGCGTTCTGCGGGTCGGCTCAGACCTGCATCAGCTCGTTCTCCTTCTTCTCCTGCAGCTGGTCGACGCGCTCCGTGTAGGTGTCGGTGATGTCCTGCAGGTCTTCCTCGGCGCCGTACTCGACGTCCTCCGAGAAGTTGTGCTTTTCGACGGCCGACTGGATTTCGTCCTTCGTGTCGCGCCGGATGTTGCGGATGGAGATTTTGGCTTCCTCGGCGCGCTCCCGCACGGTCTTCGCCAGCTCCTCGCGGCGCTCCTGCGAGAGAGGCGGTACGGGGACGCGAATCTTTTCGCCGTCGTTGTTCGGGTTGAGGCCCAGGTCGGCCTTCATGATGCCTTTCTCGATGTCGTGGAGCGAATCCCGATCGAAGGGCTGGACGACGATCAAGTCCGGCTGGGGAGCACTGACGCTGGCCACCTGGTTGAGCGGTACCTGGCTGCCGTAGTATTCGACCTTGACGCTATCGAGCATGGCCGGGGTGGCGCGTCCGGCGCGGATCGACTTCAGTTCCGATCGCATGTACTGGACGGCATCGTCCATCCGGGTGGCGGCGTCATCGAGAACATCCTGAATCGGGTCGTCGGACATAAACTTCGAGCAAGTTGACGGGCAAGGTGACGGGGGGTGGCGACGTCGAGCGAGGGGCACCGAGAGCGGCCAGGGAGGGCCTCGAAGCGCTGGGTCGGTCGTGCGGCTCCGAGCGGGGGCCTCCCGGTTGGTCGTCCCGGTTTCCGAGAAACCGGTTTCGTGATGCGGTTCGTCGCAGGCGTTCGGTGCTTGGGCGGGTCGCCGGTGCTCGTCCGGCGTGCAGCGTTCCTCGGCCGGTGCCCGGTGGGGCCCTCCTAAGCCGGTGCACGCTCTGCGGACTGCTGCGCCTCGTCCCAATGCACATGGGTGCCCACGGTTTCTCCGCGGAGAACCTGCCGAAGGGTTCCCCGCTCGCTCATGTTGAAGACGATGATGGGCATGCCGGACTCCTGGCAGAGCGTAAACGCCGTCATGTCCATCACGCGCAGATTGCGGCGGATCACTTCGCGGCCATGGATCCGCGTGAAGAGTTCGGCGGAGTCGTCCTCTTCTGGGTCGGCGGTAAAGACGCCATCGACACGTGTGCCTTTTAAGATGACGTCGGCTCCGATTTCCAGCCCTCGAAGGGCGGCGGCGGTGTCGGTGGTAAAGTACGGATTGCCGGTTCCGGCCCCGAAGATCACCACGCGCCCCTTCTCGAGGTGGCGGATGGCGCGCCGCCGGATGAACGGTTCGGCAATCTCCTCCATCTTGATGCTCGACTGCAGGCGGGTTTGCAGGTCCACTTGTTCGAGCGCGTCCTGCAGCGCCATTCCGTTGATCATGGTGGCGAGCATCCCCATGTAGTCGGCATGGGCCCGCGTCATTCCTTCCATGGCGTTTTCGACGCCCCGGAAGATGTTGCCTCCTCCGATGACGAGGGCAATTTCGGCTCCCAGGCCGACTGCGGCTTTGATTTCGGCGGCGTATGTACGCAGAACCGTTTCGTCGATCCCGAACTCGCGATCCGTACCGAGCAGGGCTTCTCCACTCAACTTGACCAGAACGCGCTGGTAGGTCAGGTCGGCGTCCGGTTCGTCCGGACCTGCATTTTTGGAGGGGCTGGAACTCGGGCTCATGGAATCGGGCGGGTCGTCATCGCAGGGAGGAGGGTACGAGCAAGGAGCCGGTGACGAGCGATCGCAACGCGGGAGACGGCCGCCGGTTCATCGACCGTTCACAGGGAGGGTCGAGCCCCCGCGACCGTTTTGGACGCATCGGCTCGACCCGAAAGAACCCTCAATCCGGACGCAAAAGTCCAGATCCGTTTCAGTCGCCGAGGGCGTACCGCGTAAAGCGTTCCACGTCGATGTCGGCATCGTCGATGTGCTCCTGCACGGACTTCGACGAGTCTTTCACGAAGGCCTGCTCGAGCAGGACGTTGTCTTCGAAGAAGCGCTCGACCTTGCCGTTGACGATGTTGTCGATGACGTGCTCGGGCTTGCCTTCGTTGACGGCTGCGTCCTTGGCAATTTCGCGCTCCTTTTCCACGACGTCTTCCGGCACGTCCTCACGGGTGACGCCGATGGGGTCGAGCGCGGCGATCTGCATGGCGACGTCGCGACCGGCCGCCTCGACCTCCCCGTTTCCGCTGACCTCGACGAGAACGCCTAGTTTTGATCCGGGATGCACGTAGGAGATGATGCGTCCGTCCGTGCTTTCCAGCACGTCGAAGCGGCGAATGGCAATCTTCTCTCCGATCCGGCCGGTGATGGCGCCGAGCTCCTTCTCGACGGTCTCGCCGTTGAAGTCGAGGTCGAGCAGCTCGTCCACGTCGTCGGGCCGGTGAGACAGGACGATCGAGCCGATGGTGTCGGCAAACGACTGAAAGTCGTCGTTGCGAGCCACGAAGTCCGTCTCGCAATTGACTTCCACGATGGCACCGGCGCGCTGATCGTCTGCAATCTGGGTGACGATCAGTCCTTCGTCGGCCTCCTTCTCGGCACGGTTGGCCGCAACCTTCTGGCCCTTCTTGCGCAGCAGGTCAACGGCGGCGTCGAAGTCGCCGTCGGCCTCCTGCAGGGCCTTTTTGCAGTCCATCATGCCGACGCCGGTGGCGTCGCGCAGCTTCTTGACATCTTGGGCGGAAATGCTCATTGCGTCCGGTTTCTTGATCTCTCTTCGGGCGGGTTCGGGCGAAAAAAAGCCGGGTCTCAGGCGACCCGGCGGAAACGGCGCTACGACTGCTGGGCCTTCTTCTTCCGGGCCTTTTGCTTCATCTGCCGCTCGTGTTTGCCTTCCTGAATGGCTTCGGCGATCGTTCCGGTAACCAGGTCGATCGAGCTGAGCGCGTCGTCGTTGGCCGGAATGGGGTAGTCGATTCCCTCCGGATTTCCGTTCGTGTCGACCATCGCAATGATGGGAATGCCCAGCTTCTGGGCTTCGTTGACGGCAATCTCCTCTCGCTTCACGTCGACGATGAAGATGGCGCCCGGCAGGTCCGCCATGTAGCGGATGCCGCCCAGCGTATTTTCGAGCTTCTCGTGCTCCCGCAGGCGCATGAGTTTCTCCTTCTTCTTGAGCTTATCGAGCGTGCCGTCTTTCTCCATCCGCTCGATTTCCTCCATCCGCCGAATCGACTTCCGGATCGTCTGGAAGTTGGTCATCGTGCCGCCGAGCCAGCGGTCGACCATGAAGGGCATGTCGCAGTCTTCGGCGTACTCGCGGACGATTTCTTGCGCCTGCTTCTTCGTGCCGGCAAAGAGGATCTTCTTGCCGCGCTCGGCAAAGCGGCGGGCGGCATCGGCTGCACGGTCGAGGAGGACCTGCGTCTGCATCAGGTCGACGATGTGGATGTTGTTCCGCTCCATGAAGATGTACTTCTCCATGCGCGGGCTCCACCGGCTGGTGAGGTGGCCGAAGTGGGCCCCGGCCTTCAACAGCTCCTCAATGGTGACGCGATGCGAGGACTCGGCCTCGCTCTGCGCCTGCGTGGCGTCCTCCTCCGCGGGATCGTCCGTCGGAGCCTCGTCGGCGGAAACGGTTCGAGCGCCGTCATCCGCCTCTCCGGTGGCTACGCCGTCGGCCTCGGACACGTCCGTCTCGGACGCCTCCGCATCCTTCGTCTCGGCCTCGTCGGTTTCGGCCTCGTCGTCCGGGCCGGCTTCGGCGTCGTCGCTGGGCGCGTCACCGGGTTCATCATCGGACGACGGGGCCTCTGCGTCGGCCGTCTGGGCATCAGCCGTCTGGGCGTCGGCCGTTTCGGCCTCGGCGTTCGGAGCGTCGGTGTCTTGCGTGTCGGTGTTTTTGGGGTCAGCCATGATCTCCTGGTTGGAAAGGGTCGGTTGGGTTTGGGCTACTACGACCGTCTTCTGCGCGGCGAAACCGGAGTCAACCGCCGGTCGGCCGAAGCCGATCCGCGGTTCGTCCACAGTCAACCCACCGACACATCGGGCCGTATGGTTGATTATCGGTGTCGAGTGTCGAATTTCGAGTGGCGAACGGGAAGACCGTCGCACATCGAAACTCGCCACTCGCAAAGGATCTAGCGCTTGCTGTACTGGCTCTTCTTGCGAGCTTTCGGCTGGCCGTACTTCTTCCGCTCGACCATCCGGTCGTCGCGGGTGAGGTAGCCGGCGTCGCGCAGCGGTCCCCGAAGCTCCTCGTCGAACTCGACGAGGGCGCGGGCGATGCCGAGGCGAATGGCTTCGGCCTGGCCGGTGAGCCCGCCGCCGCTCACGTTCACCTTGACGTTAAACTTGCCGATCGTATCGGTGGCGGCGAACGGCTGGTCGAGGGTGCGGCGACGCCAGGCGACCGGGAAGTAGTCGGAGGCGTCGTCCCCGTTGATGATGAAGCTCGTCCCATCCCCGGGGCGAAGATAGACGCGGGCCGTCGACGTCTTGCGGCGACCCACGGCCTGAAACTGAGTCATGGTGGCCATAGCGATACCAGTGTTGGTCGAAAAAGGTGTCAGCGAAAACCCGTGTGGTCGTCGGCACCAGACGGAGCCGTTTCGGCCCGGCGCGTCACGCCGTCTCCAGCGGCTCCGGCTGCTGGGCCTCGTGCGGGTGCTCCGGCCCGGTGTACACGCGCAGTTTTTCAAACATCCGGCGGCCGAGAGGACCATTTGGCAGCATCCCCTTCACGGCCTGACGCAGAATCCGCTCCGGCGTCTGCTCGCGAACCGTTTCGGCCGACTTGCTTTTGTCGCCGCCCGGATACCCGCTGTACGTGCGGTATTCCTTCTGCTGCTCTTTCCTGCCCTTCAGCCGCACCTTTTCCGCGTTGACCACAACGACATGATCGCCGGTATCCATGTGCGGCGTGTACGTGGGCTTGTGCTTGCCCCGCAGAACGCGAGCGATGCGGGAGGCGAGCCGCCCCACGACCCGGTTCGTCGCGTCGACGACGAACCAGTCGCGCTCAATCGTGTCGGGCGTTGCGTTGAACGTTTTGAAGCTTTGAGTGTCCATGGGTATCAGTTGTTGGCTCGGGTCGGAGGAGCGCCGGTCACAGCGCTCCGAAAACGCAGGCAGCAGCGGAAGTCGTGGCGCGAACGTCGTGGCGCGGAAATCGAACGGATTCGAAAACCGGGGGCAGCAGCAAGGCCACGGGGCGTACCCCCGGTCGCTCGTATCGCCTTCGGGCCCCAACCGGCGGCGTCACGCCGGCCGTCACCGGCTTTCGCCGGCCGGTGCATGCGACTGGTGCATGCGAGAGGCGGGCGGCGCGGCCCATGCCCGTGTGTCCATCCGCGCCCCAGTACCTGTCCGCGATGCAACCGCGATGCAACGGGTACCGGCGGTGCACCGGCCTCCGTGAAGGTGCTCCCCGCAGCCGGGGGCAACGTGGCAAAAGGCAATCGGCCCGCCCGAAAAGGGCAGTGACTGGAATGGGCAGTGGCTGGAAAGGGGCACTCCGCGAAACCGCCTGAAGCCAGCGGTCCTCCGAAGTGCGTTCTTTGTCGGATCCGTTTCGAGGCGGAGACCGCCGGTGGCAGTCAGCAGACCGCATACAGGCAGTGTGGCACGTACATCCCCGGTGCAGGTTTTAGATCGTCCAGATATTCCTGTAATCTTGACGGTCGTCGGATTGTTTTCTCCGTCCGTTGATGGGCGCGTCACCGTACCCTATATTGCCGACGCGTTCCGTCATCTTCCGGTGCCGCTCTGGCCTACCGCTGGCCGGTACCGTCCAGGAATGCTTCCTTCGGGACGACCGCTTTGGGCATCGAGCCCAGTGCCGTCTATGGATCGGTGAGGCCGCCCCGCGCACGCGAGCCAGATTTGTGATCGATTCCGCTTCATGGACCATGCCCACCTCTCGCGTTGGTTCCCTTGCCGAGCGGCTTCCCTTCCGCCTCTCCGACACGGAGGCGGCCAACGAGGTTTTCCAGCAGTGGCTCGATGGCGACGAGCAGCGCAAGCGCGATTTGGACCTCTGGACGTACTGCTACATCTGGAAGTACTTCCTGGTTAAGAAAGCACAGAAGAGCATCACGGAGGCGGCGGCGATTGATGATTTGATCGCCCGAGCCTATCAGAAGGTCGAACAGAACCGGACGGAGATCCAGAACCCGAGCCGGTACGCGAGTTGGGTCAGCGTCGTCTGCAAAAATACGTTTTTGAACCACGCACGAAAGGATCGGGTCACCGAGTCGATCCACGACGAAGACGGGCCGGAACTTGTCGCCGAACCGTCCGGCGTCGAGCCCGACACGCTGTCGCAGACGCTCCTCCAGGCCATCGACCGCTTGCCCCCGTACTTGCAGCAGACAGCCCGCCTTTACTTCCTGGAACGACGAACCTTCCCGGAAATCGCGGAGGTGGTCGGAAAGTCTGTAGCCACGGTTCGCACCTACAAGCACAAGGCCATTCAGCGGCTGCGAGACGACGAGGCCCTCCGTGAGCACCTGCACGCCTCGTCGTCATGAGACTGCGTCGTCATGAGATTGCGTCGTTCGGAGACTGCCCTCCTCTGGGAATGCGCCTCTCCAGGGGGCGCCTCCCCCCGTGCTGAGCGATAGGACCGATGCCGCAGACGCACCGACCGCCGCCGACCCAGCCTGCCGGTGCCCGCGGTCCACACCTGCAGCTCCGACGATTCGGGACGGACCGATTCGGGACAAACAATGCCTCTTTTTTTGTGCTGATTTTTTGTGCTGACGCCTCTTCGTGCTGTCTATATGAATATTTGTAGATGGAGGTTATGCATACGGTTGCTCGTGTGTCTACACAACCCGGAGGAGGAATAGGCATCCCGTACGGCGCCTCTCCTCCATCTTTTCGTGTACACCTCAGAGGCTCTCGGTCCCTGCATCGTGTCTCCCGGCGTCCGTTCTGAGAACCTGCTTGGTGGATAGATGCGACGCCGACACGAGCGAAGCGCCGTGACCGAAGGGAGCAAGTACTCCTGGGGATGCGACTGACGCAGTAAACACAGTGGGCGAAGTCTCCACGGAGCGCTCAAACGAGGCCTCTGGTGAGCTACCGGGCGAGGGCCGTAGCTTCATGGAGCGAGATCCACGACGTCGCAGCGCCCTGAGCGGAGCGAAGAAGTGCCCTTGGGGTGGCCGTAGACCGTCCGCCAAACAGGTTCTGAGAGCATCATGCACCGCGACGTCTCTCTCGCGCCTCACTTCTCGCATTGCTCTTCTCTCTCGTTTTTCGTCCTGTATGACTCGCACCGAGCATCGTATCTTATCGTATCCGCACCTCTCGCCGGAAGAGCAGCGCGAGGTCGAAGCATACGTAGACGAGCATCCCGAATGGGCGGCCCTTCTTGATGATGTACGGTCGTTGCAGACGCTTGCAGAGGCCGTTCAGCGCGAGCAGGACGCGTCGCGAACGGCCAGCGTGCTGGCGGTGTATGTCGTCGGGCGGCACCTGGCTCCTGACGACGCATCGACCGAACTGCAGGAAGCATTTGCAGACATGGAGGCACGGCTGCAGGACGACGAAGTGCTGCGTCGCCGGGCCGAAGCCATGCAGGACCGCGTGGAAGAAGCGGAGGCGGCCGTCAACCCCCGTCAGCACTTCGAAACGTTGACCGGCCAGGAGGTCGCCGCCGGCCCGGCTGTGCCCGACGAGACGATTCGCGGGGTGGCCGAGTCGTCTCCGCCACCCCGCGAGCCGACCGGCGAATCGCGCTCCTCGGGCGAGATCAAGGCGGATCGCGCCCCGGATCGCGCCCCCGCCACGGGGGCGGCCACGATGAGCCGGCCGGCTCGGTGGGCCATGGCCGCTGTGGTCCTGGTTGCGGCCGTGTACGGATTGCTCTATGCCGCGAGCTGGTCGACGCAGTCCACCGCCCAGCAGCTCGCCGTCATGAACGTCAACACGGACGTTATTGAAAGCTACCAGACCCGGGTGCGAAGCCCGATGCCGCAGGCGGCCAGCGACACCACGCCCGATGCGCTGTACCTTGAAGCGCTGCCGCTCCTGCGCGATGCCCGAACGTCGACGCTCGGGCTCTTTCCGCACTTTGATCAGCGCAAGCTGAAGGAGGCGGAGACGCTGCTGCACCGCGTGCTGGAGAAGACCCCCGATGGCTCCTTCCTCCAGCTCGAAGCGTACTTCCATCTGGGCAAGATCAATCTGGCCCAGGGAGAGGTGGAAACGGCCCGCGGCCAGTTCAAGGAGGTCGTCCGTCGAGAAGGCCGACGAGCGACTGAGGCCTACCGAATTCTGAGAGAGCTCGAAGAGGCGCGCTCGCGCGGTGCGGCGGCCGATGCGTCTCTCGGTGGCGGTCGGTGATCGGAGCCGGCGCTGCTGGTGGGGGGTGTGGGACCGTACGTCCCGCGGTGCCGCCTACCCCGGTGGCGGAACGCCGGGGGAGGAGGACCTACCTGGCCGAGCGGTCCGCGGATCCGCTGCTCAACGGCTCCTCGACGGCTTCTCCGATCCGCTGAGAGCACGGGCGGCAACGTCTGCCAGTCCGGTGGGATAGAGGGGAGCGCCTGCACGCGGAGACATCCACGTGACGGGGAGGGAGGCGGAGCCGCGCTCTGATTCTTCGGTGGCGACGAAATGCTCCTGTTCGTATGCGGTCTCGTCGACGAAGGCCGCATCCATGACGAACACGATCTCGTGGGCCTGCTCGCCGCGGTCACGAAATACATTTTCCAGTACGGCGCGGCGACGGATGCGATGGATGGAGCGGCCCAGCTCCTCATTCACTTCTCGGGCAACGGCCTCCTGGGCGTACTCCCCCACTTCGATCCCGCCGCCGAGCGGCCGGTAAAAACGACCGTCGTCGCGCTCGTGCCGGGCAACAAGGATCTCGTCGTCTCGGCAGATGAGCGCAAGCGCGATCGGGCGCACGCGGTTCCAGGCCATGTCGATGGAGGAGGGAGTCGGTTCACCAAATTGTCGTGTGCGTCTCGCGCCCTTCCCGGGTCACCCGTCGCGGTGCGCCCCTCGCATCCCCGTACTCAGATCCCGGCGTCCGTCTCGAATCCCCGATACCGAACGGATCCCGAATCCCGTTCCGCGTTCTTCGTTCCTACGCGTAGGTGTTGAGCATCACCGGCATGATGAGCATGAGGATCTCTTCGTCCTCTTCCTGTTCCTGCGGCACGACGATTCCGGCACGGTTCGGAGAGCTGAGTTCGAAGACGACCTCCTCGCACGACACGTTGCTGAGCACCTCGGTTAGGTACTCGGAGTTGAAGCCGATCTCCATGTCGTCGCTGTCGAAGTCGCAGTACACCACCTCTTCCGCCTCGCTGGAGCGCTCGACGTCTTCGGCGGAAATCGTCACCTGATCGCTCTCGATGTCGAGGCGAATCTGGTTGGTCATGCTCGACGAGTAGAGACCGACGCGCTTCACGGCGTTGAGCATGTCCTCGCGCCCGATCGTCAGCCGCTTGTCGTTCTCGTCGGGGATGACCGCCTGGTAGTTTGGGTACGTCTCGTCGATCAGCCGGGCGATGACCCGGGCATTGCCGAAGTCGAACCCGACGTGCCCTTCATCGACCGTAATGGTACACATCTCGTCGGCGTCAACGACGCGGCCGGCCAGTTTGGTGGCCTTCTCCGGAACGATAAAGTCAAGGTCCTGCGCGGTGCTGAGCTCCGGGAGCGTCAACTTGACGAGCCGGTGCCCGTCCGTGGCGACGACGTTCGACGTGTCGGGAGACAGCTGAAAGTACACGCCCATCATGGCCGGGCGAAGCGCGTCCTTGCTGACGGCAAAGGCCGTCTTGTCGATCGAGCGCTTCAGCAGGTTTCCTTCCGTCGTGATTTCGTGCTCTCCGTCCAGCTCCGGAAGTTCGGGGTAATCCTCCCCGTCGTGCCCGACCATTTTATAATGCCCCTGGTCGGTTTCCATCCGAATCTCGAAGTCGCTGTCCGTCGAAAACTCGATGGGCAGGTCGTCCGGCAGTGCGCGCAGCGTGTCGGTCAGCCGCTTCGACGGAACCGCCACCCGGGCGCCTTCCGGGGTGCCATTCGTTTCGAACTGTACCGGCAGCTTCCGAACGATCGAGATCTCCAGGTCGGTGGCGCTCAGGACCAGATCGTCGCCCTTCTGTTCGAAGAGGATGCACTCCAGAATCGGGAGTGTGCTCTTCGACGGAACGGCGCCCTTCACGGTATTGAGCGCATCGAGAAGGTCACCACTCTTCGTCGTGAATTTCATGGCGGGGTGCGAGACGGACGGTTGCGGGAAGGACAGAACGTGTGTACAAACTGGTACGATACCGAAACGCAAACGGATCCAGCCGGGGGCGCCGCTTCGCTTGCTCCGGGGGCGCGGTTCGAAGTCGTGCGTGCGGGGCGTTCAGCGCGGTGCCTGCAGGAGGGGCGTCTGGAGCCGCGACGGGGCGGGCCGAGGCGGTTGTCTCCGGCGACCCTTCAGTGGGCGCGAACGCGCTTCAGCGGGCGCGAAGCTCGATCTTGCGCCCGATCGTTTCGACGAGGCTGCGAAACGGCTCGTCGGTCTCCATCTGATCCTCGACGGACTGGTTGGCGTGGATCACGGTGGAGTGGTCGCGCCCTCCGAAGTGCAGCCCGATCGTTTTCAGGGAGTGCTGCGTCCACTGCTTGCAGAAGTACATCGCGATCTGGCGGGCACGGACGGCTTCTCGCTTGCGGGTGCGGTCGCGCACAAGGTCTTCCGCCAGGTCGAGATACTCGCAGACGATGCGCTGGATTTCTTCGATCGTCAGGTTGACCTGTCGGTCCTCCACCAGGTCGTGCAGGACGTCCTTCGCCAGGGCGAGGTCGAGGTCGCGCTGGTGAAGGGTGCTGTGGGCGAGCAGCCGGATGAGTGCCCCCTCCAGTTCGCGAATGTTGCTTTTGATGTTGTGAGCGATGAACTCGATCACCGCCTCGTCGAGGTCGACGCCGTCGTCTTCGGCTTTGCGCTGCAGAATCGCGATTCGCGTTTCGAGCCCCGGAGGCTGGACGTCGGCCGAAAGGCCCCACTGGAATCGCGACAGCAGCCGCTTTTCGATGCCCTCGATGTCGCGCGGCGGTCGGTCGGCCGATAGTACGATCTGTCGTCCACTCTGATGCAGGGCATTGAAGATGTGAAAGAATTCCTCCTGCGTCTTTTCCTTTCCGCTAAAGAACTGCACGTCGTCGACGATCAGCACGTCGATCTGGCGGTAGAACATCGAAAACTCTCCGATGCGGTTGCGCCGGATCGACTGGACGAAGTCGGTCGTGAAGCGCTCGCTCGACACGTAGAGGACCGTGCGGTCGGCAGTACCCTGCGCGTAGTTACCCACCGCCTGGATCAGATGCGTCTTCCCCAGGCCGACGCCGCCGTAGACGAGAAACGGGTTGAAGCTGGTTCCTCCCGGTTCCCGCGCAATGGCCCAGGCGGCCGATCGGGCAAGCCGGTTGCAGTCGCCCTCGATAAATCGTTCGAAGGTGTAACTCCGGTTCAGGCGGCTGTCGATTTCATTCGTCTGCAGTCCAGGAATGGCGAACGGATTGCTGACCGGAGGATCGTTCTCCCCCGCCCGGGGGCCGTCCGTAGAGGGACCGGCAGCCGAGGCGCGCGTTGCGTCCGACGACGTTGCGCCCGTCGGGTCCGAGGTGGCCGGCTGCCGTCCGTCCCGGCGTGCAGCGGCCGGGCCGTTCCGGGAAACGCCCGGTGCGGCATCCGGACCGGCGGCGCGCGGCGAGCCGGATGCCTCGGGGGCAGGAGGGGCGCCGTCGGAATCGGGGCGACGGGCCGGGAGCTGCATCGATGCCCCTTGGTCGGGATCGGACGGGTCTTCTCGCTCGATGACGACATCGTAGAAGAGGCGCCCGCTCGGGCCGAGCACGTGGGTGACCGTCTTGCGCAGAAGCGAGAAGTAATGCTCCTCCAGCCACTCGTAGTAGAAACGGCTGGGAAGCTGAATGGTCAGCTTCGTGATACCATCTTCCTCCGTCAGAGACTGCGCCTGCAACGGCTCGAACCAGGTCTTGTAGCTCTGGCGACTCACTTGTGCGCGGATGAGATCCAGGCACTGCTCCCAGACCTGTGGTGCCGTCGGGTTCGGACTCATATCGATGGGGGGATCGATTGAGGAATCGGGCCGACCGCGATGCCGGCGCGCCGCTTACGGGAAGAATCAGCGTCTGATGCAGGCGTAGCAACTCAATCGCGGCACAGACAAAAGGGCCAAGACCAATGGTGTGAAGTTGTTTTCGGGGAAGCTCTACACTATCCCCTGCACGGTAGGTCTGTCTCCACTTCGTTCATTCAGCAGGTCTGTTCTCTCCATTCATTGAGATGGATACCAAACCCGATGTCCATTTTGATGGCCCCAAAATGGACCAGACGAGCGAAGCGCCCCGACCAGCGGGAGGAAGTGCCCGTGGGGTGCGACTCACGAAGTAAAAGGGCTTGGCTGTCTGAAAAGGACCTGACCCTCGCCCGCGCTCCACTGAAATTGATCCAACTCGCGCGATGGGGTCGCGCTCAGACAGGATCAATTTCGGTCGTTGAGCGCGGCCGAGCGTCCGGGCGGTCCTTTTCAGAAGGCCGATCTCAGCAATAAACGGTACGGGCTCCGAGATTCGCGAGGGACATCTTGTCCAAACGAGCAACTTTACACTATTGGGCCAAGACAAAAGGGCAAGGACGAAGGGCCGAGCACCGAGAAGAACACCGAGAAGAAGACAGCGAAGCGAAGAGGGAGAGCCGCCACCGCGGGGAGGGCGCGCCGGAAGTCGCGGAGGACGGGAGCGGGGCGCCCCGACCTCGGCAGGCTCCCGCAGACGGCCCTGCTCCTCCGGGGCGTCCACAATGTTATCCACACATTCACGGAGCGACGTCGGTAAAAAAGAACCAGGCTCCGACCGACGCCCTCGATATCCACAAGTTATCCACAAGTTTTCAACGTTACGTAAGGTTCTGGATTACAAACCTTACGGAAAAACAGGGGGCGTTGTGATTTCCAGGATGGAGTCGGCGGTCTGGCGCTCTGCCCTTGTACCTTTCGTCCCTTCACTCCGTGCTCCGGTTATCCACACGTTGCTCACACGCAGAACCGGGGCGTGCCCCCGGTGTTTGCCTTTGCCGAAGCGGCCGGCCGGAGCCGCCCGGAAGAACGGCAGCGAGCCGAGTCGAAAACCGGCAGGGCGGATCGA
>CAKZLV010000348.1 GCA_937127285.1 uncultured Bacteroidota bacterium
AGAGGCGGGGAGCGGGGGCGTCAGTCTTCGACGAGGCCCGGAAGGCGGTCTTCGACGGAGAAGATCATGAGGAGGACGGTTCCAACGACCACGAGCATGACCCCGATGTCGAACAGGAGGGTCGACCCCAGGTGCAGATCGCCGAGAAGGGGCAGGTGCACGTCCAGCCAGAGGCCTTTGAGGAAGGCTGTTTCCGTTGCCAGCGCCAGCAGGCCCGCGCCGTAGGCAAAGGCGAGGCCGGCGCCGAGCAGCGTACGGGGATCGGTGCGGAGGATGGTCTGGGCGTTGTGCACACCGGCAGCGAGCGCGTAGAGCACGAAGGCGCTGGCGGCCACGAGTCCCCCGACGAAGCCGCCGCCGGGGTGGTTGTGTCCTCGCAAGAGCATAAAGACGGAGAACACGAGCAGCACCGGCACCAGGAGCCGGGCGGCCACGCGAAAGACGAGAGAAAAGATCATGGCGGGGCGGGTGGAGTCGAGCAGCAGGCGGGCAGGGCGGGGCCGGGATCAAGGTGCTTCGGCAGGGCCGGTGGCCTCGGCGTCGGGGGCGGAGACACCGGCCACTTCCGGGTCGGCCGGCTGCCCGTCGCCCGAGGGCTGGAGGGCGGGCTTGCGGATGCTGGGCATTCGCATGAGGACGAACACGCCGATGGCGGCCATGGTGAGGACGGTGATCTCGCCCATCGTGTCCAGGCCTCGGAAGTCGACCAGGATCACGTTGACGATGTTGTGCCCCTGCGCTTCGGTGTAGCTGTTGGACGCGAGGTACTCGCTGACGCGAAGGTCGAGCGGCATGGTGAGCGTGATGGACATGATCACGGTAAACACCGCGCCGACACCCGTGGCGACGAGCGCGTCGCGGATGCGCCGGCTCAGCGGCTCGGTACCCTCGATGCCCGGCAGGTGGATGAGCACGATGACGAGCAGGATGAGCGAGAGCGTCTCGACGGAGAACTGCGTCATCGCGAGGTCCGGCGCTCCGAACAGCAGGTACAGCAGCGCGACCGAGTAGCCGCCAATGCTGAGGGCGAGGATGGCGACGAAGCGGTCGTTGGCCCGCACCGCGGCGAGCGCCGACAGCACGATCAAGACGGCGAGCGCCACCTCGTAGTAGCGGGCTTCGCCGATGGAGGACGGGAGGGTGATCGTCGCTTCGGCGAGGAGGGCGCCACCGACGAGGACGATGACCGACGAGAAGATGGCGAAGAGGTACCAGCGAAACTGCCCGGTCTGGATGGCGCGCGTGACCTGGTGGCCGGTGCGGGACAGGCCGTAGAGCCCGCGCTCGAAGACGGCTCCGGGGCCGTTGCCGAAGACCCGGCCGAGGCCGGCCATCGCGATGCTGGGCTGCAGCCGGTCCCACGCGAAGAAGAGACCGAAGCCGAGGGCAAAGGTCGCCAGGCTGGCGAAGAAGGCCGGCGTCAAGCCGTGCCACAGGGCCAGGTGCAGGTCGTGGCTTTCCTGCAGGATGCCCGCCTGCGCACTTTGCAGGAGGGTGTGGTCGATGAGGGCCGGATAGACGCCGAAGGCGAGCCCGAGCGTGCCGAGCACGGCCGGCCCGAGCCACATGCTTGCCGGCGCCTCGTGGGGGTCGCGCGTGAGGGCACCGCTCCGCTCGCCGAAGAACGGCTTGAGGCCGACGACGAGGCCGGATGCAATCAGCGCTCCGTTCGCGAGCACGCCGGCGGCGAGAAGCACGAGCCCGCCGCTCGGGGCGTGCAGGGCCGCCTCGTAGGTCACCTCCTTCCCGATGAAGCCGAAGAGCGGCGGGATCCCGGACATCGACAGGGCGGTGGCCAGGCCGCCGGCGGCCGTGAGCGGCATCGCGCCGCGCAGGCCGCCCAGTTCGCGGACGTTGCGCGTTCCGGTTTCGTGATCGATGCTGCCGGCCATCATGAACAACCCGCCTTTGTAGAGGGCGTGGACCACGGTGAAGGTCACCATCGCCGCCACGGCCTCGGCCGTGCCGACGCCCAGGAGCATCGTGAGCAGGCCCAGCACCATCGTGGTGGTGTACGCCAGGATCTGCTTCAGATCGGTGTAGCGCAGGGCAAGCCAGGCAGTCAGCACCATGGTGAAGCCGCCGACCACCGTCAGCGTCCCCGTCCACACGGCCGTCCCGCCGAGAACCGGGCTCAGCCGCGCGAGCAGGAAGCCGCCGGCCTTGACCATCGTTGCCGAGTGCAGGTAGGCGCTGACGGGCGTCGGCCCCGCCATCGCGGCCGGGAGCCAGAAGTGAAAGGGGAACTGGGCCGACTTTGTAAACGCGCCGGCACACACCAGAATGAAAATGCCGAGGTAGTACGGGTGCTGCCGGACGGTTTCCCCCATGGCCAGCATCTGGCTCAACTCCAGGGTACCGGTTACCTGGCTGAGGAGGAGCAGCCCCGCGAGCAGGGCGAGCCCGCCGCTGCCCGTCACGATGAGGGCCTGCCGGGCGGCCGCCCGCGAACTCTCTTCGTTGTGATAGAAGCCGATGAGCAGATAGGACGTCAGGCTCGTCAGCTCGAAGAAGATGAAGAACAGCAGGATGTTGTCTGCCAGCACGAGCCCCAGCATCGCCCCCATGAAGCCGAGCAGCTGCACGTAGAAGCGCCCGAGCTCGTCGCTGCCCGCCATGTAGCCGCCGGCGTACACGACGATCAGGGCGCCGATGCCCGTAACCAGCAGCGCGAAGAGAAGGCTGAGACCGTCGAGGTAGAAGGAGGCCGGCGCATCCAGGGCCGGCATCCAGGGGTGCGTTTCGCGGACGGTCTCCCCATGACCCACCGCCGGCAGGTAGCGCACGAAGTACCCGAACAGGCCCAGCGGGAGAAGCCCGAGGACCCATCCCGCGGCTCGTCCCAGAAGCCGCACCACCAGGGGCGCCAAAGCAGCAACGACGAAGACGCTCAGTACAGCCAGGAGCATAGGCAATCAGACTCGCTTGGAAACGCCCCGCCGCCCTGCAGGAGGAATGGACGGGGCACGGCATTACACGACCGTTTGCAGCGGCTACCGATCCGGCTGCGTGCGTTCGGGGCGACTGCCTCGGTCCGCCGGTTCGTCGGTCGCGGGAACGGCCGGGCGGCGCACGGTCAACCGCCGGCCGGTGGATCGGTGGGGGCTTCTTCGACCGGCTCGGTGCGTCCGTCGCCTCCAGTCGCCGGTGCGGCGCGTCGCCGCGCGTTGGCTTCCGTCTCGACCGTTTCGCGACGGAGTTCGCCGAAACTGACGTCCCACTGATCGAAGAGCGTTCCACTCCAGAGGGCAACCTCGCCGAGGTATCCGGCGCGCCCGATCATGTGGGCCGAGACGGGGGCGGTGAGCAGAACGAAGACCACCAGGGCCACCGCTCGCGTCGCCACGCTCAGATCGGCAAAGTGTACGGCGAGGCTCACCGTAACCAGGATGATCCCGAGCGTTCCCGCCTTCGTAATGGCGTGCATCCGGGTGTAAAGGTCCGGCAGGCGAATCAACCCGACGGTGGCGATCACCATAAAGGCGGTGCCACTCAGCAGGAACAGGACCGTGAGGATCGAGACGATCATTGGACGACTCCCTCTCCGGATCGGATGCGTTCGATGTAGCGGGCAACGGCGACCGTACCGAGAAACGCCAGGAGCCCCAGCACGAGGGCCGCGTCGATGTACGTTGATTCGCCGACGAGGATGGCGTACGTCATCAGAAAGCCCATCGCCAGGTAGGCCACCAGGTCCAGAGCAACGACGCGATCAGCCAGACTGGGCCCGCGCAGCACGCGCACCAGGGCGGCCAGGATCGACGCGCTGAGGAGAAACAGGGTAAGGAGGGCTCCCCACAGGAGCGGCCCTTCGAGGCTAACCATAAGGGAAGGGCGGTGTGTGGACGGGGTGGGCGAACGGTGCCGCCGGACAAAAGCCGGACAAAAGAAGGACCGTCCCGGGCGATCTTTTGGTCCCGTAGGACCTGCAGGGAGTCCTGCACAGGGGGTCCTACGCGGGGGATCCTACGCGGGGGTCCGTCACGGCTGCCGGCCGAGCGCTGATCCGTGAGATCGCAGCGCGCAGACCCGCATCAAACCGGTCGATGAACGCGGTACGCCCCTTCGCAGGGCCGGTCTTTCCGGCAGGATCTCTCCGGCAGGATGGATTCCGGGCACGCCGGCGGCCACGAGCACGGAATGTTGGATTCAGCGAACGGTATGGTAACCGCCGGGGTTCAAAGAGTCCAGAACGCACGGGCCTACGGCGTTACGGCCGCGTTACGCCGGCGGGCTTTCATCGGTGTTTCGTCATCAACATTCCGGGTTGAAGGGGTGGACCGGCCGGTGCCCGTTCGTGTCGGGGCAAAGTCAACAAGCCGGGTGGGGGCGAAAACGAACGAGGTGACCGGCGCGTACCGCCGGCCACCCCGCCTGTTTCGCTCTGAAACCGACCCGGGCGCCGGGTTCTGCACCCGCAGGAGCCCTTCCGTGTACAGAACCCGTTCGATGCCGGCCGACACACGACCCGGTCGGCGTGGATTGGTTGGGTTAGGCGAGGACGTTGTGATAGTTGTCCTCAACCTGATCCCAGTTGACGACATTCCACCACTCGTCGAGGTAAGTGCCGCGCTCGTTCTGGTACTTGAGGTAGTAGGCGTGCTCCCAGACGTCGACGCCGAGGATGGGGGTGTGCCCCTCCATCAGCGGGTTGTCCTGGTTCGGGGTGCTGACGACGGAGAGGTCGCCGTTGGGCTCCGCAACGAGCCATCCCCATCCGCTCCCAAACTGGCCGGCAGCCGTGGCGCTGAACGTGTCCTTGAATTCGTCGAACGAGCCGAACGTGTCTTCGATGGCGCTGCCCACGTCTCCCGTCGGCTCCCCGCCGCCGTCCGGGCTCATCACGTTCCAGAACAGGCGGTGGTTGTAAAATCCGCCCCCGTTGTTGCGGACGTCCGTCTGGATGTCGGCCGGGAGATTCTCGATTCCACTCAGCAGTTCTTCGATCGAGTGTTCCTGCAGATCCTCGTGCCCTTCGAGGGCATTGTTGAGCTTCCGTGTGTATCCTGCATGGTGCTTGTCGTGATGGACCCGCATCGTCTTCTCGTCGACGTGCGGCTCCAGAGCGTCGTAATCGTATGGCAGGTCGGGAAGGGTGAAAGCCATATGGATACCTCCGGTTGCGTTCGTGGATGATCTCTGAGGTGTGGTTCCGCCCGCCGGTCCTCCCCGAAAGCACAGAGGCGCCAGATGGAGAGGGCCGAGAACCGGGTGGGTTTGCTCGGCTTATTGAAAGGCGTGAGCGGCCCTTTTGTTTTCGGTCACCGCGGGCATCGCGGCTTCGTCACGCTTGCCCTTCGAGCACCGGATCCACCGGCGAGGACACCGCACACCGCCGAAACCGGATCCCGCGCCCCCAGTCCACGCCCCCCGACTTACGACTCACGACTCACGACTCACGATTCACGACTCACGACTCACGACTCACG
>CAKZLV010000349.1 GCA_937127285.1 uncultured Bacteroidota bacterium
TGGCGTTGTAGAGCACCTCGTCGGCCTTTTCGAACGCCTCGATGAGGCTCGTGTCGTCGTCCGCGATGTCGAGCAGCCGCTCGTTGGGGATGACGATGAGGGTGTCGACGTTTTCGCGCAGGAGTTCGATGCCTTCGTGGGCGGTTTTGATGCGGCGGGCGCCCTCGCACTCGAACGGGCGCGTCACGATCGCGACGGTGAGGATGTCGAGGCTGCGAGCGATCGAGGCCACGACGGGCGCGCCGCCGGTGCCCGTGCCGCCGCCCATTCCGGCGGTGATGAACACCATGTCGAAGCCCTCGAGGGCCTGCCGGATCTCGTCGGCGTTTTCCTCGACCGCTTCGGCGCCAATGCCGGGGCGCGCGCCGGCGCCGAGCCCCTTCGTCAGGTTCTTGCCGGCCTGAATCTTCTGCGGCGCCCGGTTTTCGTTCAGGGCCTGGGCGTCGGTGTTGACGGCGATGAACTCCACGCTGCCGTGGATGCCCTTCTCCACCATGTTGTTGATGGCGTTGCCGCCTCCGCCGCCGACGCCGAGGACGCAGATCTTGGCTTCCTCGTTGGCGGCATCATCGAATGAGAATCGGGAGCTAAAGTCGTCTTCCATGGGTTCCCTCCAGTCGGTGTGGTTCGCAGATGTGAGCGGGGTCGCGGCCGCCTCCGAGGTGAGCAGCCCCGGATTTCGGGCGGTCGCAACCCGGTGAGGATCGTTCGTCGGGATGCGTCGGGATGTCGTGTGGGAGTATCGTGCGGGAGTGTCGTGCGGGGGTGTCGTGCGGGAGTGTCGTCGTGGCCGAACCGGTGAAGGCGGGGCGTCAGAGCTCGTCGAACCAGGACTTCATGCGGCTGGCGATGCGGCCGACGAGCGACTCGCCGGAGGCGGCCTGGCCGTTGGTGTGGTCCTGGACGTTTTCGCTGAGCGTCTTGCCGCCGATAATCTCGGGGCGCATGCCGTAGAGGACGAGCCCGACGCCGGTGGCGTACTTCGGGTCGGACACTTCTTCGACGAGGCCTCCGCTGAGGCCCATCGGCCGGCCGATGCGCGCTTCCATGCCGAGGACCTCGGCGGCGAGGTCGGCCGTCCCGGGGATGAGCGAGCCGCCGCCCGTCAGCACGCAGCCGACGCCGAGGTGGCGCCCGTAGCCGCTGCGCTTGATCTCGATGGCGGCAATCTCCAGGATCTCTTCCATGCGGGGCTGGATGACCTGGCCGAGCGTGTCGCGGCCGATCGTCTTTTCGGGCCGGCCGCCGATGCCGGGGATTTCAATCTGTTCGTTCGTGTCGGCAAAGTCGGCGAGGGCGACGCCGAACTGGCGCTTGAGCTGCTCGGCCTGGTCGCGCATCACGCCGAGGCCCTTGCGGATGTCGTCGGTCACCTTGTTGCCGGCCACGGCGATGACGGCCGTGTGGCGGATCGTGTTGTCCTCGAACACGGCAATGTCCGTCGTGCCGCCGCCGATGTCGATCAGGGCGACGCCCACCTCCTTTTCGTCTTCGTGCAGCACGCTGAAGGAGGAGGCGAGCGGCTCCAGCACGATGTCCTGCACCTGAAAGCCGGCCTTCTCGATGCAGCGGTAAATGTTCTTGGCGGCAGACACGAGGCCGGTGATGATGTGGACGTTTGCCTCCAGGCGCACCCCGCTCATCCCGACCGGGTCGGCAACGCCGTCCTGGCCGTCGACGATGAACTCCTGCGGGATGACGTGCAGGATCTCGCGGTCGGCCGGCATCGCCACGTGCATCGTGTCCTCCAGCAGGCGCTGCACGTCGTTCTGCGTGATCTCGCCGGAGCGGATCGTCACCACGCCGCGGCTCTGAAAGCTCTGCACGTGGTCGCCGGCAATGCCCACGATCACGCTGCGCACCTCCACGCCGGCCGCCCGCTCCGCCTCCTCCACCGCCGACCGGACGGCGTTGACGGTTCGGTCGATGTTGACGACCACCCCGCGGTTGAGACCGTCGGACGGGGCCATGCCCACACCGAGGATGTTGACGCGGCCGAGATCGTCCTCCGCCGCGACGACGGCACACACCTTGGTGGTGCCGATGTCGACGCCTACGACAATGTTTTCATTCATGGCTGTTCAGGGTTCGGGTTCGGGATGGATGCGAAGGCGTCCTCTGCCCCACCCCGTCCGCTCGGGGCACCCGGCGGCAGGGGCGGCGGTCATCCCGAAGGCACGGCCGATGCATCCGGCGCGCGGTCAGAGGAAATCCGGGCCAACCAGTTCGGAACCTACAGGACGATGAAACCGGTGCGCGATTTTTTGACCTCGTTTGCTGTCTGTACGTGCATTATGTATGGTAGCGACCAGTGCGGGAACCATCCAGCCCCGGGCCCGCCCTCAGGTCTCCGGCGACGTCGGCGGCGGCTTCCGGGCGATGATTTGTCCGTCGTAGCGGAGGTCGATCTCGGCGATCGACGCCGTCGGCGAGGTCGCCAGCACCTGGCGCGCGAACGCCTCCAGCCGCCGAAGCTTCTGCGCCCGGTTGCGGCTGCCGATTTGGACGCGGACGGCGTCGTGCGCCCCGATGGGCGTGGTGAGCAGATGCAGGCTGCTGTCGGGGTGCATCACGACGGCACTGACAAGGGGGGCCGCCTCCGAGGTTTGCAGCGTGCCCAGCATGCGGCGGACGCTGCGGGGGACGACGGGCCGGATCGGGTGGTAGGCCGCCCGCAGGCCGTGCACGAGCGGAACGTCGTAGCCGGCGCTGTCGGGCAGCGGCAGGGCCTGGCCGGCGGTGTCGACGTAGTAGGCCGGGCGTCCGTCCTGCACGACGAGACCGGCGGGCGTTCGCTCGCGGACGGTAAGCGAGAGCGTGCGCGTCGCCTGCCGCCGCTCTACCGACACGCTTTCGACCCAGGGATGGCGCTCGACGCGGTCTTCCACGAGGCGGACGTCGACGTCTGCGAGGGCGGTGCCGGTGTCGACGCGGGCCAGGTGCCGCAGCGTGTCGGGCGCGGCGTGCCGCGTTCCGGTCACGGCGATGCGCTCCACCGGGGCGGTGGCCTGCCACTGCCATCCCAGCATCCCGAGCACGCCCACGCCCCCCACCACCGCCGCCAGAGCGGCAAGGCGCAGGAGGAGCCGTCCGTATGTGCGGAGAGCGTCGGTGTTCATGGTCGTTCATGCAGGAGCGTCGGTATCGGGGGGTCGGGGGTGGCGGCGCATCGGTGATTCCGCGCGTCTACGCCGGCTTGGTATCGGGGTCTTTCGAGTCGGTGTCTTTCGAGTCGGTGTCTTGCGGGTCGGTGTCTTGCGGGTCGGTGTCTTGCGGGTCGGTGTCCGGTTCCGGGTCGGCTTGCTGGATCAACTGGTCGGCGAAGTCGCGGCTGTAGCGCCAGATGTCGCCCGCGCCGAGCATCATCACCACGTCGCCCGGCGCCGTGATCTCGTGAAGGCGCGCCGGCAGGTCGGCCTTGTCGGCCACGTAGGAAACGTCGCGGTGGCCGTACTGCGTGGCCCGGTCGGCGAGGCGCCGTCCGTCGATCTCCTCGTCCGGGGGTTCGCGGGCGCCGTACACGTCGGTCACGACCAGGACGTCGGCGTTGAAGAAGGAGCGGGCGAAGTCGTCGAGGAAGTCGCGGGTGCGCGAGTACAGGTGCGGCTGAAAGACGGCCACGATGCGGCGGTCGCCGAACCCCTGGCTGGCCGCGTCGAGGGTGGCTTCGATTTCGGTGGGGTGGTGCGCGTAGTCGTCCAGCACCACCACGCCGCTGCCCTCGCCAATCTTCTCGAAGCGGCGGCGCACGCCGGTGAAGCGCGCCAGACCGCTGCGCACCTGGGCGAAGTCGATGTCGAGTTCGATTCCGACGGCGACGGCGGCGAGGGCGTTCAGCAGGTTGTGCCGTCCCGGAACGCGCAGTTCGACCTCCCCCATCCGGTCGTTGCGGAAGAACACGTCGAACGTTGTCGTGAGGCCGTCGCGGCGAATGTTGGCCGCCCGCACCTCCGCCTGCCGCGTCGTGCCGTAGGTAAGCACGCGCCGCTCGACGTCGCCGACGATGGCCTGCACGTTCGGGTCGTCGAGGCAGAGGATGGCAGCTCCGAAGAAGGGGACGCTGTTGGCATACTGGATGAACGCGTCCTGGATGTCGGAGAGGTCGTCGTAGATGTCGAGGTGGTCCTCCTCGATGCTGGTGATGACGGCCAGCGACGGCGTCAGGCGCAGGAACGTGCGGTCGTACTCGTCGGCCTCGATCACGATGATGTCTCCCTCGCCGGTGATGGCGTTGGAGCCGAAGGCGGTCACCTTGCCGCCGACGATGACGGTCGGGTCGAAGCCGCCCTCGCCGGCCACGAGTCCCACCATCGAGGTCGTGGTCGTCTTGCCGTGCGTTCCCGCCACGCCGACGCCGAACTTCATGCGGATCAGCTCGCCGAGCATTTCGGCGCGGGGGATGAGCGAGATCCGCCGGCGCTCGGCTTCGCGGGTCTCGGGGTTGTCGTCGGGGTCGACGGCGCTGGAGTAGACGACCACGTCCGCCTCTCCGATCTGGTCGGCGGCGTGGCCTTCGTGGATGGTCGCCCCGAGGTCTTCGAGGTGGCGGGTCACGTCGCTCGTCGTCAGGTCGGAGCCCGTGACGCGGTAGCCGCGGTTGAGGAGTACCTCGGCGATCGAGCTCATGCCGATGCCGCCAATCCCCACCATGTGAACCTGGCGGATGCGGCCCAGTGCCGGTTGTCGTCGTCGATCGGTCATCGGTTGAGAGGGTTGAGGACGCGGACGCGTGCGTCGTGAATCAGGGGGCGTGAATCGGAGGGGTCTCGGCGGGGGAGTCCGGTTGGGGGGTCAGGTTGGGCGATGGGCGTTGGCGAGGGCGAGCACGTCGGCGGCGATGCGTTCGGCGGCGTCGGGCTGGGCGGCGGCCCGGGCGGCGCCGGCCATCTCGGCGCGGGTGGCGTCGTCGAGAAGCAGGTCGCGGACCATCGGCACGAATCGGTCGTCGAGGTCGGCTTCGGGAAGCATGCGAGCGGCTCCGGTGCGTTCCATGCTGCGGGCATTCTTCGTCTGGTGGTCGGCCACGACGTTCGGCGACGGAACGAGGATCGAGGGGGTGCCGGTGACGAGCAGTTCGCTGCTGGTAAGCGCGCCGGCCCGGCAGAGGGCAAGGTCGGCCGCGGCGTAGGCCCGGTCCATCCGGTCGATGTACTCGCGCACCTGGAGGCGCGGGTGGTCGTCGAGGGCGGTTCCGGCGAGGCGATCGACGAGGTCGTCGAAGTAGCGCGAGCCCGTCTGCCAGATGACGTGGACGGGGCGGTCGGTCTCCCCGCCGGCGTCGAGAATCTCCGGCAGGTGCGTTTCCAGGACGTCGTTGAGGGCTTTGCTGCCGAGGGATCCGCCGAAGACGAGCAGGACGCGAGCGTCGGCGGGCAGGCCGAGGGCGCGGCGGGCGGCGTCGGGCGAGGTTTCGGTGAGCGAGCGCCGCACCGGGTTGCCCGTGATGGTGGTGCGGCCGGACGGCAGGTCGTCTTCCGCCTCGGGGAACGCGGCATGGATGCGGGAGGCGACCAGGCCCAGAAGACGATTCGTCACGCCGGCGTAGGCGTTCTGCTCCTGGATGAGGAGCGGCCGGCCGCGCATCCAGGCGGCGAAGAGCACGGGGCCGGCCACGTAGCCGCCCGTGCCGACGGCGACGTCCGGGTCGATCGCGCCGACGAGCTTCCAGCTTTCCCAGAGCCCCTGGGCGAGCTTCACCGGGAAGGCGAGGTTTTCTGCGGAGAGGCTTCGCTGAAAGCCGCGGACGGTGATGGGGTGCAGGGCGTAGCCGGCTTCCGGGACGGCGCGGGCCTCGAGGCGATCTTCCGTCCCGGCAAAGATCACCCGGGCCTCCGGGCGGGCGGCCTGGATGGCGTCGGCGATGGCGATGGCCGGATAGACGTGTCCTCCGGTACCGCCGCCGGCAATCAGAATGTGGGGAGGACGAGCCATGGAGCGATGCGAACGAAGGGTGGGTGCGAAGCGGGGCAGAGAGAGTGGGTGCGAAGGCAGGTGCGAAGGCGGGTGCGGCGGTCAGGGGAGCGGTCGATTGCGCGGCCCTGCGGGGGGGTCGGAGGCGTCGGGCGACCCGTTCGACTGCCGCGAGATGTTCAGCAGGACGCCCATCATGATGCCGTTGGCGAGCATCGACGTGCCGCCGTACGACACGAAGGGCATCGGCAGGCCGGTGACCGGCAGGAGGCCGCAGGCCACGCCGGCGTGCACGAAGCCGTACGTCACCACCAGCGTCGTGAAGCCCACGCCCAGGAAGAGGCCCAGGGGGTCCGGCGCGTCGCGGGCAATGCGCAGGTAGCCGCGAAAGAGCAGGATGCAGAAGCCCATCAGCAGGGCGAACGCGCCGATCAGTCCGTACTCTTCGGCAACGATGGCGAAGATGAAGTCGTTGTACGGGGCGGGCAGGAAGTCGCGCTGGACGCTCTTGCCGGGCCCGACGCCGGTAAGACCGCCCATGGCGAACGCGATGCGGGCCTGGCGGGCCTGGTAGCCCTCCCCCTGCGGGTTCATCACGTACTCCGTCTGCGTCGACGAGAAGAGCTTCACGCCGAGGTACGACTCCACCCGCGCCGCCCGGTTGGGCGAGTTCATGATGAGCACCACGCCCAGGAGCGCGCCCAGCACGCCCAGGCCGCCGATCTGCAGGGTGCTGACGCGGCCGACAAAGCACATCCCCATGATGACCATCAAGACGACGAGCGAGGTCGACAGGTCGTCCACCCCGATGAGGGCGATGGTGCCGAACACCCAGACGAGAATCGGCAGGAAGGAGCGGGTGAAGTCCTTCACGTAGTCCTGCTTCTGGGCCAGCAGCACTGCCACGTACATCAGGAGCGCGACGCGGGCGAGATCGGACGGCTGAAACCCGATCCCGGCGAAGCGAATCCACCGGTCCGGTCCGTCGCTGAAGAGGCCGACGATTTTGACGGCCAGCAGCAGGCCGAGGGCGCCGATGAGGGCGATGCGGCTGTAGCGAGCGAGCGTCCGGTAATCGACCAGGCTCACCGCGCCCATGACCGAGAGCGCGAGCACCGCGTGGGCGACGTGGCGCAGCAGAAGCGGATCCGGGCTGCCGCCGCCCTTGGTTTCGGCCAGGAACGTGATGGCGCTGTACACGGCCACGACGCCCGCCCCCGTTAGCGCCAGCACCACCCACACGACGTACTTATCCGCCGGCGCCCGGTCCTGGATGAAGCTCGTAAGTTTGTCAAGAACCGCACTCATGGGAAGTCGGGATGCAGAAGTCGAAACTCGAAATTGCCTACAGGTTGTGCCTACAGGTTGTGGACGAGGCGGCGGAAGGTGTCGCCGCGCTCTTCGTAGCTGTCGTACATGTCGAAGGAAGAGCAGGCCGGGCTGAGAAGGACGACGTCGCCGGGGCGGGCGAACGTCTGCGCGGCGCGAAGGGCCTCTTCCATCGAAGCGGCCGTGGCGTGGCGCCCGGCGGCCGCGCCGAGCTCCCGAGTCACTTTCGGGGCGCTCTCGCCGATGGCCACCACGGCGCGGGCCTTCTCGCCCACGAGCGATCGCAGGTTGCCGTAGTCGTTCCCTTTGTCGCGCCCTCCGGCAATCAGCACGACCGGCCGGTCGAAGCTGTCCACGGCATACCAGACGGCGTTCACGTTGGTCGCCTTCGAGTCGTTGACGTAGAGCACGCCGGCGACGGTGCGAACGGTTTCAAGCCGGTGCGGCACGCCGGTGAAGGTTGAGAGCCCGTCGCGGAGGGCGTCCGGGCCGACGTTCAGCCGGCGGGCCGCCACCGCTGCGGCGAGGGCGTTGTACAGATTGTGGCGGCCGCGCAGGGCCAGGTCGCCGGGGGCGGCCAGCACCTCCTCGCCGTCGTCGGTGCGCACAACAAGCCGGTCGTCGTGCAGGTACGCGCCCCGATCGAGAGACCGGCGGATACTGATGCCTACGGGACGGAAGCCGCGCCGATCGGCCTGCAAGGTCACATAGTCGCGCACAAGGTCGTCGTCGTGGTTGTAGATGACGGTGTCGCCACCGGACTGGCGGCGGAAGATGCGGAATTTGGCCTGGGCGTAGGCGTTGAAGTCGTGGTCGTAGCGGTCGAGGTGATCGGGGGTGATGTTCAGGATCATGCTGATGCGAGGACGGAAGGTGTCGACGTGGTCGAGCTGGAAGCTGGACACCTCCAGCACGACGACGTCCTCGGGGCGTGCGTCCCGGACGTAGTCGGAGAACGGATAGCCGATGTTTCCGGCCACGATCACGCGCCGGCCGGGCACGTCCTGCAGGCCGCGGCGCACGAGGTGACCGGTGAGGCTGGTCGTGGTCGTCTTGCCGTTCGTGCCGGTGATCGCGACGATGGGCGCGGCGCAGAACCAGGAAGCGGTTTCGATTTCGGAGTAGATCGGGAGGTTGGTGCGACGGGCCTGCTGAACGATGGTCGACTGCGTGGGAACCCCTGGGCTGAGGACGACGAGGTCGGCGTCGAGCGCACGGCGGGTGTGGCCGCCGAACTCATGAGCGATGCCGGCCTCGTCGAGGCGCGCCGGCAGCCCCTCCGTCGGCGGTCCCTGCTCGGTCAGGAAGACCTCCGCCCCGGCGTCGGCCAGCAGCTGCGCCACGGCCCGCCCGCTGCGGGCGCCGCCAACGACGGTTGCGGCCTTGTGCTGAAGGTCGGAAGGGGTCATGAGAGAGCGGCGGTTCAAAACCGGAGGCGTCGGGAAGATGGGGGCGAATCGTCAGGGGGCGAATCGTCAGCGAATGCGCAGCGACAGCAGGGCGGCAATGACGGTCAGGGCGGTAACGATCCAGAACCGGGTGACGATTTTCGCCTCGTGCGTACCGCGCGCCTCGAAGTGATGATGCAACGGCGCCATCCGAAAGACGCGCCGACCGGTGCCGGTTTGGCGGCGCGAGTACTTGAAGTACCCGGTCTGGATGATGACGCTGAGGGCTTCGGCGAAGTACACGATGCCGAGGAGAGGCAGGAGCAGCTCCTTGCGGATCATGAGCGTCATGCTGCCCACGGCCGCGCCGAGGGCGAGGGCGCCGGTGTCGCCCATAAAGACCGTGGCCGGGTAGCCGTTGTACCACAAGAACCCGAAGCAGGAGGCAGCCATTGCCGCACCGAACACCGCCAGCTCGCCCGTCCCGGGCAGGTACATGACGTTCAGGAACGTAGCCAACTGCGTGTTGCCCGACACGTACGCCAGCGCCACGAGGCCGAGCGACACGAAAGCCGTCACCCCGGTGGAGAGCCCGTCCAGGCCGTCCGTCAGGTTGACGGCATTGGAGACGGCGCTCATGATAAAGACCACGACGGGGATGTAGATCACCCAGCCGAGATCGATGCCGGTCCCCCAGGCGTCGAAGACATCATAGTTGAGAACGGAGTCTTTGATGAAGGGA
>CAKZLV010000350.1 GCA_937127285.1 uncultured Bacteroidota bacterium
CGACTGTCTGCCAAAAAGACTTCGGATCGTTGCACTGCCCGACCGCCGGCAGCGCACTGGGATGTCGAGACGCTCCCGGCGCCCGATTCCAGTTTCGGGACGGTTCGGGGCACAACCAGCAGCCCGCCCTCATCTCCCGGCTCCGTCCTCCCCTGCTTCATGCATCTTTCGTGCACCGATGGTCCAGCGCGAGGCGGCGAGTCATTCCGAGACCGGGGAGCGATGCAAACGTAGGATCTTCGCCCGACAATCTCTGCGAACCGTCCTCGCCAAGGTACGAAGAGCCGACAAAGAAATGCACGTTCTCCGCGCTGCCAGGACGGCAGCGGGGAACGTGCAGGAATCGGATCCTCCGAGCGAGGCACGTCCGGGAGACGCCGGTGCGTCGGGCGGTCGGCTCAATCGGGGGGTATCGAGTTGCTGCCCCCGGGCCAGACGGGGAATGTCGGACGGTCGGGCGCGCGGCGGCCGCCCGGTCCGACCTGCGGTGCAGATGCGGCCGCTGATGCAGGTGCGGTCACCGATGCAGGCGCAGTTGCCAACCGGGTGCAGCTACAAATCCGTGCGGCTCCACATTGAGTGCGGCTACAGCATCATGTCCTCTTCCGGCTCCATCACCTTTCGGCCGCGGTAGTGGCCGCAGTACTTGCAGACGTGGTGCATCACCTTCGGATTGCCGCAGTTGTGGCAATCCATCAGCTGCGGGGGCTCCAGTTCGTTGTAGTAGGTCGAACGGCGCTTTCGCGTCCGCGACTTGGAATGTTTTCTCTTCGGAACAGCCATGGCAGGTACCTCTGCGGAAAGGACGCGCGTCGATGTCGAAACAGGGAAAAAGCCGAGCCGCCGGCGACTCGGTTGCACAGACGCCCGAACTTCGAGCGCAAGCGTATTTGATGCCCGACGGGACTCCGGTGTTCGCCACGCAGATTGCATGGGGGCCGGCGCGGGTCCGGTTTTGCCGGTAATTAACAGAAGGACGCAACGAACCGAAGCGCGCGGCCGCCGACCGACCCGATCCGTCTCCTTTGCGAATGATCGACCGCACCGCGAGAGGTATCCGCTCACGCCCCCCTCTTCATCCCTCCCTTTATCTCTTCCTTCATCCCCGCCGAGGCGCTTCGCCTGTACCGCTCCGGGGGTCAGTCACTGCCGTTTTTCAGCTCCTTCAACTTGCTCCACCGCGGGTCGATGTCGTCTTGAGAGCCCGCCTCGGCGTCGTCCGGCTCCCCGAACGTCGTGGTGAGGTCTTCGTCCTCCGCCCCGGGCGCAATCGTGCGCTGCGGCACCGCAAGCAAGAGGGTGTCGCGTACGATGTCGGTCACGTCGATCTCTCGATCGGTCGGGTCGAGCGCTCGCACTTCATCGAACCGGTCTCCTTCTCGGCCCACCATCGACGCCGGGCCGAAGAGGACGCTGTAGGTTCCTTCAAGCGACTCGTCGTAGGGGTTCAGCGTGCGGTCGCACGTCAGCGTTGCCGTCGCCGCCACGTTCAGGTGGGCAAGAATGCGGTCGCGGCGACAGTGCAGTTCCGCTTCGACGTGGAGGTCGCGAAACGTCGACGGGTCGAGGTCGGCGTCTTCGGCGTCGGGGTGAAGCTCGACGTCGTGAACGCCAGACTGAAAGTCGGTGATGTCAATCGTGACCATAGAGAGAAACCAGGGGTCAGATTGAAAAAGACTGTTCGCGCCGACGGCGGGCGGCCCCGAACGGGTCGGCGAAGCCGGAGCCGGACTTGTGTGGCGCCGGTTCGCCCCTCCTGCTCCTCGCGCGGCGTTCCGCCCCGACAAACCGAACCGGGGTGCCGGCGCGCTTGCCCGGCCCGCCTGCGCACGGCCTGCCCGCATCGGCCCAATTCCGCACGTCCGTTTCCGCATGTCGGGTAGGTCGGACGTATGTATCAGAGCACAACGCTGGCAGCGCTCGGCCGGTTTCGCTCTGATTCTTCTCGCGCCCGCCCGACCGGCGCACTTCCTGCCCCCCGTGGCCTCGCGCTTCCATCCTGAGAAGCGGTGGGTCTCGCAGAGCCGTGCGATGCCGGGCACTCCGGCCCCGGTCGAGATCTGCCCTCGTGCATCTTGACGTTTCCGCAGAGAGTGGTTATCGTTCCCATTCAATTGATTCAAATTGGATGTCGGTCCGGGTACGGACAGCCCGATCTCGGTCACGCCGATCTCGGGGGGTGCTGTTCGTTTTCTCTTGCCGATTCGGGGACAACTCGATCCGCCCTGCCGGTTTTCGACTCGGCTCGCTGCCGTTCTTCCGGGCGGCTC
>CAKZLV010000351.1 GCA_937127285.1 uncultured Bacteroidota bacterium
TCCCGACCTCGTGGCCCGGCGCCTACAGTGGGAGACGTGGAGCGAATTCGGCTTTCGGGCCCGGATCGGGCGCACCCTCGAAAAGACAGGGTCGTCCGTCGCCGTCCTGAGTAGCGATCGCGTCGATGCGGCCACCGATGAACTCCTTCCGGTTCTGCGAAACGAGGTCGGAAATCTAACGGAGGTAACCGAGAGGGAAGTCCGGCGCTTCGTCCGGGGCATCGGGCAGCATCTCAAAAACCAGGGCGGGATCTACAATTCTGAGCTCGACACGTACATTGAACGCGGCGGAAATTACTACGTCCTCAACCGGCGCCCCCATCTTCCGTGGTTCGGTTCTCAATCTCGACTCCCGGCTTTCCTCTCCGCGCGAAGCACCAAACGATTTGATCCGATCCGAGGGGGACGTGCAACCACGGGCAAGAGCTGGCTTGAGGACTGGGCACTGCGGTGCTTCGGCCACAGAGATCCTCTCCTACCGGGTGCGCTGGGTCACCTATATGACGAGACGCTCCCGGTCCTCGAACGAACGGGAACGCTTACTCGCCGGCAGACACAGAACGGAAACCGGATATGGGGCCTTCAGCCGTCGGCCCTTCGTGTCGACACGGCAGTCGTTCAGCGGACGTGCGACGAATGCGGCCATACCGTTTCGACGGCCCGCTCCGTGGAGGCCGATTGGGAGGAAGCGCCCTGCCTAAGGTACCAGTGCAACGGCTCGTACGTGACGCGCACCGGACAGACGCAGGAATACTACCGCCAGCTTTACAGCGAGGGAGACCTGGAGCGCATCGTGGCACGGGAGCACACCGGACTGCTGAGCCGCGATGAGCGTGAGTCGATCGAGCGATCCTTCAAGGGCGGAGATCAGCCCTGGGAGCCGAATCTTCTTTCCTGCACCCCGACGCTCGAACTGGGTGTGGATGTCGGGCAGCTATCCAGCGTGATTCTGTGCTCGGTTCCCCCCAACACGGCAAGCTTCGTTCAGCGCATCGGTCGAGGCGGGCGACGCTCGGGAAATGCCATCGACATCACCGTGGCCAACGGCCAGCCCCACGACCTGTATTTCTTCGAGGACCCGACCCAGATGATCGCGGGCGATGTCGAACCGCCCGGTGTCTTCCTCGGAGCCGTCGAGGTTCTGGTTCGCCAGTTTGTCGCCTACACGTTCGATCGGTGGATTGCGTCCGGGATTTCGGAGGAGGCGGTTCCATCCTCCCTCAGCCGCGTTCTTCGGGGTCTCGGCGACGAGGACATCTTTCCGCACACGTGGCTGTCGTTTGTGGAGAAGCGGCACGAAGATCTCTTCGAAGGCTTCACGGACCTCTTCGGGGACGTGCTGGACGAGGAGCGCGCCGACGCCCTTCGCCGCGCACTGGACAAGAACGACGGGATTGAGAACCGGGTGATGCAGCGCCTGGCCGAGATCAAGAAGCGGCGGAAGGACCTTCATCGTCGGAGCCGTCGCCTCTACCGAGAGATCAAGAAACTGGAGGACGGGCCGGCCGCGAAAGCGAGAGAGCAAGAGATTGAAGAGATGCGTCGGGAGAAGACGGCTCTTCAAAACATCTATCAGGAAATCGGGGCCAAAAACACCTACAATTTCTTCACCGATGCCGGCCTGCTGCCGAACTATGCCTTCCCGGAGTCCGGCGTCACCCTCCGGTCCATTCTCTACCGGAAGGCGGATGAGGGGGGACAAGAGGTGTGGGACGAGGAGTTCGTCCGGCCCGCTCCCCAGGCTCTTCGGGAACTGGCTCCCGGGAGCACTTTCTATGCAAATGGGCGGAAGGTCGTCGTCGACCAGATCGACCTCTCCGGCGAAGACACGATGGAGCGGTGGAGGCTGTGCGACCGCTGTTCGCACATGCGTCGCATTGAATCGGAAGACACGGGCCGTCATGCCTGTCCGCAGTGCGGAAGCCCCAGCTGGAGCGATCAAGGGCAGGAGCGGCTCCTGGTGAGCCAGGAGGAAGTGCGGGCAACTACCCAGGATAGCAAGAGCCGCATCGACGACTCCAGTGATCTCCGGAAGCGCGAGTTTTACGAAATGGCCTTTTTGGCCGACTTCGACCCGAGTGACACAGAGGCCGCGTACCGGATTGATAGCGACGAGACGCCCTTCGGATTTGAGTACGTTCAGGAGGCGACGTTTCGTGAGATCAACTTCGGCCGGCCGTCCGGGCAGCCGGTGATGGAAGTCGGCGGACAAGAGATCAAAGGGGAGGGGTTCCGGACGTGTCCGTCCTGCGGTCGCGTCGCAGTCAGGGACGAGGAGATCAACCATACCCGGTCCTGCTCGACGCGACAGGAGAAGGGAGCAGAGCGGACTCCAGAGACGCTCTTCCTGTACCGGCAAATCACGTCCGAGGCCGTTCGCATCCTCCTGCCCGAGTCGACGATGTCGGTCACCCCGGAGAAGGTCGAGTCGTTTAAAGCAGCCATGGAGTTGGGGCTTGAAGAGCACTACGAAGGGTCGGTCGACCACCTGAAGACTGCCATCCAGGAAGGACCCGGAGATCAGAAGACGGCGCGCCGGCGATACCTGATCCTCTATGACTCCGTACCGGGAGGGACCGGTTATCTCGCTGACATGCTCCGGGACAAAGACGTGCTCATGCAGATTCTGCAGGAGGCACTTGACGTCGTCTCCACGTGTCCCTGCATCGAGGAGGAGGACCGGGACGGGTGCTACCGGTGCCTCTACGCCTACCGAAACCACTACGATATGCCGCACACCTCCCGGTCCAGTGCTCAAGAGCTGCTGGAGGAGATCCTGAGCCATCGGGACCGGCTCATCGAGATCGATAGCGTCGATCAGATTCCGCTGGAGGGGGCTCTTGAAAGCGAGCTGGAGGCTCGGTTCATCCAGCGGCTCCGCGACCTTGAGAAAAGCGGATCCCACGTCGAGAAAGCAACCGTTCGAGGCCGCCACGGCTATACGTTGAAGATCGGAGACGACCGGTACGACATCGAGCCGCAGGTTACGGTGGGCCAGGCGGACGGCGTCCCCCGCCGCGTCTCAATCGACTTTGTTCTGCACCCCCTGGACTCGGAGATGAAGCCCATTGCGGTCTTCCTCGACGGACTGCAGTATCACCGCAATCGAATCGGGAAGGATCTTGCCCAGCGGCGCGCGCTCTGCGTGAGCGACCAGTATCACGTCTGGTCGCTGACCTGGCGCTACGTCACCCAGGCCCCGGGCATCTCGCGGAACTATCTTCAGTCACTTGGCTCGACGGGCAAAGGGCTTCTCACCCAGATGGGAGAGTCGAAATTTCAAGAGGTACAGACGCTGATGGGAGCAGGGAGCTTTCGCTGGCTGATCTGGCTGTTGGAAACGCAAGATATCGCCACGTACCGGCGTCTTGCCTTCGTGCAGGCTCTCTTGATCGCCAAGAAGCAAACCGTGGACAAACGCAGCCCGCGAGAACCTCCCGGACCCGCTCGCAGACCGGCTGGCTGAGCAAGCAGAAGACACCCCGCTCCGAGGACTTGAAGAACGTCCTGCTCAACTGAGTGATGATCCCGTCACCGTGTGGGGGGTGACGACGCCGGAGGCCGTTCAGTCGCTCCAGAACGGGATCAATCAGGCAGGAGGCAGTACGATCGTCGGATTGCACCTTGCCACCGACAACGGTCAGCAAGCCGATCGCTTCGAAGCGAGCTGGAATGGGTTCTTGCGTCTGTACAACCTCCTCCAGTTCGTTCCGGAATGCTACCCTGTCTCGTCGGAGGCAGAAGCCTTTAAGGGCTATGACGAGCTTCTAGGGACCCGCACGGCGCCGGCGCCCAATGAGCCGCTGCCTGCCGGCAAAAGCTTTGACGAGGAGGAATGGGAGGAGGCACGAGAATTTGCGATCGAGGAAGTCGGCCCACTGCTCGATTACCTATACGAAGAAACGGCACCGGCACCCTCCGTCCCGTATGAACTCATGAGGGACGGGGAGATCGTCGCCACGGCCGAACTGGGTTGGGAGGAGTCCCAGGTGGCCGTCCTCGCGTCCAATCAGAAAAGCAATCGAGAAGCGTTCGAAGACAAGGGATGGACGGTCTTCTCCTCGGATGAAGTGACGCAGGAGCCCGGTCCGGTCCTCCGCGCGCTTCGGGATGGATGACGGCTTTCAGCCCCAGTTTTGTTCGCACATCTGAGTTCTCTGTCGCATTCGCGACCTTCCATCGATGCCTGACGTCAAAGTCGCTATTTCGGACGAGTTTCTGGATGCCTTCTCCCAGGTTCCGAAGAGCAAACAGGGGAAGGTTCGCCGGTTTATGACCAAGTTTCGCTCCAATCCGCGATCTTCCAGCATCAACTACGAGAAGATCGAGGCGGCGCGCGACCCGAAACTCCGATCGGTTCGAATCGACGATGCCTACCGGGGCATTGTCATGAAGCCAAAAACCGGCAACGTCTATGTGCTGCTCTGGGTGGACAACCACGACGATGCCTATCAGTGGGCGCGCAACCGTCTGATTCAAATTCACCCCGACACGGGAAGTCTTCAGGTCATCCCCATGGAAGAGGGGAAAGT
>CAKZLV010000352.1 GCA_937127285.1 uncultured Bacteroidota bacterium
TATCCGGACTCAGCGTGGAGATCTCGAACCGATGGTGCGCGACGTTAGCGGCAAAATCCATGGCAGTGTCGAATTTCGAGTGTCGAGTGGGAGAGGGTGGGGAGCGCGGAGGGTGGGATGACGGGGGGATTGGAGAATTGGAGGATGGAGGGCGCGATCGGAGCCGTCGGCATCCCAATACCCAGCACCCAGTACCCAATACCCAGTGCCCAGTACCCAATACCCAGTACCCAGTACCCAATAACCCTTCGGCCTATCCGTCTTCCGGATCCGCCCTCTGCGCCGGGTCGGCGACCTCTTCGGGGGAGACCGCGTCCGGTTCGGTCGTCTCCGGCACCGCGGCGTCGTCGAACGAGAAGGTGAACGCGCCGTCGTCGTCGAGGCCCAGAACGAGGCGGTCGGGCATGGTTTCGTCGGCCAGGTGGCCGAGCAGCGCCCGCGAGGCGCGGGGCAGGACCGTGCGTTCGAGGATGAAGTCGATGTTGCGCGCTCCGGCGTCGATCTGCGTACAGCGTTCGGCGATGCGTTCGACGACGTCGGCGGCGTGGTCGAACGTCATCTCGTGCGCGGCGGCCAGGCGCCGGCCGATCGCACCGAGCTTCAGCCGGGTGATCTGCATCATGGCGTTCTTGCGGAGCGGGTAGTAGGGCACCACCTTCATGCGGGCCAGCAGCGCGGCCTGGAACTGGTTGACGAGGCGCCGATGGAGGACCTCGCGGAGCTGGTCGGGCGTCGGGCGCTCGTCTTCGGTGCACACCTCCAGGAAGATCTCCGAGCCGATGTTGGAGGTCATCAAGATCACGGTGTTCGCGAAGCGCACCTCCCGCCCCTCGCCGTCCCGCATGAAGCCGCGGTCGAAGACCTGGTAGAAGAGCTCCATGACGTCCGGGTGCGCCTTCTCCACTTCGTCGAGGAGCACGACGGAGTAGGGGCGTCGCCGCACGGCCTCGGTGAGAATCCCGCCCTCGCCGTAGCCGACGTAGCCCGGAGGCGCGCCCTTCAGCTGGGCGACGGTGTGGCTCTCCTGGTACTCGCTCATGTTGATGGTCGTCAGGAACCGCTCGCCTCCGAAGAGCAGGCGGGCCAGCTGCCGGGCCGTCTCCGTTTTGCCCACGCCGCTGGGGCCGACGAGCAGGAAGACGGCGATCGGGGCGTCGGGATTGCCGAGGCCGGCCTTCGAGGCGCGGATCGCGTCGGCAATTTCGCCGAGGGCTTCGTCCTGCCCGCGAATGGCGGCGTGCAGGCGGTCTTCCAGGGCGAGGAGGGTTTCGGCCTCGTCGCGCAGCATCTTGCCGAGGGGAATGCCGGTCCAGTCGGACACGATGCGGGCAACCGCACTCTCGTCGACCTCGGCATGCACGAGCGGGGAGGCGTCGCCCCGGAGCTCGCTCAATTCGGTGCCGAGACCGTCGAGGCGCTCGCGGAGCGCCGCAACCGACGCGTCTGCCGGCGCCGGCTCCGCGTCGTGGCCGGCCTCCGGTTCCGCCTCGTGGCCGGCCTCGCCCGTCGCGCGGTCCGGCGCGTCCGGATCGGTCGGAGCGCCGTCGCCGGCGGAGGAGGGCGGGGCGACGAGGCGTCGGCGGACGCGTTCGATCTCGCCGACGATCGTCCGCTCGTCCTGCCAGCGGGCCTCGAGGTCGGCCACCGCCGCCTCGGTCCGCACGATGTCGGCGCGCAGCACGTCGAGCTGGCTGCCGTCGATCTGCAGGCCGGTGGCGACGTCGCGTTCGAACGCGTTGAGGGTGAGCGACAGGTGGTCGAGCTGGCGCTGCAGAAGGTCGAGTTCGGCGGGGCGGGCGTCCTGCGACATGCGGACGCGGGCGGCGGCGGTGTCGAGCACGTCGACGGCCTTGTCGGGCAGCTGCCGCCCGGCCACGAAGCGGTCGGCCAGTTCGGCGGCGGCGCCGGCGGCCTCGGCGGTGATATGCACGTCGTGATGGTCCTCGTACGTCCCTTTGATGCCCCGAAGCATCACCGTGGCCATCTCGGCGGAGGGCTCGTCGATCGAGACCCGCTGAAAACGGCGCTCGAGGGCGGGGTCCTTTTCGATATATTTCTTGTATTCGCCCCAGGTGGTGGCCGCCACCGTGCGCAGCTCGCCGCGCGCAAGGGCAGGCTTGAGCAGGTTGGCGGCGTCGCTCGTCCCGGCCTGTCCGCCGGCCCCGATGAGCGTGTGGGCTTCGTCGATGAAGAGGATGGTCGGGCGGGCGGCCTCGCGAACCTCCTGGATGACGGCCTTGAGGCGGCTCTCGAACTCGCCCTTCACGCCGGCGCCCGCCTGCAGGAGGCCGAGGTCGAGGGTGCAGATCTCCACCTCGGCGAGGCTTCGCGGCACGTCCCCGGCGGCGATCCGCCGGGCAAGCCCCTCCACGACGGCCGTCTTGCCCACGCCGGCCTCCCCGACGAGAATCGGGTTGTTTTTGCGGCGCCGGCTCAAGACGTCGATGATCTGGCGGATCTCGGCGTCCCGCGCATAGATCGGGTCGATCGCGCCGGCGCGGGCCTGCTGCGTCAGGTTTTCGGTGTACTGCTCCAGCGCGGTGGCTCCGTCCTCGCCGGGCGCGGCCGCCCGCTCGGCGGCGCGGCGCCCGGGCCCGACGCCCGACGGCCGGTCCTCGACGGATCCGGCCACGACGTCGGAGAAGTGGCGGCGCAAAACGGCGGGATCGACCGGGTCCAGCGCTTCGGCCATCGCGCCGGTGCAGAGGGTGGGGTGCTCGCGCAGGGCTTCCAGCAGAAAGCCGGATCGAACCTGCGCCGCGTCGTGGTGAACCGACCCCAGCACGAGGGCGGCCTCGACGATCTCCAGCAGGTGCGGCGAGAAGGACGGGCGCCCGGTGTTGCCGGCCCGAAGCCCGTCGAGGCGCACGAGCAGGGCCTGCCACAGCGCCCCGTCGTCGACGTCGAAGCGACGTACAATGCGGGGGAGGTCGCCGGCGCCGTCTTCCATCAGCTTCAGCAAGAGATGGTCGAGCGTCACCTCGTAATGCATCCGCGAGGTGCAGAAGCCGGCCGCCGCCTCCAGGGCGCGCGTGCAGTGATCGTTCAGCTTCGCAAGTAGCTTTTTGAGGTCGTGGGCAATCATGGGGGCAGAGAAGCGGCCGAAAGGAAACGAAGGAATCCGGCGGCGCAAACCGACGGGGCGGCATCAGTACGCGACGATCTCCGACGCGACGCGGTCGGGGGGGCGCCCCAGCCGCGCCGTCGAGCCGACGCGAGACCGGTCGTCGCCGAGGGCGGCCGGGGCGAGGTCGGACGGGTCGAGGCGCAGGTCGACGTCGTAGTCGAGCGCGTCGAGGAGGTAGAGCGTGACCACGGATTGAAGCGTGCGCGCGCCGGTGCCGCCGGGCCGCAGGGACCGGTACGTGGCGAGGTCGAGCGGGCCGAGCACGATGCGAAACTTGCCGGCTACGTCGAAGAGGCGCTCGCCCACGACGCCGTGGCGGCCCACCTGTACCGGCCGCCGGGTGCTCCGCCCCAGGGTTGGGCGAGAGGGAAGCGGGACCCAGCGACCCACATTTTCGCAAATCCGCACCGGCACGTCGAGCACCGCCCGCAGAAGCCCCTCGAGCCCCTCCCGGTTGCGGACGTGGGCGGCGAGCCGCCCCGCGAAGGCGAGGCTGTGGCGGTGCGTGCGGGGCTCGGGGCGGGGGCCGCCGTCCGGAAGCCCGGCCAGCCGGTCGAACCGGTGCCGATGCGAGGGAGAGGAGCCGGGAACCGCGTCGGTCTCGGCCCCTCGCCCGGCACGGGCCCGCAGGGGGCGGAATTTCTTCCAGCCGCGGTAGAAGAGCGTGTAGATGCGATGGTTGAGCAGGTCGAGGAAGTCCCGCAGGACGGCTCCTTCCTCCGGCGTTCGCACAATGCGCTCGACGAAGTAGGACGGAAGCGGGGCGTTGACGCCGTAGAGGCCCATGAACGTGACCTCGACCTCGGCGGTCGGCCCCCGGCCGGGGACGTCCTGCAGGTCGACGCGGCGGACGTCGGCGGCGGGGAAGGCTGAGGACGACGCCGGGCGGATGCGGATGCGCGGCGCGGCCTGCCGCCGCGGCGACCGGCGGAAGAGATCCGGCGCGCCGGGGCGGTCGAGGTGCTGTTCCAGCAGCCAGACGGCCTGGAAGAAGTCGAACCGGTGGCCGTCCTCCAGCAGGGCGCGAAGAACCGGCGGCGCGGATGGCGAGGGCGTCCGCGCCGGGTCGCCACCGGCCGCTGGGCCCGGCGTGGAGCCCGTCGCAGGTTGGGTTGAAGGGCGGGGTGTGAGGGGGGCCATAGCATCCGTCACGGGATCGATCACAGAGGGGGGACGCGTCCGTCGAGCGGGTTCCAGGACAGAGTTCGGTCGGACGGGTGCGTGGTGAGGGTGAGCTGTACGAACGTATTGAGGGTGGCGTACATCGACAGGAAGCGGCTCAGCACGAGGCCGAACAGAGCGAGGTCGCCGTCGTCGGCAAAGTGATCGTCGTCGACCTCGACGCGAACCTGAACGCCGCGCCGGATGCTACCGCGGTCGAGGGCTTCGGTCGGCTCCCAGTCGACACGGCGAAGGCCGTCGATGCGGCGCCGGGTGGCGGGGGTGTCGGCCCAGTCGTAGAGGCGGAGCGTGTGGCGCAGCGCCTCGCGCGAAAGAACGGACGTGCGGTTTAGGGCGAGGTGAGAGAGCAGCATCCAGTACAGGTCGGGGTGGCGGTCGAGCGGAGGCAGCAGCTCTCGGGAGGGCTGCGTGAGGTTTCGAAACGAGGCGACGTTGGCAAAGCCGGGGCCGGGCTGGGTGATGTCGCCCTCGCGCAGCGCCTCGCGCGGGAGGGGCCCGTTCGTGCAGCGAACCTCCGGGGTGAGCGTCTCTTCCTGCAGGGCCTCCACGCCGGCCCCCCACGCGCCGACGGACACGTAGGTCTCGACGGTTCCGCGCGCACCCACCCGGGCGGTTTCGGAGAACACGGGACCCTGGCGGTCGCTGCCGTCGGGGAAGGAGAAGAACGGGGCGTAGGCCCGGTGCCGGCCGGTTCCGGAAGGCGTGCCGACGACCCGGCGGATGTCGTACACCGATACGCTCTCCGGCCGCTTCGCGTCGGCGATCACGCGGTACTCGGCGGCCCGGTGCGTGACGCGAACCGGCTCGGCGTCCGTCGTGAACAGGTTGACGATCGGGGTGCAGTAGAGGCGCAGGTTGTCCTGGTCGAACGCCCACTTCTCGGGGTAGGCTTCGGTGAAGTGAACGCGTACGGTCAACGACGCGGCCTCGGGCATTGCCGACACCGCGTCGAGCCCGTGGAGGTCGACGAACCAGAATTTGGGGCGGTAGCAAAAGTATTCCTGCAGCAGCCGGTACCCGCTCATCGTCTGCGGCGCGACCGGCAGGAGGCTCTCCTCCGGGCGCAGCCCGGCCGGTGTCACCCACTGCTGCCCGGTCCGCTGCACCGTCTGCCCGCCGGCGGAGACTGTCAGACCCGAGACGCAGCGGGTAAAGAAGCGATGCATCCGGCTGGCGTCGGAGGGGTCGGCGTAGAAGAAGAGGCGGAGCGACGAGAGATCGAGGTCGGCCGGGTCGGCCGTTCGGTCTACCGAAAAAGTAAGGACGGCGGTGGAGGTGCGAGGGCCGGGCCATTCCAGCCGAGCGGCATCGAGGGAGACGGGCTGGAGGGCGACGTCGGTGGTGGTGATGAAGCGGCAGGGGGTGTGTTCGTCTCCCACCGGGCGCGACCGCACCTCCGTGCCCGCCGGCAGGGACACGGTTTCCTGGACCATCCCCGGCCGCGGAGTGAACTGAAGGATGGAGGCCGCCGGGATGCGTCGCACCAGGTGCGGGTAGAGCAGTCGCAGCAGGCCCTCGGAGTACTGGGGGAGGTCGTCGTCGAGCTGCTCGCGGACGCGAGCGGTGAGGAAGGCTACCCCCTCGAAGAGACGCTCGACGTGCGGATCCCGGTCGGTCAGGCTGTCTGCGTTCAGATAGCGGGCCCGATCCGGGTGGATCTCCGCGAAGGCCTTGCCGGCCTCCTGCAGGTACCGCATTTCGTCTTCGAAGTAGTGCTCGATCATATCGGCGGGGACGGTCCGGTGGAAAGAACCGGTGTATGAGCAAGGGACGGGGGCCGGTGACGGGGGCCGGTGACGGGGGCCGGACGAGGGCCGGCGGCCGTTCAGGCCGGTCAGGTCGAGGGTTGGACGCGCACGGGTTCGTGGGAGGAGAAGACCGTCCGAAACTCGACCCGGCGCCGGTCGGAGAGTTCGCCACCGAGGAGAAACACGAGCCGCATGTTGAGCCGATCGGTTTCGTGGTACGTCACGTGGACGCGCTGCAGGCGCGGCTCGTAGCGCTCAACAGTCTGTTTGATCGCGCGCTGCAGATCGACGATGGAGTCCGGCATGTCGCGATAGATCTCCGAGATGTCCGGCAGCCCGTAGTCGGGCAGGTGCGCGAGGGTGCCCTGCCGCGTGCTGAGCAGGTGGTTGAGATGGGTAACGATGCTCGTGACGCGGTGCTCAGAGCGAGGGACCGACTCCAGAGACCGGCCGTCGGCAAAAGACCCGCTCAGTACGTCGAAGAGTCCGGCGTCCATAAGAGGATCGGGGAAAAGATCGGAAAAGGTCGGGGCGGGGGACGGAGGAACCGAGAGACGTCGGGGCTGCCCGGGCGTGAGGGCAAGACGGCCCCGGTACGGGGCCGGACGGCTCGGTACGGGGCAAGACGACCTCGGTACGAGGCGATTCGGTGGGCAGCTCCCCGCTTCCGGGGCACCGCCGCCGGCCGTCGAGCCACGAGGCGACGACCGGCGGCAGCGACCGGAAGGAAAAGGCGCCGGGGGAGCCCGGCTCGGTTAGGCCGGCTCGGTTAGGCCGGCTCCATCGTCCAGGCGTCTTCGAACTCGAAGCCCTCCATGTGCTTCCAGAGGATCTTCTCGTAGTTAAGTTCGAGGCCGACGCGGTGCCCGGTTTCGTCGAACTCGGGATTCTGTGTGTCCGGCAGAACCATCTCGACGGCCGAGACGCGCACGTCGCTGAGCACGTGCGAAAAGTAGTGCTCTTGCATGCCCTCGTCGGTGATGCGGTACCACATCAGCTCGAATTCCTCCAGCACCTGCCCGGTGCAGGCGGCCTGGTAGAGCGACGGAATCGCCGTGTCGGCCTCCAGGACGAGGTTCATCGTGCCGTGCCGCCGCTCACTCATCGGGATGCCCCGCTGGGTGTCGGTCGGGATGTCGACGCGGTGGTTGACCTGGACGACCTGCGTGGTGCCTTCGCGCCCGCCTTTCAGGTTGGCGCCCTGGATGCCGTCCGAGTACTTGAGTGCACATTCTAATGCCATGGTTGGATACCTCTCGTGGATGGGTGTGGGAGGGAAGGTCGCAACGGGAGAACGTCTGCGGGCATGCTGCGGGGAACTGCGGGCTGCAGCAGGCCGCCGCCCGAACGAGCGGCCGCTGCACGATCAGCCCCTTCGCGGTCGACGGCCCGGCCGGACCGGCGCCGCCGACGACGGGGCCGCCGGCGGGCTACTCCGCCTTCGGCATCTTGCCGACCAGCGACAGGTTGATGTCCATGCCCTCGATCTGGAAATGCGGCATGACCATCATCGACACCCGGTAAAAGCCCGGGTTCGACGCCACGTCCTCGACGGAGATTTGCCCGTCGCGGAGCGGGTACTTGGCGATCAAGTCCTCGGTGGGGTTCGGCATCTTTGTGATGAGCGTGCTCATCCACCGGTTCAGTTCGGTTTCGATCGTGCCGGCGTCTTTGGTGGCGCCAATGTTCTCGCGCTGCAGCACCTTGAGGTAGTGCGCGATGCGCGACGCCAGGAAGATGTAGGGCAGGCGCGCGTTGATCCGGCTGTTGGCCGTGGCCTGCGGGTCGTCGTACTCGGTTGGTTTTTGGGCGGAGTTGGACGAGAAGAAACACGCAAAATCGCGCCCCTCATAGATGCTCAGCGGGATGAACCCGAGGTTGGCCGCCTCAAACTCCAGCGTTTCGCTGATCGGCACCTCCGTCGGGATCTTCATCTGCTTCCCCCGGCCGACGTCGTAGAGGTGCACGGGTAGGTCCTCGACCTTGCCGCCCGACTGCGGACCCCGAATCTGCACGGTCCATCCGTCGCGGATGTAGGCTTCCACCATGTTGGCGGCCATCGGGAAGGCGGCGCTGCTCCAGAGGTACTTGCTGTGGTCCTCGCCCGTGACCGCTTCCTCGTAGCCGAAACTCTTGACCGGGACGGTCTCCGGCCCGTACGGCAGCCGCGCCATAAAGCGGGGGAAGGTCAGCCCGACGTAGCGGGAGTCCTCCGTCTCGCGGAAGGCGTTCCACTTCGCGTAGTCGATCGTGCTGAGGTGGGCGGCCAGATCCGGGATTTTCTTCCAGTCCTCGACCGACTCTTTCCCGAAGAACGCGGGACCGACGGATCCGAGGAACGGGCAGTGCGAGGAGGAGGCCACCTTCGAGACGCTCTGCAGGAGCGCCATGTCCTGCGGCGTGTTCTCGAACTCGTAGTTCGATACCATCGCGCTGTACGGATCGGCTCCCGGCTGGTCGTAGGCGCCGGTGTAGACGCGCTTGTAGAGGGCGGACTGGATGAGCTCGGGGACGTCTTCGAACGACTCGCGCAGGTCGTCCTTCGACGCGTTCAGCATCTCGATCCGCACGTTCTGGCGGAAGTCGGTGCGGTCGACCACGAACTTCAGCCCGCGCCACGACGACTCCAGTTCCTGAAACCGGTCGTGGTGCAGGACGGCGTCGAGCTGCTGGCTGATCTTTTCGTCGATCTGGGCGACGAGGTCGTCGAGCAGGTACTTGTCGACGCGGTCAACGGGCGCTTCTCGCTCGCCCACCGCGTCGATGAACACGCGCAGGGCGGCGGCGACGAGCGCCCCCTTGTCCTTCTCAGCATTGGTGACCTCGTCGTCAAACTCGTCGATCCCGACCGTCTCCGCCGGCGTGTGAACGTCGACCTGCGCGAAGATGCTATCGAGCAGGCCGTCGGTGGCTTCGCCGTCGGCGGCTTCGACGGCGTCGGGGGCGGGCGTGGATTTCGCTTCTGCCATGGGGCTTCACCTAGAAATGAACCGGGGGATGAATGAACCTGGGAACGAACACGAACGGTTGCGGGAGCCGAAAAGACGGCGCACAGGGGGGCGGACCGCCGGGCCTGGCGGCAAGCCGGTCCACCGCCGGGACGGATCGCGAGGACGGATCGCCGGGACCGATCACGGAGAACCGGTCACGGAGAACCGATCAGGGGGCCGGATATGCAGAGCACAGAGGCGGTCGCAGCCCGACCCCGCGCTCGCTGCCCACCCCGCGCTCGGTGCGGACGGCAGTGCCCCGCGCGGAGGCAGTGCCCGGCGCGGAGACCGGCACAGGCCGACCGCCGCAGGCGAGGAACGGAGCGCCCGGTGATCGACGGGTCCGACTCCGGAGGGCAAGGTGCTACTCCGTCTCCGGGTCGTCGGGGCGTTCGGCGTCACCGTCTTCGGCGTCGGCCGCAGGGGGAACGATCTGGTCGAGCTCGGCGGCCAACCTGCCGAGCGCTTCCTTGTCGTGGACGATCTCCTCCAGCTTCTTGCGGAACTGGCTCGTGCTGACGACCCGGTTGCGGAGATCCTGCAGCAGGTTGCGCATCGCCAGCATGCGGGTCAGCTCCGGGATCTGCCGGGCCACCTTCTCCGGCGAGAAGTCGTCCATGTCCTCAATGTCGAGATCGACCTCGATCTCGCCGTCGCCCTCCCGAAGACGATCCGGCACGGTGTAGTTGAGGTGCAGGTCGAGCGACTTCATGACGGCGTTGAAGTTGTCGCTCGTGATGTTGATCGCCTCGCGGTCGTCGAGCGGCGTGGCGTCCTCACGCCCGAGGTAGTCCCCGAGCATGAGCATGCGAAGAGGCAACTCGACCTTTTCCTGGGCATCCCCCTTTTCGAGTTCGAGAAACAGGTTGATGCGCGAGGGGGGCTTCTCCTTCTGAAAGCTCTTGGACATGGTGTAGGACGGGAAGACGGGAATGGACGGGAACACGGTGGGGCGGCCGGTTGGACCTCTCCCCATCCACTCCACTTCGCCCAGACGTGCCCCGCCGGCAGGCGGCGGGACGGGGCGTGCGACAGGGACGCAACCAGAAAATGCAACAGGGGGCGCAACCAGCAGACGCAACCAGCAGACGCAACGGGACAATACGCGGACCGCAAGCCCCCGAGGGGCACGGGACCGCCGCTCGTCTACGGTCCAACGACTACGATCCAACGAGTACGATCCAGCGGTACGAAACCAATCGGAGACCGCGGCGGCGCGCTCGAGCGCCGCGCGGCGTTGCAGTCCGAAGCACGCGTGGCTCGATCCGCACCGCTCGATCGGTTTCCGGAAGCCCGGAATGGACCGGACACCGAACCCGCATGCCGCGCACGAGCGCCCGTGCGCAGAGACCGAGAGCGGGCGACACCGAGCGTGCGATGGCAGGCTGCGCCGCATCCTGCGATAAAGAAGGTACGCCGGATTCACGGAGTCTTGACCGCTCCGTGCGGTGGGTTCGCCCTGCACCAACGGTTGAAACAATCAGGCCCCGATGGCGCGGCTTTCGCATCTCGGGTGCGCTTACGGATGAAGCGAAAAGGGCGTGCGGGCATGCGCGGGGCTCATCGACCGGCCCATCGACCGGTACGTCTTTTCCGGCGCGCACTGCGTCGAGCGGTGAAATCTTCCGGATCTTCCGGGCGCCCCTTCCCGCCGTCCATCATTCGGGCTGCGAAACCGTATGCACAGCCCCCGTTCGGCAATCCGGCTTCCGCATCCCCGCATCCCCTCGGCAGTCCTTCCCCGGTTCCCCTCCCGATGCACGTTGAAACGCTTGGCCACGGACGTCCCGAATATACCCTCGTCGCCTGCGTCCATGGCGATGAAACCTGCGGCTGGCACGCGTTCAACCGGCTGAAGGCCGCCGACCTATCCATCCGCCGACCTCTCAAATTCGTCCTCGCCAACGAGCGCGCCTTCAAGCTCGGCGTCCGGTACTGCGACATCGACCTGAACCGGGCCTGGCCCGGGCAGGCCGACAGCGCGTTGCACGAAGAACGCCTCGCGGCGCGCCTCCGGCACGAGGTGGAGGGGACGACCGTCCTGGACATCCACTCGACGGAATCGCGCGGATGCCCGTTTGCGATCGTCACCGGGGCCGACGCTGCGTCGCTGCGCCTCGCCCGGTCTACCGGACTCGACCGCGTGGTGGACATGAGCTGGCTCGGCGGCGGGGTGACGGCGTCGACCGAGGGCGTCGCGGTTGAATGCGGCTACCACGACGACGAAGACGCCGCCACGATGGCGCACCGGATTGCCCTCAACTTCTTGGCGGCGGAAGGCGTGATCGATGGACGCGCCGTGCGGTCAACCCCTACCGTGTACCGAGTCACCGGCGAGGAGCGCGGCGCGGGTTTCCGGTTCGTCGGCGAAAACTTTCGTCGCGTGCGCCAGGGAGAGGTGTTTGCCCGACGCGACGGCACGCCCCGCCGCGCGGACGACGACTTCTACCCCGTGCTGATGTCCACCCACGGCTACGCCGACCGCATCGGCTTCCGCGCCGAACGCGTCGGCACCGTCACGGACGCGATCGCCGGGTGATAGACGGGGGCGCGGGACCGTGGAGATACCCGCGTCCGCGATCGGGGCACCGCTCTCCGCATCGCGGACTTCCTCCTCGATGTCGCCGCGTGCATTCGGGCCGAGGGTTTCGTCGTCGCATCCGAGGGCGAGCAGGGCGACGGCGATCAAAAAAGAGGGGAACAGGGGGAAGAATCGACGTTCCGAAGGCGGAAGGATCGTTGGGGAAAGGAGGTCGATGGGGGCAAACCGGCGAGGAAACGAACGATGCGCGTTGTGCAGGAGCGCACAGGCGGGACACTCCCCCACCCGTTCAATCGGCGCATCGGCGGCCGCGTCCGTCCCGCCCCGTCCTGGTGACCGCGGCCAACCGTCCGGGGCGGCCCCTCCGCCGCTCAGTCGACCGTCATCTGCCGCCGGTTGTCATCCACGAGGCGATCGCCGTCGCGGATCTCCAGGATGATCGACAGCTCGACTCCGCCCGACGCGTTGACGGTCACGGTCGAGAGCGTGTCCGTTTCCGGCGGAGCGGTTTCGAACGTGCCGGACTGCCGGGACGTCATCGAGCCGCCGCTCCCGCTTCGGTCCACGCTCAGGCTGTAGCGCAGCTCGCCCGCCGGCCCGTCGCGGTTCACGTAGAGGCCGCGAACGTCGATCCGGTCGCCGCTCCGCTGCAGGTCGATCACAGCGCCGGTGGTGTCGTCGGCCGCCGCCGATCCGTTTCCGTTCCGGGCGAACGACGCCGACCCGGAAGACGCCGACGCGGAAGACGCCGGCCCGGATGCCGTCAGGGCCATCGGCAGAGCACCCAGACCTCCGACTGTCAGGATGGCGAGAAGCTCGAGGACGCGGTGTGACATGGCTGTGTACGGTGAAAGCACAGGGACGGCCGGCGTCCTGCGTCGGTGCACGGACAGCCCCTACTCGTTCGTGATGGTCATGGTCTGTCTCCCTCGCTGTATGACCACGAGCGGGATGCTGTTCTGCCCCACCTCGACGAGCGTATTTCCATCGCCGCACTGGCGGCGGACGGTGGGGCTGGCCGATTGCTGCGTCTTCAGTTCGTACCAGTTTCCGTTGCCTTCTTGCCGGAGGTCGAAGGCGGTGAAGGAGCCGAGGAGTTCGACGTCGGCGGTGTTGGACGAGCCGAGCTGCACCACCGAGGAGGCGTTGATGCCCCCGCGGTCGGTCAGGCGCGCCGTGTTAAACGACCCGTCCTGGTCGACGGTGGGTTCGTTGCTCTGCCCAAACGCCATTCCCGCCGTGAAGAGGAGGGCGACAAAGACGGTGGCAGCCGCACGAAGAAGCTGTCTTCTGGGTGGTGCGCGGTTGATTGAAAGGAGGGCAAAGCGTGGAAGCGTGCATGCACGTCCGGCCTCCGAGTTGGCGACCGGAACACGGCAGCATCCATGAGAGTGAGGCGAGCATCCAGTGTGATCGCGAATGCAAAGACGCTACCGAGCGTCTCCGGGTCTCCATCGCTCACGAGCGTGAGCGCCTCCCGGAGGTGCTTGCCTGTTGCTCACTGCGTGGCGTTGGATCCGACTGGGTGAGTGGAACCGATTCCAACCGGCTCTCCGCCGCAAGGCGAAGAGACCCGGAAGCAAGTTCCAGAGAGCGGATCTGCTCGCGGTACGATCCGCTGTCTGTACCTTGATTCCGTTCGCCGGCGCTCGTTCGTCGCCCACTGCCCGCTGTACGTCCGGTGCGGGCTGCAGCATCGGGCGTGCCGGCACCGTTTGCAGTCTTGAGGTTGCCCGTGGGGACGCGACGCTCGACCTCGGCTCCGCTGCTCCGTCCAACCGCCCCGGGGCCGAGGATCCCCCACCATCCTCCGACCCGTCGATTCGAGGGACGGGAGCGTCCCGGACGGGCCGGAGGAGGCGGGTCCCCTTTCGTAACCAGTCCCAGTGTCGCCATCCCCCCGCAATCCCTCAAACCAGCCTCGGATTCATCCCGGGTTTCAGTTTGCAACAGAGGTTCGTGGGTCGAGTGTCGAAGGAGCGATCATCCGACATTCGAAACTCGACATTTGACCTTGATTAGAGCCAGTCCGTGTAGTCGGTAATCCCGACGTCCACCCGCCAGATGCCGTCGTCGTAGCGGCCGACGCTTGCCCCATCGAGCTCGTCGTCGAACGAGCAGCGGGTGCCGAAGGCGGCGCTGATCCCGAGGCGCGAAGCGGGCATGATCTCGACCCCGACGCTTCCGCCCGCCACCTCCACGACGACGCGCGTGTCCAGGTTGAGCCGAGACTGCTCGCGGACGCGAACCGGTCACGGTGCCGGCCCCCCTTCGGCGTCTCCCAGCGGCCGTAGAGGACGTCGTAGAAGTCGCTCCCGATCATCGTCCGGGTGTCGTTGACAACCAGGCCGCCGATGGAGACGCTGCTGCTCGCACCCGAAGAAGCGGCCTTGTTGCCCGAGCAGTTGCCAGGGCGGTTTCCGGAGCGGGACGCGGCGTTCTCCTCCGGCTGCATCTGCCGGAACAGAGCCCGCTGGCGCACCTGGGCCTCAAGCGTGCCCGTCCAGAAGTCTCCCGACGCGACATAGACCGTATCGGGAGACGCGGACGCTGTCGACCGCGGCGACGGGCGCTCCTCGACCTGACGCGTCGTGTCGGTCACTGCGCGATCCGGCGCCTGGGGCCCAGACGGGCCCCCGCCGGCCCTGCCGTCCCCGCACAGATCAAGACGGCGATCACCCCGGCGGATAGCCGGTCTGACCGGGGGCGGCGTGCTACGTCCGGTCGGACTGCGGCGGGATGAAGGCGTCCGCGTCGTCCAGGGCGTCCGGCGCTTCGTCCGAGGCATCGTCGTGGAAGAGGGCCCTGACCGAGGGGCTCCCCTTCGGCCGGGCCTCGTCCGGGATGAACGGTTCGGGTTCCTCGGCGGAGCTAGCGTGCGCGCCAGAGGCGGTTCCAGCCACCGGCATGCGCTCCTCCGACGAATCCTCCGACTCGCGCGCCAGGGCAACGATCCCCGTGAGGACGGCGCCGATCAAGGCGCCGCAGAGGATCATGAAGGCGAGCGTACCCGGGTGAAGATCAACGTCGACCCGGGGGACGGTGAAGTTGCTAGCGCTGAGGAAAGCAGAGAAGAGCTGCGGCATGGAAAACAGAAGGGGGCTGTGGCTGGCATGATAAGCGTATCCGAAACTCTTTTACAGAAGGTGCATCACCGCTCAACCCAAACTGCTTCCGAACCCAACTTGAACCCCAACTTTCGTCCCGATAGGAGACCCGATGTGGGCCGCAGGCGTGGTATTGGACCCTCAGGACTCGTTCGTGGAGGCCGGCGCGGGGTATGGGGCGAGCGGTCGGGCGTGGCAGTCGGGTGTAGCGGGTCAGTCGTGGGCGGGTCAGTCGTGGGCGGGTCAGTCGTCCT
>CAKZLV010000353.1 GCA_937127285.1 uncultured Bacteroidota bacterium
GCTCGTCGCCCGCCCCGTCCGGTCGCATTCCCACGCCCCCCGCTCCGGATGCTCCCGATGCGGATGCTCCCGATGCGGATGCTCCCGCTGTGGATGCTCCCACTCCGGCTACCGGACAACTCGTGCTGACGAGCCGTCCCTCCGGCGTCGCCGTCCGCGTGAACGGACGCCCCCGCGGATCCACGCCGCTTACCCTCGACGCTCTCCCAGCCGGCGCGCACCGCGTTCGCCTCGACCATCCGGGCTACCGTGCCTGGACGGATACCGTGACCGTTCGTGCCGGCGGGTCGCACGCCCTCGACGCGTCTCTGACGGCGCACACCGGCCGGCTTCGCGTGCTGGCGCAGCCCTGGGGCACGATCTACATCAACGGAGCCCTTCACACCCGCGATGCCGACATCTGGGTTTCCACCGTTCTCCCCGCCGGAGACCACGACGTGTCGGCCGTGCATCCGTCCCTCGGACGTCGAACCCGAACCGTGACGGTGGGGCCGGACTCGACCGTCTCCCTCGTTCTGGACCTGCGCCCGCAGGCCGCCCCGCCTGCTTCCTCCGGAGCGGCCTCCGCCGGCGGCGGATAGCCTCGCAACGACGCCCCTCGGCCGGGACCGACCCCGAACCGGACGAAAAGAGTAGGCCGAACGAGCGGAACGCGGACGCACCGGGACGCTCCACCAGCGTAACTGAGCGATGAGAAAACGGAGCCCGTGCAGCTGGCGCCAAGCCGTTCGGCCCGGCGACCCGGCGCTCCTCGGCGGCGTGTGCTTTCGGCCGCGTGTGGTTCTGCCCTGTGTGGTTCTGCTGCGCGGTTCGTGTGCTGCCCGCTCCCTGCCTCCTCCCTGCCCGGACGCCCTTCCGGCACCGACCCCGGCCCCGCCATGCGCCCGCTCTTCGCGTCTCGTTTCGTGTGGTCGACGATGTTCGTCCTGTCGATCGTGGTCGGGCTGCCGATGACCGCCTCCCCCGCCCGCGCCCAGGAAAGCGGCCTCTGCGCGTCCGCCCTCCAGGCCGCCGCCGAGCAGTACCGAGACGGAGCCTTCGACGAAACCGTCCGCCTCGCCTCCGCCTGCCTCAACCAGTCTCCGGTCGCCCCGGGCGACGCCCGCACGGCCTACCGGCTCCTCGCCCTCGCTTACCTGAAGCAGGACGACCTGCCCAGCGCCCGCAAGGCCGCCGTCAATGTTCTGGGGGTGGATCCGGACTACGCGCCGGACCCGGTGGACGACCCGCCCGACTATGTATCCCTCATCACCGTCGTCCGGCAAGACCTGCAGGAAGACGGCCTGGACGCGGGCCCCGCCGGGGCCGCCGCTCGCCGCAACGACCCGCCGCCGTTCTTTCGCCGCACAAGTACGTGGGTAACCCTCACCACCACAGTGCTCGCCGGAAGCGTCGTCTCCGTCGTCCTCCTCAACCGCGAGAGCGACGACGCGTCTCCACCGTCGACGCCGTCGGGCCCCGGCCCCCTTCCGCCACCGCCCGGCGTCCCCCCCAACTGAACACTGCCCCGCAAAGCACCGGCCCACGAAGCACCGGCCCGGGTCACGCAGACGAATGCCACGGGCTGCGCCGACCGGGGCAGACGGCCGTTCCGCCTCGACTCGCTTGTCCCTTGTACCGCGCCCATGATGCCTGTGCCTCGATGGTCCCTCTACCGCTGCGCACCGATCGTCGGGATGCTTCTACTGCTCTCCGCCTCCGCCGGCGCCCAGGTGCCGCGGCTGCTGTCGTATCAGGGAACGCTCGTGGAGGCGGGCTTTCCCGCCTCCGACACCGTCACGGTCGCCTTCCGCTTCTTCGAGACCGCGACGGACGGATCGCCCCTCGCCGGCTGGGAGGCGACGCGCCCGGACCTCCCGGTGTCGCAGGGCCGCCTCCACGCCCTCCTCGGTAGCCAGACGCCCCTGCCGGACGATCTCTTTGCTGGGCGCGATGCGGTGTACCTGGAGGTGGCGGTAGACGGAGAGACGCTCCCCCGAACGCGCGTGGCCAGCACGGCCTACGCTCTGCAGGCGGGAACGGCCCACCGCGTGGCCGACGGCGGCGTGACGGCTTCGGCCCTGGCCGACAACGCTGTCACCGCCCCAGCGCTGGCGGCCGGGGCCGTCACCTCTCGCTCGCTGGCCGACGGAGCGGTCACCGGAAGCACGCTGGCGAACGACGCCGTCACCGCCCGCACCCTCACCCCGCAGTCCGTCACCGGAACCGCCATCGCCGACGGCACCGTGACCAGCATCGACCTCGGGCCGGCCTCGATTGCCGGCAGCGTCCTGGCCGACGGCGCCGTCACGACGCGCACAATCGCCAACGCCGCCGTCACCGCGGACAAAATCGGCGTCGGACAGGTGACGACGTCGGTGAACGGACTTACGGACGACGTCCGCCTCGTCGGCGGCTCCAACGTCACCGTCACGCCCAACAGCGGCGACGGCACGATCACGATCTCGGCCGCCGGCTCGCAGATGAGTTCGCGCCGCTGGAAGAGCGACGTGCGCCCCCTCACGACCCCCCTGGCGAAGGTCCGCCGCCTCGAAGGGGTTCGCTACATCTGGACGCCCACCGGAGAGGAGCAGATCGGCCTCATCGCCGAAGAGGTGGGCCGCGTCCTTCCGGACGTGGTCACGTATGAAGCCAACGGGGTGGACGCCCGAAGCGTCGACTATGCCCGCCTCGTCGCGCTCCTGATTGAGGCCGTCAAGGCCCAGCAGGATCAACTCGCGGCCGAGCGAGCCGCCCTCGACGCACTCCGCGCACGCGTCGCCGCTCTCGAGCAGAGGATGTCTTCCCCCTGACCGTTCTGTCTCCGTCCCTGCGTACCCGGGCCGGATCTCCCCTCGCCTTCTCTACGCAGACGATGACCCACCGCTCTCGCCCTCTCGTTCTCGCTCTTCTCGTCGCCGCGCTCGCCTCCGGGACGCCCGCCGCCGCCCAGACCGTCCCCTCCGTGATCTCGTATCAGGGCAGCGTGGTGGAGGAGGGATCACCCGTCGACGGATCCCTCCCCGTCACCGTTCGCATCGTCGATGCCGAGACGGAGGGGACCGTCCTGTGGTCGGAGACCCGCCCGCAGGTGAGCGTCGCGAACGGACGCTTCCGCCTTCTGCTGGGCAGCCAGACGCCCTTCCCCGACGACCTCTTCGCCGGGTCGCCGCGGTTCTTCGAGATCGAAATCGACGGAGAGGTGCTGCCCCGGCTTCCGGTGACGAGCACCGCCTATGCCCGCCGCGCAGCCACGGCCGAGGCGGTCGCTCCCGGCTCCGTCACCTCCGACGCCCTGGCCGCAGACGCCGCGGTGCGCAGCATCAACGACGTCGCGGGCGCCCTGCAGATCCGGGGTGCCAACGGGGCCACCGTCAACGTCGACCGCCCGTCCGGCACCATCACCGTCTCGGCCCCCGGCGGCGGCGACTCGTCCGGCATCGCCGGCATTCAGAACACGGACGGTGCGCTCCAGATCATCGACCCCAACGGCCCCACGGCGACGATCAACGTGCAGGACGGCGGCATCGCAACGGCCAAGATTGCCGGCGAGGCGATCACGGCCGACAAACTCGCCGCCGGGGCGGTCGGGACGTCCCAGCTCGCCGACCAGAGCATCACGAACGCGAAGCTGGTTTCGGAGGCGGCCGTGAGCCGGCTGCAGGCAGACGGCGCCCTCCTCTCGGGCATCGTCGCGCTGGAGTCCGGGGACGGCGCCAACCTGCAGGTGAACGGCAACACGGTCACCGTCGGCGCCACCGGCACAGGCGGCACGATCACGGGCGTCACGCCCGCAGACGGCCTGTCCGGCGGAGGCACGACGGGTAGCATCTCCCTCGGCCTGGCCGACGGGGGCGTCACGGCCGCCAAACTGGCGGCCGGCGCCGTCACCGGATCGGCGATCGCGGACGGCAGCGTGCAGGGATCCGACCTCGCCCCCGGCGCCGCCGTTACGAGCCTCGGGGTCGGAGATACCACCCTCACCGGCGCCGTCGACCTCCGGGCGGGCCCCAACATCCGCATCCAGCCGCTTGCTGCCGACAACGCCGTCGAGGTCGCCTTCACAGGTGATCTCTCTGCTCCCGTCGACTCGGTCCGCGGCGTCAACGGCCTCGAAACCGTTGCCGGGCCAACGGGGGCCGTGGACATCGGCCTCGCCGACGGCGGCGTCGGTACCGCGCAGTTGGCTGCGAACGCGGTCACCACGGCAGTCCTGGCCGACAACGCAGTCACCACGGCTCAACTTGCCGCCGGGGCCGTCACCGCACCCGCCATCGCTGCCGGGGCCGTCACCGCACCGGCCCTTGCCGACGGGTCCGTCGGCTCGTCGGAGATCGCCGACGGCAGCATCCAGTCCGCCGACCTGGCCTCGGGCAGTGCCGTGACGAGTCTGAGCGACGGCACCAACGCCCTGTCCGGTCCTGTCGCCCTCC
>CAKZLV010000354.1 GCA_937127285.1 uncultured Bacteroidota bacterium
GCGCGCAGCCGAGCGTCCGGGCGGTCCTTTTCAGGAGGCCGGTCTCAGCGATGAAAGATGCGGGCCCGAGGTCCGAGGGACATCTTATCCGAACAAACTACTTCGCACCGTTGTGGCCGATCAAAAAGGGGACACCCCAACAGTTGATCATCAGGACGATGCCTGCACGGGTGCAACCGCGCGGGAGGAGCGGGGGCAAGCATCCGGGCCCCGTTTCGTCGGCCAAGACCGGAATCGCCTCGAATGCCGGAACCAAACGTCTCAGAACCGGACCGTCACACCGATCTGCGGCTGGATCAGGGTCGTCTGAGAGCGACGGATGTCCAGTTCCTCGTCGTCGATCCGACCGTTTTCATTGACGTCCTCGATCCCCCCTTCCGCCAGATACTCCGCTTCCTGGCCGTAGAGATACTGCACCCCGAGGTGCAGGGAGACGTCCCGAAGGGCCTTCTCGATCGGTGCCCGGTAGAGGCGGATGTTCATGCCGGCCGCCGCTCCCCCGCTGAACGCGAAGTCGTCAAAGTTCGTCGTGCTGGCAATCGGCTCCTGGCCCCGGCGACGGTCGTCGTCGCGGACGTCCGTCTCGGTGAACAGATACTTGAAGCCGACGAAACCGGCGAGGTACGGCCGAAACATCCCGTCCTGCGGCTGCAGGCGGGCGGTGAGGTGCGGCTGAACGATGCTGTTCGTCGTCACGACGTCCACCTGCACGGCCGGCCCGATCGTCTGGCTGAAGGGGACGGTCTGCTGGCTGCGCCCATACACGAGAAAACCCAGGTCCAGGCCAATCACCACAGGCGACTGCCCGATCTGAAAGCCGCCGTAAAGGCTTCCTCCGAAGCCGGGGTCGTCGATGTTGTCCTGAAATTCGCCCGTCGGAAACCCCAGCGCAAAGTTGAGACTGACCTCCGGCTGGATGCGGTCGGGCCGGGGGGCTGGGTCGGACTGAGCGGTGGCGTGCTGCAAGCCGGCCGGCACGCCCAGCAGAAGAGGTACGAGGATCCAGACAGGGCGGATGGAGGGCATGAGCAGGATGTGGGTGGGTGGGGTCGGACGTATCGTTGTGCATAGATCCATCGTCGTGCACCGATCGCGACGGGGAAGCCGCAGAAACCTCCGTCAGAGTCACATCGGGACCGCTCCCCCAATGCACAGCGGCGCCGCCCCGAAGAGCGACGCCGCTTGGCCGGAGGACAAACGTGTGAGAGCGGTCGATGATCGGGACCGTGACGGGCCCGACAAGGATCGGTCCGAACCGCCCTGCGTCAGCGAACGACCATGAGTTTGCGCACGGTGCGGAACCGTTCGCCGTCGACGCGCACGAAGTACACGCCGCTGGAGAGACGACTGCCCTTCAGCCGGAGTTCGAGGGGCCGGTCAGCCGTGACGGTCCCGCTGTGAAGCACACTCACCTGTTGTCCGAGCAGGTTGTACACCGTGGCGGTCACGTCCTGCGCTTCGCGCACCCGCAGGTTGAGGACCGCCCGTCCCCGCACCGGGTTCGGATAGACCTCACTGAGTGCGAAGGGGCCGTCGAGATCCACCCGAACCTCGATCGTCTCCGAGAGGGCCTCCGTCCCGTCCGTGTCGATCTGACGGAGGCGGAAGGCGTGCCGGCCCGGCTCGGTTCCCGGCACGAGGAACTGGTACCGAACGGCCTCCGAGGTCGTACCGGCACCGGGCTCGAATCCGGCAACGTCGAACCCTTCGGCTCCCGGTGGGCGGTGCTCAATCTGGAATCCGGCATTGCCTTCTTCGGCGGCGGTGGTCCACGCCAGCGTAACGCCCCGGTCGGTGCTCGCTCCCGAGAACGAGGCAAGTTCGACCGGCAAGGCCGTCTGGCCGTCGTTGAGCGTGCCCGGCGTAGCTGAAACGCCCGCCTGCCACGACCCGGAAATCAGGTCGGCGTAGGTTGCTCCGTCGGCGACGAGGCTGAGGGACGTGCCAGCGGGCGTCGAGCTTTCCTCCGCAACGCCGATGTCGGTGCTCGTCCTCCCCTGCGCACAGCCGTCGACCGCGTCGAAGGTCCCTTCGTAGCTGAGAAAGAGCGGTGCGCCGCCGCTGCTGACAACCTCACCCCGGTAGCAGAGGGCAAGCCCGTCCGGACCGCCGTTCTGAATCGATCTGCTGTCGGCCGTGAAGTCGAACGAGTAGATCGTAAATCCGAACGGAGGCAGCTCACTTCCCAGGTCGAAGCCGTCGACCGACTCCGAATCGTAGACCTCCCCGTTCGAGCCGTTATACAGCACGACCTCCAGATTCTCCAGATCGGCGAGATCGCTGTCCACGACCACTTCGACGAACTCGTTTTCGTCCGCGCCGTCGTCGTCGTAGTGGAACTCGTTGATCCAGGCCCGCAGACCGCGCGTCCCACCGGCGGCCGGCAGGTTCACGATCCGGTCGTCGTCCGCCGGCTCCGTATCCGCGTTCGTGTATGGATTCTGGAGATCGGAGGTCGCCGCGAGAAACTCGGCCAGCGCGTCCTGCTCCCGACCGGGCGCCCCGATCCCGGTGGCGCCGTCGCCGCCGAGGAGGTCGTCGGCCAGTCCCTGTTCGTCGAGGTCGAGCCGGTTGGCCGCCTCGGCAAACACGTTGTAGCCGTCGTTCCCGTCGGCCAGGAATCCGAGGGTGACGATCTTATAGCTGCGCGACGCATCGCCCTGGATCTCACCGTCCATCACGAACACATCCGCCGCCCCACCGGTCTCCGCCCCGTTGTCGTCGTCGACCTGCGCCATCCGGATGCGCTCTCCAACCGGGTAGGACGGGTCAAACTCGAACGTGAGCCCACCGATCTGCGGGAAGCGCCCGTCGATCTCGGGAAGACCGCTCACGCCGTTCTCGAGCGCCTCTTTGATCTGCTCAACGGTCAGCGTGAGCACCGCCAGGCTGTTGTTGAACGAGAGGGACGCCTCGATGTCGAGTTGCGACACCTCTCCTTCCTGACGCGTGCCGGGAATTTCCTGCGGCACGAGACGGTCGCCCGTATCGGGATCGATTTCACCGATGGGCGCGCGGATGCCCCCGCCGTTCTTGATGGACCCGACGACATCCGCCTGTCCACTCACGGCCTGTGCATACGACAGGTTGGCGTCGGCCGTCAAGTCGCCGAAGTTGGTCTGCTCGGTGCGCACCTCTTCGCGAATGCCGTTCAGAAACTGGTCCGTCGCGCCGAAGGTGGCCGCGAGCTTCTGGCTCAGGATGCCGGCAATCTCCGCCGCCAGCGATTCCACGTCCGGGTCGATCGTGTCGTCGGTAAGCAGGTCGCCGATCGATCCGGCACCGGTCAGATTCAGGAGGTCCTCCCGCTCCGACGAGAACGCACCGCTGACGGTCGGGTCGGTGTACCGGTACGTCGTTCCGTCGAAGTCGACGTTCTGCTCGACGAGATTCCCGTTCGGGTCGAACTCGACGACGAGGCGCCCCACGTAGCGGTACTGCCCGTCGGCGCTCACGATCAAGACATCGTCGCCGCTGGCGTCCTGCTCGATGAGCGGATAGTCATCCTCCCGGGTGTCGGATCCGTACAGGGCGCTACCGCCGTCGCGGCTAATGTCCTCGTCGTCGGCCAGGAGGCGGTCGGAGCCACCGGCGATGATGATGTCGACGTTTTCGAGATCGGCCGCGAGGTTTCGCTCGGCGCTGAACTGCTGCAGGTGCGAGATGAGGATGATCTTGTTGACGCCGGCGTCGGTCAGCGCCTGCGCGGCGCTGTTCACGGCGTCGGCGAGCTGGTCATCGATCGTAATGTCCGGCCCCGGCGACGACACATCGGCGAGGTTTTCGGTCGTCAGCCCGATGAGGCCTACCGGCTCGCCGTTCACGTTGGCGATCACACTGGGCGCGATCGAATTCGGCTGCGGCGGCTGGGCCCCCGGGACCGCGAAGCCACTCAGGGCGCCGTCTCCCGAGACGTCGACGTTGGCGCTCAGGTACGGAAAGGTCGTGCCGGGATACGCGTCGTCCGGCTCGAGGAGGCTTGCGAGACGGTCCGGCCCTTGATCAAACTCGTGGTTCCCCAACGCCGAAGCCGTAAATCCGATCTCGTTCATGAAAAAGATGTCGGCCCGTCCCGGAGAGGGCTCGTAGTTGTCGATTTCGCTCAGGCTTCCGTCCCCCGACGCATTGAAAAGAGGACCGGGAATCACGTTGTCGCCGGACGAGACGACGATTGTGTTGACGAACGCCTCGCGCAGCGTGTTGATGACGCCGGAGAAGCGAGGCGCATCGCCCCGGTTCGGGTCCATCATGCCGCGGTCGTCACCGACGGCGTTAATGTTGCCCTCCAGGTCGGACGCATGCAGCAGCTGCAGCGTAACGGTCTGCGGCTGGCCGAAGCGGAAGATGGAGACGGTTCCGCTCACTTCGTTCGAAACGAGGACGAGGTCGTCTTGCGAGTTCGGGTTGTCGGCCGCAGGAATGAACACGATGCTCTCCGGCCCGAGGTCACCGACGGCGCCGTCGCCCCGCACGCTCCCTTCGACGTCGAGCACCCCGAAGTCGCGCGCGTTCACATATTGCACGAACGCCGGCGCAGTGGGGTCGGTGAGATCGAACACCATGACCCCACCGATCCGCTCCAGTCCGACGAAGGCATACGGGGTACCGTCCGACGCGGTAGCGACGGTCACGGCCTCCGGCTCCGGCCCCTTGTTGTCCGAACGATCGTCGAAGGAAAAGTTCTCGTCGTTGTTGGAGTTGAAGTTCCCCGGGAAGATGTCGGCCGTCTTCTGCTCAAGGAAATCACCGCTGTCGAAGACGACGTTCGCGCTGGCATCCCAGATCGTAAACGACCGGGCGCCGAAACTGTAGAGCTGATCGATGTCACCGTCCTGGTCGGTGTCTCCGATCGTGTAGGTGGACGTCAGCGGCCCGATCTCGTCTTCGCCCTGCAGCACGGACGCGTCGGGGTAGGCCGTGGGGTCGAGCGGCAAGTCTTCGACATCGACCTCTTCAACGAGCGCGTCGTACTCACGGGCATCTCCTTCGTTGGCCGTGATGAGGTAGGGCGTTCCGTCGATCTCGAACGCCGCAATCGCGTCCGGCTGGTAGAGCCCGCGGACCGGCGCCGTGCGGATGTCGATGCCATCCTCGTTGGAGGCGTCGAGTGCGTTGGAGAGCGCGATTCCGTCGAGCGTTCCGCCCGTCGACGTGACCGTGTGGTCTTTCGACCCGAGCGCGACCACGTCGCTGATTTCCGGAACGGACAGGTCGACGACGGCGAGGGCGTTGTTCTCCTGCAGCGTCACGTAGGCGGTCGACCCATCGGGCGAGATCGTAACGAACTCCGGCTCCAGGTCCTGGGCGGCCGTGGCGTCGCCGGTGTAGAGGTTCGCCGGGCCGAGATTCTCGTTGAGTTCGGTGTCGCCGTCGAAGTCGGTCGTCAGCGTGATTGTGTTCGTCGCCGCGTCGAGGCTCGCAATCTGGTAGGCGATGGGGTCTTCGTCGCTCGTCAGCGTCAGCCACTGCCCGTCGGCGGCGCTGCCCAGATCCGAGACCGTGATCGTGGCCGGATCCGTGTCTGTAAAGCCCGTCACGGCGAGGGGCTCTACCCCGCCAAAGATGCGCACGCCGTTTCCGATGAGCGTGGCGGCATCGAACCCCGAGAACCCGACGGTCGTCACCGACGGCGAGGAGAAGCCGCCGGACACGTCGATGACCGAGACGGATCCGTCTGGATCGACGCTGTAATCTTCGGACGGTTCGCCCTCGTTGGCAACCACCACGGTGGAGCCGTCCGGCGAGAACGCCAGCCCGTCCGGCAGCGACCCGACCGCCGCCTCTCCGAGGAACGACGGCGACGCGCCGGTGATGTCGTAGAAAACGACGGAGCCGGGGTCGGTGGACGTCGCGGATTCGACGGCGACGGCAACCGTTCCGTCGAACACGTCGACGCTGTTGGCCGATCCACCGCTCACCTGGCTTTCGACGTTGATCGTGAAGGCTTCGGCGGGATTGCCCGGAGACGCCAGGTCGAGACCGACGACCTGGTTGGCATCCGCGTTGACGAAGACGACGAGACCCGACGTCGCGTCGTACGCCGCGATCTCAGCCGCGCCTTCGTCAAAGACGTTCGTTTCGAACCGGCCGAGGAGGCTCAGTTCTTGCGCAGACGCAGGAAGCACAGCGCTGATAAGGAGGAACAGGACGGCCGTCAGGAGGGGAAGCGGGGGTCGTCGCGATGAGAACATGGGCACGGAACGGAAGAGACGGAAGAGGAAGACGGGAAGAGGAGATGAGCGCGGCCGGTGGCACCTCGGTGAGCGTTTCACCGCGCTCCGGCAAGAAACTGCCTCCCGCCGTTTTTATCGTTAGCGGGCGGTTACCCTCGGTTTACCGTACCGTTACCGGTGGCCGACCTGGTACCGACCCTTCACGCACCGTGCAGATCCGGACCGGAAAAGGCTCCTCCAATGGAAACCCGTCCGGGGCACCCATGGCGACGCAGAGCCTCCACCGTGGAGGAAGCCGTTTCTCTTGACACCGGCGGAGTCGGTCCCGTGGTCTTTGCTTCTCCCCGCGTTGCGTCGGACGTTGTAGCGATCCCTCCCACGGTCCCGCCCGCCTCATGCCCGATCCCGTCGCCGCCCTCATTCTGCTCCTGGCCGCCACCCGGCTCGAGGACGCAGACCGGGAGGAGCCCACTCTGGCCCAGCGGATCAAAACGGGCGACCGGACGGCCTTTCGGGAGTTCTTCGACCGCCATCACGGCCGCCTGCTCGGGTACGTCCGCAGCAAGGGCGTCCCCCCAGAGGAAGCCGAAGATATCGTCCAGAACGCCTTTCTCTACATCTGGAACCACCGCGACCGGATCGATCCCAACCAGTCGCTGCGCGCGTACCTCTTTCGCATCGGGTATACGCGGGCGCTCAACCACCGGCGCGATACCGCCAAGTTCGACGACGCCACCGAACCGCAGGACGCCGCCTCGTCCAACCGGCGCACGCCCGAAAGCGACGCCATGGCGGCCGACGTGCGCCGGCAAATCGACGCCGCGATCGCGGAGCTTCCCGACCGGCGCCGCGCCGTCTTTGAACTGTGCGTGCTGCAGGACCTGACCTACCGGGAGGCGGCCGACGCCCTCGACATCACCCGGAAAACCGTCGAGAACCACATGCGCCTGGCGCTTCGGGATCTCCGCGACGCCCTCGACGACCCCCGATAACCTTCTTGCGGTCTTCACAATCCCTCGTTGGGGGGACAGCGCCTCCCGGGGTGTAAGCCGGACGAACACGGGGCATCCTCGCCCCGCCGCTCCCATTCGTCCACGATCTGACCTGCCATGACCTCTTTCCTGACTGCCCCTCCGAGCTGCATGACCCCGCCGCGATGGCTCGGCATTCTCGCCGTTGCCCTCGTCTTCGCCGTCACCGGATGTGATTCCAGCGGCGGCCTCCAGGACGCCCCGGATGCCGATGACGCCGTCGTGTCGGCGGAAGAGACGGCCGAGTCGATCGCCTTTTCCGTGGCGGAAGAAACCGGCGGAACCGTCGAGGACCTGGGAAGCGCCGCCGGACTCCTGCAGGCCCGCACCGGACTGGACGCGAAGTCGTTCAGCCGCAATCGCTCGTGCGACTACGACGACGAAGCGATGCGATGGACCTGCGAAGCGTCCGTCGAGCGCGAGAATCCGCGGATTGCCTCGAGCCTCTCCCGGAGCTATCAGGTCCAGTTCTTCGACGGAAGCACCCCGGTCCGCTTTCCCGGCAATGCCGACTCTTTGACGTACGCGCTGCAGGAAGGAAGCGGCTCTGTGGAGGGGCCGCGCATTGAAAACGAGCACACCCTCCTGCCCGCCACCTGGTCGATTGCCCGCACCGCAACGCCGGGCGAATTCACAGTTCGTCTCGTTGACGGCACAGCCGGCCGCGACGTGGAAGAAGAATTCTCCGGCGCCGTTCGCGAGCGCTCCCGAACCGCTCAGATCCGGAAGACCCGCGTCGACGCCCTCACCTGGCGCCGCGGCACCCCCGGCCGGCCGGTGGACGGCACCATCGAAGGGACGTACGATGCCGACGTCGAAATCACCCGGGCCAACGGCACGACGCTCAACCGGACCGTCAGCGTCAGCTACGTCGTAACGTTCTCCGAAGACGGCGCCGAGGTGACGTTCGAGGGAAGCGGCGAACGCTTCAACGGCGCGTCGTTCTCGTTCGACCCCGTGACGGGCGAAACGGACGGATAACCCCCCGGCCGCTCCGGTCCTCATCCAACGCGATGCGCCTCGGATGAGGGCCGGACCCTTTTCTCCGTCGTCGACGTGAACATCACCGGATCCGCTTTTCCTCGCCCTCCTCGCCCCTGGCTCCATGCGTGACCGCTCGGACAACCCGAACCAGCAACTGGCTCGCCGCATCGGCGAGGCCCTGGAGCGCGGATCACTCAAACAGGTGTCTGACGGAGCACGGGAAGACGAGGCAGCCGATCCGCTCCTGCCGACGCTTCTGGCCTACCGGCGCCGCGTGGACGCGGAGGCACCGGACCCGTCCCCCGAAACCAGCGCGCGCATGTGGGACCGGATCGAGGCGAGGATGGATGCGGCGGACGCAGCCTCGGCCGACCGATCTCCCACTACGCAGGACCTGTCCCGCCCGGCTCGCGAACCCGACCGATCGCCGCACGCCCCGGGCGGCACGGACTCCCGGACCGCCCGGTTCCGAATGCTCTGGCGGGTGGCGGCCGGCGTCGCGGCCCTGTTGATCGCCGGGGTGGTGACCTGGTGGGCGCTTCAGCCTCCGCAGGCGCAGCTGGTCGCCCGGGCGCAAACGTCGATGGCGACCGTCGAGACCGGCGACGGAAGCACGGTCCGCCTCCGGCCCCACTCGGAGCTCTATCGCGTCGAGACCGCGGAAGACGGGACGGATCGCTACCGGCTCGAGGGCGAAGCGCTGTTCGACGTTGTCACGAATCCGAACCGGGCCTTCGAGGTGCAGGCGAACGGCGCCCGGGTCCGCGTCCTCGGCACCCGGTTCACCGTGCGCACGTGGACCCCCGACCCCGAGGTCTTCCTCGACGAGGGCCGGGTCGAACTGATGCGAGGAACGGGCGGATCGCCGGTGGTCCTGCAACCCGGCCAGCGCGGCGCCGTCCGCTCCGACGCGATCGATGTCGGCGCCGCGGCGTCGGCGGCCTACCTCGACTGGACGGAGCGCCGGCTCGCGATGGACGCCCGCTCGGCCGCGCGGGTCGCCGCCGAGCTCGGGCAGCATTACAACGTGCGCCTTTCCCTGCCGGACTCGGTCGCCGAAGAGACGCTCACCGGCCGGCTCCTTCTGGAGGACCGCCGGCAGGCACTTCGCGACTTCGGGGCCGTCCTCGGCGGCCGGTTTACCGAGTCCGGAGATCGGCAGTTCGTCTTCCGGCCGGAGCGTGGATCCAACCGATGAGGTCTTCCGAATCCACCGAGATCCACCATGCCTGACGACGCCGAGCCGACGGCGACATCGCCCACCGGCGGTCCCCTCCGGTCCGCCCGCTCACCGCACCGGCCGTTCCTGCTTCCGGCCCTGGTCGGGGCGATCCTGCTGGGGGTGGGCGTCATCCCCACCGCGTCCGCCCACACGGGCCCCGACGAACCGGTCGCGACCGCTGTGCCGACGGACACGGTGACGGCCGTTCGGTATGTGGATGCATCGCTGCGTTCGGTCCTGGCGGACGTGGAGACGCGCACCGGCGTTCATTTTCTGTACCGGGACGCCCTGATCGCCGGCGTCCGCGTCACGCTTCGCACCTCGCCCGACGGGCTTCTGGATGCACTGGCCGACGCTCTGCGTCGGAACGGTCTTACCCTGCAGCTCGACCGCTCCCGCCAGCAGGGAATCGTTCTGCGCGCGGATGCGCCGTCGCACCCGGCGGTTCTGGCCGGGCAAATCGTCGATGCCGAAGCGGGGACGCGCCTTCCGCGGGCGACCCTGACCTGGGAGGTCGACGGGCGACGGACGGGAACGGCAGCCGACGACCAGGGAAACGTTCGAGTCCGGCTGAGCGAGTCGGTCGCACGCAGGGATACACTCGTTCTCACCGCCTCCTACGTCGGCTACGAGCCGCAGACCGTCCGCATCTCCCCGCGTCGCCCTCCCGCCGACCTGTCCGTCCGGCTCTCCCCGCGGGAGACGATGGCCCCGGAGGTGGTCGTTCGCTCGCTCTCGCTGCAGTCCGACCTCGACACCACCTGGCAGTCGCTGCTTCAACCCGAACGGTATTCCGCCGTCGGGGAGTCGAGCGTGCTGAGTGCGCTGCAGACGCTTCCCTCCGTCGGTGTGTCGCCGGCTCTGTCGGGCGAACTCATCGTGCGCGGGAGCCGGGG
>CAKZLV010000355.1 GCA_937127285.1 uncultured Bacteroidota bacterium
GGATGAGAACCACGAGCTCGACTACCACCACCTCGAGTAACGGCGCTCGGCGCGCTCTCATGCGCGCGCGAACCGGACCTGGGCGACGCCCGCGTCGCTGCCCGTTTGCGATATCACGCATGCGACAACACGCACCCCCTTCTCCACTCCGGAGAAGGGGGTGTTTGTTTGACGTCTCCCCCGACCAGAGATCGGGGAATTCGTCCCGACGGAGTCGACTTCCTCATTCGACCGTCCTCCGTCGATGGGTCATGCAATGAAAGCGCCACGATCTCCCTCGTCTGCCTCTGCCCTCCAGCGTCATTACTGCCCTCCAGCGTCATCAGTCGCTCCCCCTCGGCCTATCCACCGCCGGCCCATCCACGGCCGGTGAATCTTCGGCCGGTGAATCCACACCCCGCGGCGACGGTTTACGGGACAACGCGGGAGAAGCGACGCCTGCTTCTCCCGCGGCACCCGCGCCTTCTCCGTCTTCCAATCCCCGATCCCCGACATCGACGAAGCCGACCTCCAGGACGCGCTGTACCACCACTTCGCCGATAAGCGCCACCCGATGACCATCCCCAACTGCGGGGCGGACTGCGTCGTGGGGGAGGCCGACCTGATCTCCATCACGCGGGCGCACCTCGTCCACGAGGTGGAAATCAAAACGAGCCGGGCTGACTTCCGGCGCGAGTTCGAGGCCAAAGACGAAAAACACGAGATTCTAGAGGCCGGCGGCGTGAAGGATTACCCGTACGGCGGCACGTACTATTACAGCAACTATTTCTGGTTTGCCGCTCCGGAGGGGATCCTGTCGGTTGACGACGTGCCCGACTATGCAGGGCTCCTCACCGTCACGGAGACCCGCACGGTATCGGTCAATCGCACGGCGCCGCGCCTCCATTCGGAAACGTTAAGCGACACGGACCGGCGGTACATCGAGCGCGGGCTGACGGTGCGCTACTGGCAGCAGCGCCTCGGATGAGAACCCCGCGCCTCCGGTGGGTGTGGAGACTCGGCGGGACCGGGCTGCACCCATCCTGTTGGTCAGGGGCGGATCTTTCGAACCAGTGGGAGGAAGCTTTCGCGGTCCGGACAGTGAAAGTGACGGCCGCGAAACTGAAGCCGCACCTGCTGCCGCCGCTCACGGGAGCTGTGCCAGTAGGCGTCCGGGTCGCAGTTGTCGAACCAGTACAGCGTGCACGTTCGCGCGTGCTCGACGATTTCGTCGGCCCCATCCCAGTCCGTAAAATACAGGACGGTGCGCCCGTCCAGCGCCCAATCCGTCCCGCGATCGTCCGATACGAACCGCATCTCGTCCCGGTCGAACCGGGCATCCACCCGGCCGTTCGGGCAGAGAAGCAGGTCGATATCGTCCCGCAACATCGCCCCAGAGGCGATCTTCGAGTAGAAGACGGCCTCGTCCCGGCACGACGGCGAGGTGTCGACCAGGAGGGCGAGCCGGCGCTTGGTGTAGTCCATCTTGCAGTGAGAGAGCGGCCGGCGGTCGATTTGCCGGCGCATAATCTTTCGGGGGTCCCAGAAGCGGTCGCCGGGCGCGCGCTGATAGCTGATGTCCTCGGCCACCTTGCTGACCAGAAGCGCGAACAGAGCGGCCGTCTTGCGATCCTTGCGTTCGTCCGGCGTCCAGTCGGTGTTCGCATCGCCGCGGTTGCGCCGGTCGGTCTGCTCCTGAATCTCCTCCTCGATCCGGTCGGCGGCCGGCGTGTGGCGACGGTCGGTGTAGAGGTCCCGGTCGCTGTCCGGCCGCGAACCGGTCTCTGCTGGATCCTGTTCGTTTTCGCGGAGCCAGTCCGCCCAGGTCTCCTCGTCCGCATCCGCCCCACGACGCCCGTCCGCCTCCGGTTCTGCGGGGTCCGGCTGGGCCTCCTCGCCGTTCCGTTCATCCGGCGTCTCGGGGGCTGCAGCATCCGGCGGGCCGGTCGCGGAGGACGCCGCATCGGAGGTGAGGCCGTCTCCATCTCCGGCGTCGGCATCTGCGGCGTCGGCATCTGCAGCGTCTGCATCCCCGGCGTCGGCAGGCCAGTCGTCGCCCTGCTGCCAGAGGATCTCGCGCTCGGCGCGTCGGCACTGGACGCCCCGGCGGCCGGGTCGCCTCCGGGGCCGGTTTCGCCATCGTCGCGTTCGGGCGCCCGATCCTCGTTGGCCGCGCCGGGCGCGTCTGCAGCCTCCGTGCCCGGTCGGCCGGCCGCCGGGGCCCCTCCACGGGGGCGCCAGCGGCGTCGAACGGCAAAGCGGTCCTCTTCCGGCTCGGGGGCCGAGGCCAGCGGACCGTCGGAGGCGGCATCGACCGGAGCGTCATCAGGAGCGTCCGCAGTGTCGTCACTGGCGGAGGGATCCGAGGAGGCGCCGTTCGAGGCAGTGGATGAGGAAGGAGGGGGGCGCCGGTCACTCATCGGGGGGAAAGGAGGGTGCGGGGACGAGCCGGGGCCGGATCCGGCTCCGGCCGGACTCATCCGGCGGCGAGGGCGTCGACGGTCGCGTCGATTTCTCGCAGTACGTGCTCGACGTTCGGGCCGGTAATCTGCGTCCAGCGGAGCACGGTGCCCACCTTCATCCGGCCGTTTCGTACCAGGCACCGGACGTGGTTGCGCGTGCGCTGAAGGGTCTTGGAGGGGTTCGCCCGCTTCTCCGACGGGCGGGCGACGTAGAATCCGTGCTCGCGAATGAGGGCGGTGTCGTCGACTGCACAGGGCCGCTGGCGGCTCAAGGCGAGGCGCGCATCGGGCAGCCAGTCCTGCAGGTAGGAGGCGAGGGTCCCGTCGAAGGGGCCGGTGACCGAGACGGCAAATTGGTCGTTGTCCGCGCCGACGAAGCCGAGCATCAGCCCGTCGAAAAGAGCAAAACCGGAGTCGCCCTGCAGGCACACGGTGGCGGCCTCGCGTTCAGCCCGGTCCCAGAACTCCGCGTACCCCGGAATGTCGCTGCCGTCCGCGGCGTCGACCTCGCTCCGCTGCCAGTAATCGAACACGTCGCCAGCGTACGGGTCCGAGATGTCCTCGCCGGCGCGACGGGCCTCGATGACGCCCGCCTCCGGGCGCCCGAGGCGGGCCTGTACGACGGTCGGAAGCTCGGAGCCCGAACCGGCCCCGTTCTGCGCGCTCAACCAGGTTCCGCGAAAGAGGTCGTTGAAGGCCGACCGGTTGGCGGTGGGAACGATAATCTCCGCGCCGGCATCCGGGTCCCAGCGAAGGTGGATCCGGCGAAAGCGACCGATGATCTCGTCCTCCGAGTAGGAAATCACCTCCAGGCCGCACCGCTCCTGCAGAAGACGAACATCCGCGCGGGTGGCGGTTTCCTCCACGAAGACGATCTCCCCGGCGTGGTCCCAGAGATCGTCCGCGTAGGTATTGTGCCGATGGAGAGGCACGGGCTCGTCGAACGTGATGGTGTCCGCGTGGACGTGAACGCGTCCGAAGCGGTCGGGGGAGGTTGAGGGCGGCTCCTGCCGGGTGAGTGCATCGTAGACGGCGTCGCTCCGTTGCAGGGCGGCGAATGCGGTCGAGAGGTCGGGAGATCCGCCTCCGTCCGGACCGTGATAGCCCTTCACGTCGGCCATGCGGGGAAGGGATACAGCCTCGTCCGGCGCGCCCGGGACGCCGTTTGCCGGGGCGTCGGACGGCGCCAGCCCATTGTAGGCGGACGGGTCGAGAGGGGCGTCGTCCTGATCCTCCCAGGCCGTTCCCTCCCAGTCGGAAAGGTCCACGTCCTCGGCCTTCTTGAGAAGACGGTGGTTGTCCCGGTCCTTCGTGACGTAATCGAGCACGAGCGCATCCCAATCGGCATCGTCCGGGCCCAGCACGCTGATCGCATCGAGAAGCTGCTGCAGCTCCTGGATCGTGCAGCTCTTCTCCATCATTGATACCTCGCAGCGGACGTAGAGGCTCACGGCGGCGTCAATGTAGGGATGGTCGCCGTGCGAGTCGATGAGGGCCTGCCGGACGAGCGAGGGGTGGAGCGGGTCGAAGTGCAGGTATGGCATGCGCCGGTGCGCCGGGCCCGACAGGTCCCGCTCGTCGTTGAGCGTGATGCAGACGTGGAGGTGGTCCATGTCTGCTTGCATCTGAATGTCTCCGTAGTTGACGCGTCCGTTCTGGAGAAAGTCCAGAAGGAAGGCGTCGGCGGTGGGGCGGGTCTTGTCCCACTCGTCGAGAATGAGAAGCGTGTTGCCGTCGTGGCTGGCGCGAACGGCCTTCGGCAGCTCGCCCCACTGCTTTTTGATCCCGCTCTGCGCGGTTTCGTCCGGCAGTAAGTCCAGGATGAGGTCTTCCTCCCGGCTGCCCGGACTCACCTGCTTAAAGAATGTATTCATCCCCAAAATGTCGCCGAGCACCTCCAGCAGCCAGGTTTTTCCGGTGCCGGGCGGCCCGAAGGCGAAGAATCCCCCGATCGGCCGCGTCATGAGGGCGGCGAGGACGCTGCGGGCCCGAGAGCGCGAGCAAATGTATCCGGCGTCGTTGAGGGCTTGATGCAGCTGATCGACGGTAAGGCGGGCGACGGGATCGTCCGGCATGGCGCGCAGAAACCGGGTGGGGAAGAGCAGTGGATCATGTTAAACGCCGACGAAGGCCGGGAGTTGGGGGGCGTCTCGTTACGCCCCTGTCTGATCTGGCGGATTGATCGAGCGGAACCCCCCCGCGAATCCATCCTGCGAACGGATTCGGTGGAGCAATCCGCCGAGTCCAACCAGCCGAACTCAACCGGCTGGGGTCAGCTTGGCGATGTCGATTGCACCCCGGTCGCGTCTCGGGCCAGTCCGGCGTCTGTCAGGGGCAATGCCTGCGGGTCGGCGCGGCACCCCGTTCGGAGGGGCGGGGAGGCGTCGAAGAGGTGGGAAACGACGAGAGCCGGCGAGACGCCCGGCCTGCTGTGAGGAAATCCCCCACAGACGAGCCCGAAGAGGTCACAGATGTGGCGTCTCCAAAAGTGTCTGACCAACGTCTCCGCGTGTCCGATCACGGAGGTGACCAGATATCCCAAAAGCTATGTGCCAAAAGAGCTTCCTGGATGCGTGAAAAGCGCCGTGGTGCGGTGCGCCTCGTCATTAACCTACGAGCGCATCAGGACAACTCCCGGCTACGATCTTCGGTCGTTCGGGCTGCATCCACAGGTAGCATCCAGGCCGGATGGGGCCCGCTCTCGGCAGCAAATGGACCGAACCCGAACCGGATCCTCTCCGACCGAATCTTCTCCGACCGAATCTTCTCGAATGGTCTTTCGCCTCCTTCCATTGTGGATCGCCGTGCTGGCCCTCGGCACGGGCCTCGCGGCGGGTTCGGCTGCCGCCCAGTCAGCCGGTCCGGCGGCGAGCGGAGTGAAACCGATTGACTCCCGCACGGCCGCAAGCGGGGGGCGGGCGAATGGCAGCCTGGCGGTCGGCGATCCGGCGGCGGATGGCCCTCTGCCGACGACGTACCGCCAGCAGATGCAGCGGCGCCGGCAGCTCCAGCGCGTACGCCCGGCTGCCAACGGCCGAGACGCCGTCACCCTCACCGGCCTCGTCCTGGATGAAACCCTCACCCGGTATGGGCGCGCGTTCTACACGGCCTTCCATCAAGCGTGGGACCCGCCCGCTGCCGGCGGGATCTACGCCATCCAAATCCGCGAGAAGCCGGTTCCCGGCCGCGGAACGCAGGTGCGGGTGTACATCAACGACGTCGTCATCTACCAGGCCCGTCTCGTGCCCGGGCCCCGCGCCGTGGGCGAGCACCCCGAGCGGGCGGTCCGGCGCGCCTTCCGCTACGTGCGAAGCGGGCGGGCGAACTGGGAGATTTTCTAATGCCTGCCGACGGTCCTCGACTCCTGAATCCGAACGCCGTTCTCGACGCGACTGCGAACTCGATCATGATGATTTCTCTCTTCCGCCCGTTGCTGCGTTCCCTCCGCACCCGCCCGATCCGGAGCGCATCCGCCCGATGGCGACGCTGGGGGCTGGCCCTCGCGATGGTGATGGCGATGGCGGCCGCTGGCCCCCCGGCGCCGGCCGCCGCGCAGCAACTCGTTTACGAGCCGACCAATCCGGCCTTCGGCGGCTCGCCGCTCAACTACCAGTGGCTGCAAAGCTCCGCCCAGACGCAGAACGCGTTCGAAGCCGGTCGGTCGTCCTTTCGTCGCGATCCGCTGGCCGACTTCGAGTCCAGCCTGCAGCGCCAGATCCTGAACCAGCTTTCCCGCGAACTCATCGCCGACCGGTTCGGCGACGACCTCGACCTGACGCAGGAGGGCGTCTTCGACGTCGGGGAGTTCACCGTTGAGGTCGTGCCGGGCCTGGACGGCACGTCGATCCGGGTCTTCAACCCGGTGACGGGGGAGGAGACGACCGTCACGATCCCCCGCCTTTAAGATTCTTCCCCCGTGAGATTCTTCCCCCGTGAGATTCTTCGGGGCGGCAGCCCTTCTCCGCCCGTTTTCCCGCCTTCTCTCTTCCACATGCGTATCGTCCGGTCATCGATGAAGTGGACACGGATTTTTCGGACTGGTTTCTTCGCTGGTCGCGCTGGGCCCGCCGGTCTTGCCGGGGCGCGGGGAGGACTTCTCCTTGCGCTCGCGCTCGCCGCGGCGGGGCTGGCGAGCGGCTGCACCCACTACGCCGCCCCGTTCGCGACGCCCGCAGCGCATCCGGGGATCGAGAGCCGGGCGGCGCACGACCTGCGCGCCCTGCCGCGACCGGCCGACCCGGTGGTGGCGGCGGTCTACCGCTTCCGCGACCAGACCGGCCAGTACAAGCCGCAGGACGCCGGATCGAGCTTTTCGACGGCCGTCACCCAGGGCGCAACCTCGATCCTGATGCGGGCCCTGGAGGAATCCGGCTGGTTCGTGCCGATTGAGCGCGAGGGCCTCTCGAACCTGCTCAACGAGCGTCAGATCATCCAGTCGATCCGGCAGCAGCACCAGGGGGCGGAGGGACAGGACCTCGGCCCGCTGCCGCCGCTGCTGTACGCAGGGGTGATGCTGGAGGGGGGCATCGTGGGCTACGACACAAACGTTTTGACCGGCGGGGCGGGGGCGCGCTACTTCGGCATCGGCGGTTCGGGCGAGTACCGCAAAGACCAGGTGACCGTGTACCTCCGGGCGGTGTCGACGCAGAGCGGGCGCGTGCTGAAGACGGTTCACACCACGAAGACGATCCTCTCCCAGAAGGTGGACGGAGGCGCCTTTCTCTTCGTCGATCAAGATCGCCTGCTGGAAACCGAGGCCGGCTACAGCTTTAACGAGCCGCCCGTGCTGGCGGTGACGGAGGCGATCGATCAGTCGGTGCGCGCGCTCGTCCTCGAGGGCATCCGCGAAGGGATCTGGACGCCGGCGGACGGGCAAACGGCAGCCGTCACCGCCGCGCTGGAGCAGTACGCCGGGGAGGCCGACCGGGCCCGGCGGCGCGACTACTTCGACCGGCTGCTGCGAGAGCGTCCGCGGCCGGGGGTGGCGATCGGCGTCTACGGGGCCGGTCAGCAGTACGACGGCGACGTTCACTCGCCGCAAACGCGCCTTGCCGGTGGACTGACGGTGCGGCATGCGCTCACCGAGCGGTGGGCGTTCGGGGTCGATCTCGACGCCGGGCGCATCGCTGCTGAAAACGTCTTCGAGACGCGCGTCGCCGGCGCCTTTCTCGGACTCCGCTACCACCTGCTGCCTCGTTCGGCCGTCACGCCGTACGTTCAGGCCGGGGGCGGGGTCCGCCTGATCGACCCGCTCGAGGGCCGCTTCGGCGCGAACCGTGAGCCGGAAGTCGGCGCGCGAGGCGGGATGGAGATGCTGCTCGGCCCGCGCCTCGGTCTCGACCTATCGGCCGGCGCAACCTACGCGCCCGGCGATGCACTCGATGGCGTCGCGGTAGGCCGCTATGCCGACAGCATCTGGAGCCTTCGCCTCGGCGTCACCCTCTACACCGGATGGCTGGACTGATGGCGGGACGGATGGCTGGGCGGATAGCTGGTCGGGCCCGCACGCGGGCTCCCGTCCGCTCCCATGGAGCGTCATCGATTCCGGAGCCATGAGGATGACGAGGGGATGAAAGCATTCTTCGTTGGACGCACGTGTTGTATTGGATGTTGTGTTGGACGCACCGGTAGAGGGCAGCCGTTCGTGGGCTGCCGTCGGTGTGAGCATCATTGTCAGAACAGCCATTGTCAGAACAGCCATTGTCAGAACCGTTGTGCAGGACCGGCGGCTCCGGCCGCCGCTGCAACCAAAAAGCGACGCTCGCGGTGGCTCCCGCCCATTACGGCAGGAGATTGGACCCCACGAACGCCGCTGGAGGCACCTCTGATGGCCGACGCACCCGTTGGTGTGAAGCCCGTGGTGTCTTCAAGGTTCCTTCACCCGTTCAGAAGCGGGTGAACGTGAATTCGTTCCTCAAACCAGACCGCGGATATTCCGCACCCAACCCATGAAAAAGACGCTCATTCTAACATTTGCTCTCGTCTTTGTGGCGGGAGTCTCCTTCGCACAGGACAATCGCTCGAGCATCGAGCAGGAGGGCAACGCCCATTCGGCCACGGTCGCCCAGACCGGTGCCGATAATGCTTCGGACATCAGCCAGTCCGAGGAGGGCACGCTCATCGGCCAGTCCGGTGATCCGGCTGCGACCGCGACCGTCACGCAGACGGGCAACGACAACGTCAACTCGCTCGATCAAAACGCCTACTATGGCAACAGCGAGGCCACCATCACCCAAATTGGGGACGACAACTACAGCAACCTCCAGACGCAGAACGGGGGCGGGCTGGCGACGGTCACCATGGAGGGCGATGGCAACGAACTCGTTAGCTGGCGCTTCCGCGACCGCCGCGACTTCGGTGCCAATCAGAAGAACTACAACGAGTTCGACCTGAACATCCTCGGCGACGACAATGCCGTGGCCATGACGCAGGAGTACGCCTTCGGCGACGTGGACGTAACCGGCGCTGAAAACGAAGTCAACCTGCGCCAGCTCTCCAATGCCAACGGCACCACGGCCGACTTTCACTCCGCCAACATCGTGATCGGCGGCAACGGAAGTACGGGCGACCTGAACACCGTGACGGTGAATCAGGCGAGCGAGCAAGGCGGCACGGGCGGCGTGAACAACGGCGCGACCGTCAAGGTGCTGCGCGGCGACGCCAACACGGTCGAGGCCACGCAGTTTGGCAGCGACAACCGCCAGACGGTCGAAGTCGACGGAAGCGCCAACACGTACACCGCCGCCCAGACCGGTAGCGACAACGCGCTCTACCTCAACAGCCGGGGCACCGGACAGTACTTCTCCGGCGCCGGTGGCGTGAGCAGCAACGCGTTCTCGCTGACGCAGGACGGGACGGGCAACCTCGTCGACGCCGGGCTCGACGGCGTGGGCAACAGCATCACCATCACGCAGGACGGCACCGGGAACGTTGTGGACGGCCCGGCCGCCGGCCGCTTCGACGCCGACGGTCTCGGCATCATCGGCGATGACAACTCCGTCACCGTGATGCAGAGCGGCAGCGGTCACGCCGCCGAGCAGATGGTGATGGGCAACAACAACCACATCTCGGTGACGCAGTCCAATTAAGCAGCAGCGGCTGCACCGTGATGAAGTTCGACACAGGAGGCGGGCAGGGCGAGGGCCCTGTCCGCTTTCGGTGCGATCCCGGCCTCGGGCTCTTCCTTTCATCTCTCCCCACATCACCCACCCCATCTTGCAATGACCTTTCCCCGTTCCTTTCTGCCAGCGGCCTGCAGAGCCGTTCCGCTCTCGGCCCTCGCCCTCGTCCTTCTCCTGCCGTCTTCGGTGATGGCCCAACATTCCCCAGCGTCGGCTCCAGAGTCCGACCCCCCGCTCCCGGCGCGCGTGAGCACGGCAGCCGAGCAGGCGACCGACCTCGACTCCCGCTTCGTCGTCGACCGGGTGACGGGAACTGCCGCCGACATGGCGCGAGGACGTCTCCTGGAGGCAGTCTCGGGAAGCGGGTCCGGAAACGCCGCTCAGATTACCCAGCAGGGCAACGGAAACGTCACGCTCTTCCGGCAGCTCGGCATGCAAAACGCTGCATCCATCCAGGTTTACGGCGACAATAACCGGATCGAGGCCCTGCAAGCCGGCGTCGCCAATCAACTCGGCGTGTCTCTCACCGGGTCGAACAACGAGGTCCCCGTTCTGCAGGTCGGCACAAATCTGCAGATGCAGCTGCGCCTTCAGGGCGTTGACGGGATGACCCTTCCCGTTCGGCAGACCGGCTCGGGCATTCCGATGACCATCGAGATGACCCCCGGTTCGCCCCGGCGATGATCAGAGTGCGGCGCCCGGACCGATCGCAGCCTGCCATCCTCTAACCTGGCGTCGCCCCCTTCATCGCG
>CAKZLV010000356.1 GCA_937127285.1 uncultured Bacteroidota bacterium
GCGATCGCGGTCCGCAATCAAGCAAACAAGACGAGGCATCTGGTCTCCAGGCCGCTTGGAAATACGAATTTACGTCGGAGTTCACCTCTCCTAGGGTAGAACCGGAGACCTATGCACAGGAAGGGGAAGAACGAGTCCTTTTTGGGGCAAGTGCCAAGGTAATCTCCGCTACCGTGGACGAAGGTGAGGTCAATTGGACAACAGAAGTATCTCCGAAGCAGGAATTGCGTTGTCTAGAGTTCGTCATCTCCGACGGTACTGCTTTTTGCTCCCATCTCGAAAAGGCAGGTGCCTGGAATCTTGGCTCAGGCATCAAACTCTGGGAATTTCAGCCGCCCGAGGAGAGGTTTTATGATCTTGGACTCTACGCCAAGGGTCCACAACACTTCTATGGAATAGGGACCAATGGACACATTTATGCGATCGGGAAGCAGAACGGGGAGGCGAAACACATTTGGACTTTCCAGCATGGCACGCCAGCTATGACACACCGCTCTGGAAATCTGTACTTCTCGCAGGCCTGGACTCCTGAGGGCGCAGAAGGGCAGTCTCAGGGCGGCGTGATGAAGGTTGAGACTGCAACTGGAGACTCACTCTGGAATTTTCGGACTGAGCGCGGCGGCGTCTACCGCATGCGCCCCATCGTCCGGGACGGCGTCGTCTACGCAGGCACGCGGGGAGGAGAGAAAACGGCGTTCTACGCCCTCGACGCCGAGACCGGAGAGGTGATCTGGGAAAATCGGGGCGTGCGCGTCTACGCCGCCGAGTGGGCCGGCGGCACCATCGTCGTCAACGACGGCCGCGACCTCATGGGCATCGACGCCGAGAACGGGCAGACGATCTGGCGCACGGACATGCCGGGGGCGCACGGCGAACGTGGCATCGCCTACCACGACGGCTACGTCTACCACCCGCACGCCGGGCCCCTCGCGGTCGTCGACGTCGAGACCGGCGAGGTTGTGCACATCGAGCCGCCGATCCGCGGGTCCTACTACTGGGTCGTCGGCGCCGGCGCCGATAAAGTCTTTGCTCAAACCTCCGGCGCCCTCGTCGCCTTCGAGCCGTATTCGGCGCAGTGAAGGGTTCGGGCTCCTGCCTGCCTCCGTTCGGACCGGGGGCTTTGCTGTTCTTTCTGTTCGTTTATTTTCTAAATTACCGTGCAATAACGGAATACGGGAGGGTCGTGGGTCCTCGACATGGCCATCGACCGGGCGGCGACCCTTCACCATATAAGCGCAGGGACCGGGCGACCCGGTGGTAGATGCCACGACCGGACGGGGGCCGCTGTGCAAAAGTACGTCCAATCCGTTACGTTTGGCGCTTCCAATTTCAGAATCCACTGGGTTGCTTACTGGTTCATCGAGTGTTCAGGTACCGACACAGAAATCTTTGTGGAATGACGAGCCAGGGCGACGAACTGCCTTCCCACATTGCAGGCAGCGGAGGTTCTTCCAACGGCGCATCGCCGGAGGTGGAACTGCGGGAGCAGGCCGTCGCGGCGTTCGGGGTCCTGCAGCGCCGGGCCGAGCACGACATCTCACCGGAACGACTCCGGTCCTTTCTGCAGGCGAAGGCCCTCGCTCCGTCGACGCTCCTCGGCGTCCTCGCGGACTACGGGCGCGCCCGTGGGTTGATGATCACCACCCGCGCGGTGACCCCAGGCGATCTTCTCCGTCAGGACGCGCTCGACGACCTGCTTCTTCTTCCCGGCGGCGAGCTCGGCATCGTCGACGAGATTCTGGACAAGCGGCGCGCGGTCGTCGTCTACAACTTCGGCACGAAGTCTCAGGAGGCGTACGACGCCGACACGCTCGTCGACACCCCAGGCCCGGCGCCCGAGGGGCAGATCGCCCTCCTGCACCTGCAGGGACGCTCGCCGCGCTTCCTGGACGACGGCGAACACGCCCCTCCCCTCCAGGGCGAACCTTCGGCCCACAGCCACGATCCGCACGACCGGCTCGACAACGTTGCCGAAACGTTCGAAAGCCTGCTCCGGCTGCTCAGCGACGAGCGGAGCGACCTGATCACCATCACCCTCTACGCGGTGATGGTGGCCCTTTTCTCCTTGACGATCCCCCTGGCGTCGCAGGGCATCATCGACGCCGTCTCGCTGGGTACCTTCACCAACCAGATCGTCATTCTGTGCGGCGCCATCACGGTCGGGCTGCTGCTGTACGGGGCGTTTAATATGCTGCAGCACTACACCGTCGATATGCTGCAGCGACGCCTCTTCGCTGCCACGGGCCTGGAGATGGCCTACCGCATCCCGATGATGAAGCGATCGGCGCTGGAAGGCGAGTACGGACCGGCGCTCGTCAACCGCTTCTTCGATGTGATCACGATGCAGAAGAGCCTGGCCAAACTCCTTCTCAACGGCCTGGCCTATTCGCTCGTCGCGCTCACGAGCCTTCTGCTGCTGGCCATCTACAGTCCCTTCTTCCTGCTGATCGGGCTGCTGGCACTTCTGTTCACGCCGATTCTCGTGTGGGGACTCGGCCGCAACGGCCTCAAGACCAGCATCGTGGAGTCGAGCGCCAAGTACGCGATGGCGCACTGGCTGGAAGACCTCGCTCGCTGCCAGCAAAGCTTCAAGCTCAACGGAACAGCCTCCTACGTCCACTCGCGGACCGACCGCCTGGCCGCCAACTACGTGCGCGCTCGCGGCCGGCACTTCAAGGTGTTCGGGCGGCAGCTCGTGGCGGCGGCCGTCTTCCGCGCCCTCATCGTCGGCCTCGCGCTCGGCATCGGCGGGTTTCTCGCCACGCGCGGCGACATCACCCTCGGGCAGTTCGTGGCGGCGGAGCTCGTGATCGTCTCGCTGACCTCGGCAGGCTTTAATCTCGTCGAGCTCTTCGCCTCCGGCTACGACCTGCTCACGGCCATCAGCAAGATCCTTCACATCACCGAGAAGCCTCTCGAGTCCGTCGGCGGAGAGGCGCTGCCGGAGGGCTCCGGCCCGGCGCCCATCTCCGTAAAGAATGTAACCGTCGGCTACGGCGGCGACCGGCCCGCGCTGAACGACATCTCCTTCGATGTGGAAGCGGGCACCCACGTCAGTATCGTCGGCGAAAGCGGGGCCGGCAAGACGACCCTCTCCCGCACGCTGATGCGCCTGCACAACCTGGATCGGGGACGGATCACGTTCGACGGCCACGACATATCGCGCCTCGACCTGCAGGCCTACCGGCGGAGCATCGGACTCGCGCTGTCGACCGACGAGCTCTTCAAGGGCACGATCGAGGAGAACATCACCATGGGGCGCCACTTCTCCTACGCGGAGATCGAACAGGCGCTGTACATGGCGCACCTGGACGACGATATCCTCTCGATGCCGAACGGGCTGCAGACGCCGGTGACGTCTGCCGGGCTTGAGTTTCCGCAGGGCTTCGTGCGGCGCGTGATGATTGCCCGCGCGGTCATCGGTGAGCCGCGCGTGCTCCTGCTCGACGAAGCCTTCAGCGGCATCGAGGAACCGGTGCGCCGGAAGCTGATCGACCGAATCTACCCGCACGACGCCTGGACGCTCCTGACGGTCGTGGACGGCGACCCGGCGACGATCCGCCGCGCCGACCGCGTCGTTTTCCTCGACAAGGGCGAGATCGTATGGGACGGACCGCCCGACCGCATCCGGCACGAGTCGAGCGCGTTCTTGGACGAACACTTCCCACAGCTCGTTGCCGCCCTGCGGGAGGAAGAACTGGTCTGAATGCCTATGTCGCTGCCTCGCCCCGGCCGGCCCGCCTGCGCCCCGCGCCCCGCAACGCATCGGTTCCTTCCCCACCCGTGTCCGGGCGCG
>CAKZLV010000357.1 GCA_937127285.1 uncultured Bacteroidota bacterium
CACACTCCAACACGTCCACACTCCAACACGTCCCTACCCCTCGATGACCTCGTGGAAGACCGTCTCGCCGGTTTCGAGCATGCGGCGGACGTAGGGGTGGCAGAGCTGGCAGTTGTGGCCGAACACGACGTGCTGCTGCAGCGCCTCGACGCTGTCGGCTCCAGTCTCTTCCGCGACCTGCCGAAGCTCTTCGAAGGTCCGCTGATAGCACATGCAGCGGTCGATTTCCATGAAACGATGGTGGTTCGGTGAGAGGAGATGGGCGCGGCTGCGGAGGAAGGCGGCCTCAGGCCGAAGACCGGGCCGGCGATGGGGATTTCGGGACCGGTGCCGGCACGATCCACGCTTCTTCGCGCAGCGCGGGGGCGACGTGCGACGGGTGAAGGATTTCGGCCAGGATCTGGAGCGACTCGACGAGGCGCGGGCCGGGCCGGTTGAAGTAGTGGTTGCCGTCTGCGACGGCCACGCGTCCGTTTCGGACTGCCTGCAGGTCGTCCCAGGCCAGGTGGCCGGTCAGCGCCGGCAGTTCGCGCACGGTTCGCTCGATCCCGAAGCCGCACGCCATCACGACGATGGCATCAGGATCGCTCCGCTGCAGCCGTTCCCAGGCCGCCTCGCCGGTGGGGGGCGGCGTCTCCCCCGCTGCCACCGGAACGCCCCCAGCCCGGCGGACGAGTTCCGGCATCCATCCGCGCGCTAGCATGAGCGGGTCGACCCATTCGATGCAGGCAACGGTGGGAGCGTCCGGGTCGTCCGCCGGTGGGGTTTGGCGTTCGAGGGCGCGCATCCGGTCCGTCAGCGACCGAACGAGGGCCCGTCCGGCGGCGGCTCGTCCCAGCGCGTCTCCGACCCGTTCGATGTCGGACCAGACGTCGGCCAGGCACGTGGGCTCCAGCGCAACCACCTCCGGCTCCGGATCCATCCACGAGCACACGGCCGTCTGGACGTCCCGGAGGTGGACGGCGCAGATGTCGCACTGCGTCTGCGTCAGGATGACGTCCGGACGCAGATCCTGCAGGTGGTCGGCATCGACGCGGTAGACGGAGAGGGCGTCTTCCAGAAGCGACCGGACGCGGGCGTCGATCTCGCGGCTGCTGCCGTCGAGCGGGATTTTCGGCTCCGTCAGCGCCGGGAGGGCGTGGACGCCGGGCGGGTGGTCGCACTCGTGCGAGCGCGCCACTAGCGTTTCGCGGCCCGCGAGGGCGCAGACGATTTCGGTGGCGCTGGGGATGAGGCTGGCAACGCGGAGGTCGGGCATGGCAGGAGAGGGAGAGGGTCGTTACGCGGCGGCGTCGGCTCCGGCGGGAGAGGGGGCGGCCTGCAGGGCGGGAACGGCCCGCTCCAACAGGGCAAAGCCTCCGAACAGGACGCCGGTGAAGACGAGGTCGCCCAGCAGGGTATTCCAGAAGTAGGGCAGGCCGGCCACGTAGCAGGCCACGAGCCCGGCAGGCGTCATCGGGTACGTCCCGAGCAAAAGCCACACGCCGAAGTTCGAGACGAGGAAGAAAACGGCCGAGCCCCCGAGGGCCGCGCCGGTTATGCGCCCCGCGCTGCGCCGGCCGCGAAGCCAGAATCCGAGAACGGCGATCAGGGCGAAGCCGCCGTAGACGAAGGGCACGAGCTCATGAAACCCGATCACGAAGTCGCTGGCGACTAGGGCGGCCAGCGGGACGAGTACCGCGAGGCGTCGGTCGGCGAAGTGGGCGCCGCCGAAGAGAGCGAGTGCCGCCACGGGGGTGACGTTGGGCGGGTGTGGAATGAGGCGGGACGCAGCCGCAAGACAAACGATGAGAACAAGCACGCCGAAGCGTTTCGGGGAGGCGGTCCAGTTCTTGAGAAGGTCGGTCATGGGAGAGAAGCGGCGGTGGTTGAAGAAGATCGTGATTGATGGAGGGACTGCAACGCGCTGGCCGGTGCACGCGGGAGTGCGCGGAAGGCGGGAGGGCGCGGCGCGGGACCGGCCGCCCGCTGTTGCGGCCTAGCGCGTGTCGCGGAGGAAGGTGATGTGGGCGGGGGCAATTCCCGTTTCAAACGAGCCCACCCGGTTGCCGTTGCGGTTGAGGAGGACGGCGGTGCCGCGGGACGAAAACGAGGCCCCGCCGTCCGGCCCGACCGGCAGACGAGCGACGTAGAGGGATTCGCTCACCCCGTCGTAGCCGACCGCCGTCATGCCGGTTAGCTGCGGGTCGTCGGGCACCTGCAAGGTGGTGTCCAGCACGTTTCCGTCGGTGTTGATGCGGAAGATCTCGCCGGTGCCGCTGCCGAAGACGCCGCCGCTGATGGCATAGATCTCCTCCGCACTGCTGGAGTAGGAGGCCGACTGGGTGAAGTTGGCCGAGCCCACCACGGCGCCGAGGGCGACTCGGTCCCGCACCTGCAGGGTGCTGGGGTCGACGAAGACGACTTCGCCGGTGGCCTCTCCGCCTCCCTCACAAACGACTGCGACCTCGTTTTCTTCATCGACGAAAACCTCGTTCGGCCCGGTGCATCCCAGGTCGACGCCCGCGTCGACCGAATCGGTCTCGGTGTCGATCACCGACAGGGTTCCGTCGGCGCTGTTGGCGACAAAGGCGCGACCGCCGGCGACGGCGATGCCTTCGGGGCCGCTGCCGACCGGTACAGAGTCTACGGGGGCATTGGTCGTCAGGTCGACGATGGAAACCGTGCTGGGGACCGGCTGGAAGTTGCTGTTGAGGCTCTGGTTCGTGATGTAGGCTTTCTCGTCGGACGCGAAAGCAAGGGAGCGCGGCGGGGATCCGTCGAAGTTCGCGATCTGCCCGACGCGGTTGAGGCCGGGGAGGTCGAGAACCGTGATCCGGCCGGAGTTGTCGGCCTGCGTGTTGTCGACGACGAAGAGCTGGTCGTTGCGCAGGGTCACGCTGTTGATGAAGGCGATGCCTTCGGCGTCGTTGAGCGTGGCTGTCGAGTCCTGCGGGTTGAAGACGGTGATCGAGCCGTCCTGGTCGGAGAAGTTGCCCGAGTTGGCAACGACGGCGCCGGTGGTGACGACCGATTCGTCGTCGTCCTCTTCGAACAGGTCGCACCCGGCCAGGGCGAGGGGCAGCAGGCAGAGCAGGAGGAGCCGGCGGGCCGACGTCCGGAGAAGGGAAGAGATCGTTCGAGGCATAAACGGAGCAAAATCCATCTGGGGAGAAAAACTACGGCGTGAGGGAAACGGTCACGGATGCGGACACGTGGCGGGGCGGCATGGGGTAGAGACGCACCACCTGGTAGCGCTCGTCGAGCAGGTTGTCGACCTGGACGCGGGCGGTGAGGTTGGCTCCGGCGAGGGAGAACCGGTAGCCCGCCCGCAGATCGACCACCTGGTAGGGGGCGAGGCGCTGCGATTCGTCGGAGCTGTAGAAGCGGGGACCCACGAGGCGGCCGCTCAGGTCGACGGAGAGACCGTTCCACGCGAGGCCGCCCCAGAGTTTGAGTTGCTGCGGCGGCACGTACGGAAGCTGCGCGCCGTACGCGGGAGAGAGGCGGTTGGCCCGGTTCTCTGCCCGGGTGTGGGTGAAGACGGCGCCGAGGCGCAAGCCAACAGCATCGGCGACCTGCACGCGGCCGCGCATCGACAGGTCGAGCCCCCACGTGCGCACCGCGCCGACGTTGCCGGGGCGCCACACCTGCACGCCGTTCGTGACGAAGCTGGGGCGCCAGACGATCTGGTCGGTCAGGCGGCTCGTGTAACCGGTGACTTCCGCCTGCACCGTCCACCCCGGCCGTGAAAGGCGGCTGCGAACGCCCAGGTCGGCGCTCCAGCCGTCTTCGGGCTCCAGGTCCGGGTTGCCGCCGGGCTCGTAGTAGCGCTCGTTGAACGTCGGGACCCGGAAGGCCCGGGCGAGAAGAGCTTTCACAACGACGCGCTCGTCCTCGAACGGTCGCAGCGACACGCCCAGTCGCGGGGTCGGGACGAGGGTGGTCGAGCCGTCGAGCCAGGTGGCGTCCAGGCGCAGGGCGGGCTCGACGAGGAGGGGACCCGCCCGCAGGCGTCCGTCTGCGGTGGCAGCCGCCTCGAGCTGGTCGACGCCGTCATTCACAGACGCGCGGTCGTACCCGCCGGAGAGGCCCACCTCCAGGGTGCCGGTCGACGTGGGAGGGAGCCCGATTCCGGCGGTCACGTCGACGGACTGGGTGCGCGAGGTTCGGTCCGTGCCGGTGATTGCGTTTGTGTATCGCAGCGACGAGAGGTGCGTCTGGGCCTGTAGGTCGAGCGTCGACCCGCCGAGGAGACCGCCGCCGAGGGGAACGGTACCGTCGATCCACAGACGCCCGAGGCGGTCCCGCTGACGGGCGTCGCTGGACGACGCGCTGGCCGGCCCCGGCAGGCCGCGGTCCGACCGGGTGACCCAGGTCGCCACCGTCCACCGCGGTGCTGCAGGCGGCCCGGCGGAGGCAGCGGCGTCGCGCGCCCCGTCCCACGTCGCCCGGCTGTAGACGGTCGTCGTCTGGATGTCGGCCCCTTCTCGCTCGACGGACCGGGGGGGAAAGAGAAACTCGTTCCGGTACGAGAAGTCGCCGGCCGACGCGTACCGGCGGGCGGCAACGAGCCCGGACCAGCGGCCGCTGCCTCCGGAGACGACCGCCGAGCCCTGTCTCTCCCCGAAGGCTCCCCCGCCGCCGCGGACCCGCACGGTCGTCCGGTTCGAGGCGCGAAGCGTCTGCAGGCGAACGGTGCCGCCGAGGCTGCCGGACCCGCTCCGGGCCGAGCCGGCCCCGTGTTGCACGGTGGCCGATTCGATGAGGAGGGTGGGAAGGAGGGAGAGGTCGATCTGGCCGGACTGCGGGTCGGAGAGGCGCAGTCCGTCGAGCAGAACGACGGTTCGGGAAGCGCCGGTCCCGCGGAGCGACGCCGTGGCGAGGCCTGACGCACCGTACTGCTTGACGAAGGCCCCGGACCGCAGGCTGAGAAGGTCGTCGACGGAGGCGGCCCCGCTGCGGGCAATGGCGACGGAGTCGAGGACGGTCGTCCGGGCGGCGTCGGGGACGGCGGGGGAAACGGGCTGCGGCGCCTCGACGGTGATGGCGGGCAGATCGACGCGCATGGCGGGCAGCGCGCCGATGGAGTCGGCACGCACGGTGTCGGCCGGGGACGGGCGGGAGGAGTCCGGCTCGGGTGAACGCGGGGTTTGCCCGGACGCGTTCATCGCCGGCAGGACGGCCAGCGTCAGGCCGAGCAGGAGTGCAGCCGCAGAGGGGAAGGGAGCGAACGCCATCGTCAGACGGAAACCCCAACCTCAGCGACACATCGGGCGGGGGCGGATGGCGTCGTGATCGAATCCGTACGCCGAGCCCACGAGGAGCCTGGCTGGACGGGCGGCGCTGCCGGCCGACGCGGCGGATCGAGCCGTTCCGATCCGCTTCGCAGACGACCGGGCAGATCCACGAGGGGCGTCACCCGGTAGGGACGAAGCCGGTACGGACTTCTGCGCCGCAGGCGGGGCAGGCCGCTCTCGGAATGGGTTGACTCCGAAAGACGGGTGGGGCGGGGATAAACCCGCCCTGGTCATCACGAGCACAACGCGCCACAAGCCTCTGGTCCCGAAGGTTGTTGGCGGTGAGGAGAGTCCGGCCACCACGCCGAATCTCTCATCACGCTTCAGGCAGGTCTCCTGGCTCGTCGAGAGGACGCCGGCGACGGGACGTCGCCGAGATCGTCGTTGCAGCGTCCGTCTGTGTGCTCCGTAGCGCCTCTTCCCGTCCGAGATGCCCAGCGGGCGATCCTCAGACAGTGGCGCGCCACTTCGGCGCACACATCACGCACCTCGACTCACAGTTGCGGGCACAGCCCCAGATTCTCCCGCACGGCAGTCGGCAGAAGCCGGCCGGCGCGGTGTGCGCCGACGGCGGACGTCGAAACGGGGTGCAACCTGCCCATCTCGCAGCCACCGACTCGCCTGGGATGCACTGGTGTTCCCTTTTCATCGCACCGGCAGGACCGGCGCGAACCTGAAGCGAGTGACTATGTGATGCGAAGGGTACGGCGCGTTCGGGAGAATCGCAACCGGGGAGACGAAACAGGGCGCGTGCCTGTGTCCGCATCCTCAGATACAGAGCACCATGCGGACGCCGGTTTTCGATTTCGAAATCACGGCTCGGTTGCATACGGAAGAAACGACTTGCATATCTTTTTTCTGGGCATCAGGGAATCTTCCTCCCCGAGTTCCACGGTTTCTCCGCCCGCCTGCTCGGTGCCCCCGGTGTCCTGCGCCCCCCTCAATCGGTTCCCTCCTGCTGCACCTGCTTGGGCCGCACCTGCTTGGGCCGCACCTGCTTGGGCCGCA
>CAKZLV010000358.1 GCA_937127285.1 uncultured Bacteroidota bacterium
TGAGCATTGATCAATGATCATTGTTCAATGTCCTCTCCGCCTCCAGCCTCAAAAGTCCCAAAGCGCCCACAGCCTCCAAAGCGTCCATAGCGTCCACAGCCTCCCAGCGTCCACAGCCTCCAAAGCGTCCACAGCCCCCACGCTCCCAAGCCCCCACTCACCCCGTCCCCCGAAACCAGCGGCGCAGGACGTGTTCGGCGGGTTTGTTCTGCGGGGTGAACCCGGTGGGGCGGCGGCTTTCGGATTCGGGATGCCACTTCCACACGATCGCCCCGGCGAACCAGGACTCCGGCGCAAACGTGGCGAAGAAGGCCCGGTAGCAGCGCGCCTGCACCGACGGGGCCGGAGGGATGGACGCGCCCCGCTCCGGCCAGCGCCACGGCTCGCGCCCGGCAGACGCCACGCTGCGATAGCCCATCTCGGTGAAGAGGACCGGTGTATCGGTCCGCTCGTGCAGGGCGCGCAGACTGTCGCGATGCGCGGCCCAGCCGCGAATCAGGTCCGTCAGCGGCGGGTCGTCGCGATCGGCGATCGGAAAATACGCCTGCACCCCGATGTAGTCCAGCACATCCCAGAAGGGGATGTCGCGGTAGGCCTCGTGCCAGTTGGCGGCATAGGTGAGCCGCCCGTCATACAGGGTTCGGATCTCCGCAATCAAGTCCCGCCAGAACGCCGGTCTCGACGTTGCGGCACGCGTCAGCTCGGTTCCCACGACGAGGGCGTGAGCATCAACCTCCGCCGCGAGGCGTGCGTAGTGAAGCACGAACCGGCGGTAGTCGGACTCCCACGTCTCCCATTCCGCCTCCGTGTCGAACCCGATCGCGTGCCGCGACTGTCCGTCGCTGTCATACCCACCGATCCAGATGTGGGGCTTCAGGATGACGCCCATATCCAGCGAATCCGCTTTTCGGGATACGGCCCGAATGCCCCGGTCGCTTTCGCTGTACCAGCTTCCGTCCGTGTGAAGCTCCAGCCGGGGCGTGTCGGCCCGGCGCTGCCAGGCAAAGGTCGTCAACGTGACGTGCGTCGCGCCCAGGCGGCGCAGGTCTTTCAGCAACCCGTCTTCGGGCCGGCGACGGGCATCGAGCGTCACGGCCCGAACCGGGAAGGCCGGATCGGCCGGGGCCGTGGTGTCGACGGAAATCGCTTCGGTGGAGTCGAGAGCCGCCGAATCTGCCGTCGCCTGTCCGGATGCATCGGGAGAACGACACCCCGCGACCAATCCCATTCCTCCTGCAAGGAGCGCCGCAGCCAGCAGGACGGGAATCCGGAGCAGAGAAGGCCTGCCTCGGGGCACAGCCGCGCACGGGGAGAGGAAAGGATTCACGAGCCGACCGGGCCGGGGCGGAGGAACGAAGGAGGAGACGCAGAAGGGAATCCAGACGACATGCCAGAAGACATGTCAGAAGACGTGAACGCGAACGTCGTGCGCCGCCCGGTGTTGCCTGCCCTCGGTGGAGGCGGTCGAACGTCTTCGACCAATCTTTCGGGATTTCGTTACGAATCGGTATCGTAAAATCGCACGCTGGTGCGTTGTCTGTTTCGTACACCGACTGGGCCCGGTGGGAAGCACACGTGCACGGTTCGTACCGACTGTCCCGATTCTGATCGCCTCCCCTCTGTTCATCGCTTGTCTTTCCTTATGATTTCGACCGATATCGCCATTATCGGCGGAGGCATCGTCGGCCTTGCCACGGCCTACCGCCTCACCCAGAGCCATCCCGACACCTCGGTCGTCGTCTTGGAAAAAGAAGACCGCGTCGCCGAGCACCAGACCGGCCGGAATTCCGGCGTCATCCACTCCGGTGTCTTCTACACCCCCGGGTCGCTGAAGGCCGAGAACTGCCGCGAGGGCAAGCGCGCCCTCGTCGAGTTTTGTGAGCGCGAAGGCGTCGATTACGAGATGTGCGGCAAGGTCGTCGTGGCGGCCGACGAAAGCGAAGTCCCCGAGCTCAATCGGATCGAAGAAAAGGGGCGTCAGAATAACGTCGAGGCCCGGCGCATCTCGCTGGAAGAGCTTCGCGAACGCGAGCCCCACGTCCGCGGCGTGGCCGCCCTGCACGTCCCGGGTGCGGGCATCGTGGACTACCGGGGGATGGCCGAGGCGATGGCGCGGTGCGTGCAGGAGCACGGACACGACGTCCGCACCGGCGCGGCGGTTCGTGATCTGGTGGTGAATCGACAGGGGGTAACGGTCGAGACGACGCGAGGACCCGTAGAGGCCCGTCATGTCGTGAACTGCGCGGGGTTGTATGCCGACCGCATTGCCGAGATGAGCGGTCAGGACCCGGGTGCGAAGATCGTCCCGTTCCGCGGCGAGTACTACGAGCTCGTGCCGGAGCGTCGGGACCTGTGCCGCCATCTCATCTACCCGGTCCCGAACCCGGACTTCCCGTTTCTCGGCGTTCACTTCACGCGAATGGTGGACGGATCCGTCGAGTGCGGGCCGAGTGCCGTCCTGGCGTTTGCGCGGGAAGGCTACACGCTGACGGACGTGAACTGGGCCGAGCTGGTGGAGACGGTCACCTATCCGGGATTTATCAAGTTGAGCCTGACCCACTGGAAAAAGGGCGTTCAGGAACTGATGCAGTCGG
>CAKZLV010000359.1 GCA_937127285.1 uncultured Bacteroidota bacterium
CGCAGGCCCCATTTTGCATTTTTCATTTCGCACTTTTCATTGAGACGGCCCTTAGGCCGTGGAGGCTGTGGGCGCGGAGGGACGACATTGAGCAATGATCATTGTCCATTGATCAATGACCCGTTCTCCGATGCACAACCAACAACCCACAACCAACAACCCACAACCGACAAACCCTCAACCGACAAACCCTCAACCGTTGTCCGTCCCGTGGCGGTGGACGAAGCGTTGGATGCGGGTGACGGCCTCGCGGATATCGTCGAGGCCGGTGGCGTAGGAGCAGCGCACGAAACCGGCGCCGCTCGGGCCGAAGGCATCGCCGGGCACGCAGGCGACCTGCTCTTCCTCCAGCAGCGTCTGCACGAACTCTTCCGAGCTCATCCCGGTCGGGCGAATGTCGGGAAAGGCGTAGAACGCGCCCTGCGGTTCGAACGTCGGGAGCCCGGCCTCGCGGAGCCCGTCGACGATCACGCGCCGGCGTTCGTCGTAGGCCTGCCGCATCTCCTCGACCTCGTCCTGCCCGTCGCGCATCGCGCCGATCGCCGCCTCCTGCCCCATCGTCGGGGCGCTCATGATCATGTACTGGTGCACCTTGTACATGGCGTTCGCGATCGGCTCCGGCGCGAGGGTGTAGCCGATGCGCCAGCCGGTCATCGCATAGTTCTTCGAAAACCCGCCGAGAAGGATCGTCCGGTCTCGCAGCGCGTCGATGGTCGGGACGCTCACGTGGCCGGTCTCGTGGGCATCTCCGTAGACAAGCCGGTCGTAGATTTCGTCGGAGACGATGAAGAGATCGTTCTGGACGACGAGTTCGGCGATGTCCTCCAGCGTCTCCCGCGAAAGAACCGCGCCCGTCGGATTGTTCGGGTAGCCGATAAAGAGAACTTTCGAACGGTCGGTCAGCTTCCGCTCGATGTCGGCGGCAGTGACCTGGAAGTCGTTCTCGACCGAGGTCGGCACATGGACCACGTCCCCCCCGGCGAAGCGGGCGGCCGGCTCGTAGGAGACGAAGCACGGCTCGGGAATCAAGACCTCGTCGCCGGGATCGACGAGCGCCTGCATCGCGAGCTGCATCGCCTCCGAGCAGCCGACGGTCACGATGACCTCATCCTCCGGGTCGTAGTCAAGCCCGTACCGGTCCTCGAAATCGCCGGCGATCAGGTGGCGCAGTTCTTCGATCCCGGAGTTCGACGTGTAGCTCGTGTGTCCCTCTTCGATCGCCCGGATGCCGGCGTCGAGGGCCGGCTTCGGCGAAACGAAGTCGGGTTCGCCGATGCCCAGTGAGATGACGTCGTCCATCGTGGCGGCAATCTCGAAGAAGCGCCGAATTCCGCTCGGCGGGGTGTTGCGAACGCGCTCGGAAAGGTGCTTCTCGAGGTTCGGAGCGGTGTCCGGCGAAGGCGTAGGAGCAGGCATGGAGATGCGGAAAGGACCGTAGAGACCGGCGAGTGCACTTGGATCGCACTACGGTGTACTTCAACCGGAGCCTCTGGTTCGGGAACGGGTGCGTAAAAACCAACTTCTTTTGCAATAACAGTGCTCTACTGGTTTATCTCGCTTGCAATAACGGAATACCGGCGGCGCGCCTTCTCTGTGCGCCGCCACAGGCCTCCCCGGAACGAGCCAATCCCCCCGACCAAGCCATCCCCCGCCCGCTGCCTGCGCTCGCGTCCCCGGGCGGCCCCACTGCGGCGGACGCCACGCCGCAAAAGGCCCGATCTTCCGCAGGAGACGTCAGCGGTTTCCGGATCCCAGCGGGTTGTGTGTCCCGACTCAACCGCTGGATTCCTCCGGAAAGGTGCGGATATCGATGGACTCCTCCACCGGCGTGATGAACACCTTTCC
>CAKZLV010000360.1 GCA_937127285.1 uncultured Bacteroidota bacterium
CCGCACCCAACACTCGCAACTCGCAACTCGACATTGGTACAGATGGCTGACGACCTACAGGTAGACATCGTGACGCCGGACGGCCGGGTCTTTCAGGGACAGGCGTCCGGCGTACGGGCCCCCGGCATTGAAGGCTCATTCGAGGTCCTCTCCCACCACGCCCCGATGATCTCGGCGTTCGGCATCGGGCCGCTCGTGGTGAAGACCCAGAACGCGCACGAGTTTGCCGACATCCGCGACAACCGGATTGTCTTTGCCACGAGCGGCGGATTCCTGGAGGTGATCAACAACCAGGTCACCGTCCTCGCCGAAACCGTCGAGCTGCCCTCGGAAATCGACGTCGAACGCGCCGAAGAAGCGGAAGAGCGCGCCCGCAGGCGCATCGAGGAGGGCGTTCAGGGCGAAGACCGCGAGAGGGCCGAAAAGGCCCTCGAGCGCGCCCGCAACCGCGTCCGCGTCTCGATGGGGCAGGTCGGCCGCGGCTGACCCCGTACCGCACACCACCCCCGGAGGAGACGTGCGACGACAACGCGCGGCTTCTCGACAGATGCGAAAGCCCCCCACAGATGCATAGACGCCCGGGCCGCAAGGCTCCGGGCGTTTTCTGTAGCGGGTTTGCGGACGAGCGGACCGTTGCGTTTGATCGCTCGGGGCCGGTCCGGCTTCCCGAGGGGCCGCCATGCCCGTTCTCCCCGTGGGCCGCACGCACAGGCTAGCGGTGCTCCGGATTCGGATGATCGAACCGGCAGCCGGCCTCCCACTCCGACCGCTGGTTGCCATGGGCGGGAACGCCCCCGCTCTCCTTCAGCCGGTAGGCCGTGTGCATGAGGTTCCACGTCATGAACGTGGTGTTGCGCTGCGTGAAGTCATTGTCGAACCCCACGCGCGAGCCGTCGTCCCGCTCGTCGCCGTAGCTCGGCCCGGGACCGGCCTCCCCGATCCACCCGGCGTCGGCCTGGGGCGGAATCGTATAGCCGAGATGCTGGAGGGCGTAGAGGATTCCCATCGAGCAGTGCTTGATCCCGTCCTCGTTGCCGGTAAGGAGGCACCCGCCGACGCGCCCGTAGTAGGCGTACTGGCCGCGGTCGTTGAGATCCGACGAGTTGGCGTAGAGACGTTCGATGACCCGCTGGCAGACGGAGGACTTCTCCCCGAGCCAGATGGGCGATCCGAGAACGAGGATGTCTGCCTCCAGCACCGCCTCGTAGAGGGCCGGCCCGTCGTCCGTCTCGAACCCGTGGTCGGTCATGTCGCCGTAGACGCCGGGCGCGAGGTCGAGGTCGACGGGCCGGACGATCTCCACGTCCACGTCGTTCTCCTCCATGATCGCGGCCGAGACGTCGATGAGGGTGCGCGTGTGCGACGGATGGGGAGACGGCTTGAGCGTGCAGTTGAGGAAGAGCGCCGAGAGGTCGCCGTAGTCGTAGGGCGACTCGTCGCAAAGCCGTTGCTGTTTGTCGCTGAGCGTCATGGATACGCGGGAAGATGTGGAAGGAGGGCGTCTGTTCCGATGAGCAGTGTTCCGATGAGCAGGACCCGTCCGTTCCCGCACGCACCTCGGCGTTACGGCGCCCCCGCTGCCGACCCTCGCGCCGGGCCGACCTGTTGCACCTGCGGGTCCTCGTCGACCCGTCGACGTAGAAAACGGCCTCTCCCCGGTCCTACCGGTAGTCGGCCGGGTCGACCCCCAGACGGTCCATGCGCGACAGCAGGGTGGTCCGGTTCACGTCAAGGAGCTGCGCAGCCCCTTCCCCGCCACCGACGACCCCACCGGTCTGCTCCAGCGCTTCGATGATGTGCTGCCGTTGGACCTCTTCCAGAGAACGGAATCCGTCGCTTCCGGAGGCTTCATCGCTCCGAATCGACAGGTGCTCGGCCCGGATGATGTCTTCTCGTGTGAGGATGACGGCCCGCTCGATGATGTTCGCCAGCTCGCGGACGTTTCCCGGCCAGTCGTACCGCTTCAGGACGGTCATGGCCCCGGCGCTCAGTGCGTTGACGTCCTTGCCGGTCTGACCGGCGAACTTCTCGACGAAATGATTCGCCAG
>CAKZLV010000361.1 GCA_937127285.1 uncultured Bacteroidota bacterium
TCGAGGACGGCGAGCCCCTTACGTTCGACGACGGCCGGCAGGGCGTTCGCCTGGACGGTCTGAAGCCGCAGGTCGTCGACCTCGAAACCGACCGGTGGTCCGTCGACGACTGCCTCGTGTTTGACGAGACGAGCCCGGAGATGGCCACCATCATCGGCAACATGTTCTGGCAGCCCGACCTCCCGCGCCCCTTCGGTGTCCTGCACCGCGTCGACCGGCCCACCTACGAAGACCTGCTCACCGAACAGGTGCAGTCGGTCATCGACCAGAAAGGCGAAGGCGACCTCGACGCCCTCCTGCGCTCCGGCGAAACGTGGGAGATGGACGAGTGACCGGTTTGTCCCTGGTTATTGGTTACTGGTTATTGGTTACTGGACACTGGTCACGGGGCATTGGTCACGGGTCACAGGGAACGGTCTGTGTGCCGAGCCTCCAGGCGTCCACAGCGTCCAAGCGTCCACGCGTCCAGAGCCTCCAAGCGTCCCCAGCCTCCAAAGCGTCCACAGCCTCCAATGATTTTCGATTCGATCAAGAAGGACACGAACCTCGGTCTCTTGCTCCTGCGCCTGGGCGCCGGCCTGGGAATGGCCGTCTTTCATGGGTGGGGCAAGATCACCGGAGGAACCGGAGCCTGGGCCGAGGTCGGCGGGGCAACGGCCTTGATCGGTCTGGACTTCGCGCCGGCGTTCTGGGGATTCCTGGCGGCCTTCGCCGAGTTTGCCGGGGGGCTCTTGGTCGCTGCCGGCCTCCTTTTTCGCCCGGCGCTCTTCCTCTTGATCTGCACCATGGGGATGGCCGCGACGATGCACATCATGACCGGCAACGGCAGCCCGGAGATGGCGATGATCTACGGGCTCGTGTTCCTTGGTCTCTTTGTGATCGGGCCGGGATCGTATAGCGCCGATAAGAGCCTCGACCTGTAGGTCTCCGGAGAACGGACGGGCCGGTCCACCGGAGCGTAAAGGAGGAGAGTCATCGAGAGGCGAACCGAAGTCGGGAGACGGTCGTTAGGGCCGCGACGGCCGTTCCGTTCTCCGATCGGACATCCTCTTCAATCGACACCGGTGGGACCATGAGTGACGATGCAGCAACCGAACCGACCTCGCCCGAATTGGGCGGGTCCGCATCGCCCAGCTCCCCATCAACGACCGCCCGCGACATCGCCCTTCTCATCTTGCGGGTGGGCATTGGCGTCTCGTTCGTGTTCGTGTACGGATGGCAGAAAATCTCCGGCGGGACGGACGCGTGGACCGGCCTGGGACAGAATATGGCCGTGTTCGGGATCACCGTCTACCCCGTCGTCTGGGGCTTCCTCGGAGCCTTCGCGGAGTTTGCGGGCGGTATCTGCCTGATGCTCGGCCTCTTCCTGCGTCCGGCGCTCGTCCTTCTGCTCGGAACCATGATCGTCGCCGCCACGGGGCACATCACCGGCGCCATCGACGGCGGGCCGTGGCACGCAATTGAAATGGCGGCCGTCTTTCTGGCGTTGATGATAACGGGTCCGGGTCGCTACAGCGTCGACCATCTGCTGGGACGCGCGTAGCGAAGCGATCGATCCGAGGAGAAACGAGAGGCGGGAACGATCCGTCCGGCTCCGTTTTGATGTACGACAATTCCCCTTACCGCGTCGCAAGGCACGGATCGGCCCGGCTTCTGCGGTGTTTGTGCGCTTGCCTCCTGCGCTTTGTCCAGACTCCCGATTGATCGTGGCTCCGTCTTCGTCCCGGGCGTTTTCTTCCATTCCGGACGCCGTGATCGTGGGGACCGGCCTGTCGGGACTCGTGGCCGGACGCATTCTCCACAACGCCGGACTCGACGTCGAGCTGCTCGACACCCGGACGCGCGTCGGCGGGCGGTGCCTGACGGCGTCCGTCGGCCCGAACAACGTCGCCTGCGACCTGGGAGCCGCGTGGCACTGGGAAGAGCACCGCCGGGTGGCCCAGCTGGCCGAGCACCTCGGCCTGGAGCGCATCCGCCAGTACGAGCCGGGACCGGAGGGGCCGGAAGCGATCCGGGAAACCGATGCGCAGGAGCCCGTCGAGCGCGTCCCCTGGCCGGAGACGCCGCCGCCGTCCTGGCGCATCGCCGAAGGGATACAGACGATCCACCGGCGCCTCGCCGATACGCTGCCGGACGGCGCCTTTCGCTTCGACCACCGCGTGGTGTCGCTGCGCCGGACGGATGCGCATCTGGGTGTAGTGGCCGAGACGCCGTCGGGCCGCGTGACGGTCCTGACCTCGACCGTCATTCTGGCGCTTCCGCTCCGCATCGCCTCCCGAATCGTCTACGCCCCGCCGCTTGCGGATTCGGTGATGGATCATCTGGCGTCCCGCCCGGCGTGGATGAGTCACAGCGCCAAGGTGGCCGTGACCTACAACCGTCCCTTCTGGCGGGAGCGGGGACTGGCCGGCCGCGTCAAGAGCACCGCCGGGCCCGTCCACGACTGGCACGACAACACGACGCCGGACGGCGATGCGGCCCTCGTCGGGTTCATGCATCCGCCGGGTCCGGGTTCGCCCACGCCCACCGACGCCGAGGAGCGCCGCGACCGGGTCGTTCGCCAGCTCGTTCACTGCTTCGGCGAGGAAGCCGACGGCATCACCGGATACGCCGAGCACGACTGGACCCGCGACCGCGCCACGACGCCGCCCTCCGGTTCCGAATCGGACCCGGACGAAGAGCCGCAGCCCGTTCCGGCGCTTCAAAAGCCGCAGTGGGACGGACGCCTGCACTTCGCCGCCACCGAAACGGCCGACGAGCATCCGGGCTTTCTCGACGGCGCCATCGAAGCCGGCACCCGCGCCGCCACCGCCGTCGAACACCGCCTCATACGTCGGGGGATGGGTTGAGCGTTTTGGGTTGAGCGTTTCGGGGTGAGGGTTTTGGGTTGAGGGTTGCGCGTTGGACGTTGTAGCGTTGGACGTTGTAGCGTTGGACGTTGCAGCGTTGGAC
>CAKZLV010000362.1 GCA_937127285.1 uncultured Bacteroidota bacterium
CGATGTGTGCTACGGCGCGATGTGTTCGCAACGGGTTCTACCGCGATGCGGCGCGTGCCGGGAACCGGCTGTCTCCAGGTGTAAACGTTCGTTTACACACGTCTTCCGCCGGCCGGACGGGGGCGTGGGGGGGAGCGGGAGGGAGCGGTGCTAGACCCCGAAGGACTCGCCGCAGGCACAGGTGCGGGAAGCCTGGGGGTTGGCGAAGTGAAAGCCGTCTCCTTGCAGACCGTCTGTAAAGTCGAGTTCGGTCCCGTCGAGATAGAGGCGGCTTCGCTGGTCGAGCACGACGGTGATGCCGTTGTGAACCTCCACCGTGTCCTGGTCTTGAACGGTCGTATCCCACCCCAGGTCGTACGTGAGGCCGGAGCAGCCGCCCGGTACGACGGCGACGCGGAGCATCACGTCGTCGAGATTCACGTTTTCCTCGTCGGCGACCGTCCGAATCTGGTCGGCCGCACGGTCGGTCATGGAAATCGTCATAGGGAACTCGGTTCTCTGCGGGTCGAAGAAACGCCGGAGCGCAAATCATGCGTGCAGGTCATGCGTGCAGGGCATCGGCACGCGAAGTCGCCGCGCATGCATCCGTCCGTACTTCTCATCTTACAAACAGGTTTCTCCCCGCGTGGATGCGGGCGTCCGGGGGCAGCGTCCCGGTGAACGGGACGCGGCGAGAGGAGACGCCCGCCGGAGGCGACGCCCGCGAGAGGAGACGCCAAAGGGAGGAGACGCCAAAGGGAGGACCTGACGAAGTCGAACAGAGCGAGGATGCGTGCGGGCCGGGCGGTGCACGGTGCGTGCGGAATGCGTGCAGGATGCGTGCAGGGCCGGGGCCGGCCCCGTTGCGAGAACTCACCCGGGAGAGCCCCCGTCGTGAGGACCCAGCCGGGCGCGGGAGTCGGGGTCCGCCGCCGAGGGCGTGCTGCAAATGCAACCTCCTCGGAACGGAGCGGAACGCCCTGGAAGAGCACGGGTTGTAATCGTGCGTTGACACAGAAGTCAGCGTAAACGACTGTTTACATCGCGGGGATCGAAGGCACGCACGACCTTCGATGGCCGGGGTTGCACACGCAACTACGCACGCACCAGACGAGACGACACATGAGTCAGTCCGAAACCGAATACCTACAGGGGAAGGCCGACGAGGAGTACAAGCACGGCTGGACCACCGACATCAAGACGGAGAAGGCACCGAAGGGCCTCTCGGAGGACATCGTCCGGTACATTTCCAACCGGAAGGACGAGCCGGAGTGGCTTCTCGAATGGCGTCTGAAGGCCTTCCGCCACTTCAAGCAGCGGATCGAATCCGGTGAATACCCGGGATGGGCTCACCTCGACTACGAGGAGCCGGACTTTCAGGACATCAGCTACTTCTCGGCGCCGGACCAGAAGGCGCAGTACGACAGCCTCGACGAGGTGCCGGACGAGATCCTGGAAACGTTCGAGCGCCTCGGCATCCCGCTCGAAGAGCAGAAGGCGCTGACCGGCGTCGCCGTCGACGCGGTGATGGACAGCGTCTCCGTCGCCACCACCTTCAAGGAGAAGCTGGAGGAAGAAGGCGTCCTCTTCATGTCCTTCGGCGAGGCGGCGAAGGAGCACCCAGACATCGTGCGCAAGCACCTCGGCACGGTGATCCCCTACACCGACAACCTCTACGCGGCGCTGAACTCGGCGGTCTTCTCCGACGGGTCCTTCGTCTACGTTCCGGAGGGCGTCGACTGCCCGATGGAGCTCTCCACCTACTTCCGGATCAACGAGCAGGGCACCGGCCAGTTCGAGCGCACGCTCATCGTGGCCGAGCCCGACAGCTACGTGAGCTACCTCGAGGGCTGCACCGCGCCGATGCGCAAGGAGAACCAGCTCCACGCCGCCGTGGTGGAGCTCATCGCCCACGAGGACGCGGAGATCAAGTACTCCACGATCCAGAACTGGTACCCGGGCGATCCGGACACCGGCGAGGGCGGCGTCTACAACCTCGTCACCAAGCGTGGCCTCTGCAAGGGCGACAACTCCAAGATTAGCTGGACGCAGCTGGAGACCGGCTCGGCCGTGACGCAGAAGTACCCGTCCGTCATTCTGGCCGGCGACGACTCGGTCGGCGAGTTCTACTCGGTGGCCTTCACGAAGGGGCACCAGCAGGCCGACACCGGCACGAAGATGCAGCACCTCGGCAAGAACACCAAGTCGACGATCATCTCGAAGGGGATCTCGGCCGACCTTGCCGACAACAGCTACCGCGGCCTCGTGAAGGTCAGCAAGAACGCCGACAACGCCCGCAACTTCTCGCAGTGCGACTCGATGCTGCTGGGCGACCAGTGCGGCGCGCACACGTACCCGTACATCGAGATCGGCAACCCGAGCGCGCAGGTCGAGCACGAGGCAACGACCTCGAAGGTCGGCGAAGACCAGATGTTCTACTGCCACTCGCGCGGTCTCGGCGAGGAGGAAGCCCTGAAGCTCATCGTCAACGGGTTCTGTAAGGAAATCCTGGCCGAGCTCCCGATGGAGTTCGCCGTGGAGGCGAAGGAGCTTCTCGCCATCGAACTGGAAGGCAGCGTCGGATAACGGCGGCACCGGCTCCGGCCGGTACGAACGGATGGACGCGTGGAGGGCCGAGCGATCTCCCTCCGCGCGTCTGTCTCGTTTCGCTCCCATCCTTTCATGCATGCACGCATCCACCCTACCACCCCCTACCCCCCTACCAACATGGCACTCCTTGAAGTCAAGAACCTCCACGTCGGCGTCGAAGACGAGGACATCGAAATCCTCAAAGGCGTGGACCTGACGGTCGACACCGACGAGGTGCACGCGATCATGGGCCCGAACGGTTCCGGCAAGAGCACGCTGGCAGCCGTCATCGCCGGTCGCGAAGAGTACGAAGTCCTCGACGGCGAAATCCTCTACGACGGCGAAGACCTTCTGGAACTGGAGCCGGAAGAGCGCGCCGAGGAGGGCATCTTCCTCGCCTTTCAGTACCCGGTTGAGCTTCCCGGCGTGAGCATGACGAACTTCCTGAAGGAAGCGGTCAACTCCGTTCGCGAAGCGCGCGGCCAGGACGAGCTGTCGGCTGCCGAGTTTCTGCAGATGGTGCGAGAGCGCGCCGAACTCGTCGACCTCAACGCCGACCTCACGAAGCGCTCCGTCAACGAGGGCTTTTCCGGCGGCGAGAAGAAGCGCAACGAGATCTTCCAGCTCGCCATGCTGGAGCCGCGCCTCGCCATCCTCGACGAGACGGACTCGGGGCTGGACATCGACGCCCTGCAGCAGGTCTCCGACGGCGTCAACAAGCTGCGGAGCGAGGATCGCGGGTTTCTCGTCATCACCCACTACCAGCGCCTGCTGGACTACATCGTCCCCGACTACGTCCACGTGATGGTCGACGGCCGCATCGCCCGCTCCGGCGGCAAGGACCTGGCCATCGAACTGGAGGAGAAGGGTTACGACTGGATCCGGAGCAGCGAAGGAGCCACCGCCGCTGCATAACCGGCGGCCCTCCCGCGAACGCTCTGCGTGCGGCTCTGCGTCCGGGTGGAACGGATCCTTCCCTCCGCCCGGGCCCCGCACCCTTCCTTCTCCCTCTCCCTCACCTTCTCCCTTTTGCCCTATGCCCACTACGCTTGACACCGACGTCCGCCCCGAAGACCGATTCGTCTCGGCCTTCAAGGTGAACCACGGCCAGACGCTGAACGGGACAAGCGCCTCCATCGCCCAGCAGCGCGAGCACGCCATCGAACGGTTCGCCCAGCTCGGCCTCCCGACCAAAGAGCAGGAGGCGTATAAGTACACCAACCTCGCGACGGTCATCGACCGGCCCTACACCCTCCCCCTCTCTCCGGAGATGCCGGCCGTGACGGAAGAGGACATTGCGCCGTTCGAGATCGACGACCTCAACGCCCACCGGCTCGTTCTGGTGAACGGGCGCGTCCACGAGGGGCTCTCCGACATCGGAGACCTGCCCAGCGGCGTGATCATCTCGAGCCTCGACCGGGCGGGTCAGGAGCACCCGGACGTGGTGGAGGAGCACTACGGCGCGTACGTCGACTTCGAAGACGACGCGATGGCGGCCCTCAACACGGCCTTCGTGCAGGACGGCGCCTTCGTCTACGTTCCCAGTGGAACGCTGCTGGAGAAGCCGGTCTTCGTGCTGCACGTGCACGCCGGCGAAGAAGACCTGCTCATCCAGCCGCGCCACCTGTTCGTCGTGGAGGACGGTGCCGTTGCTCAGATCATTGAGAAGCAGCACTCGCTCACCGACGCCCGCACCTTCACCAACACGGTGACGGAGATGTACGCCGGGCGCGACGCGAACCTGCAGCACTCCATCACGCAGCACCAGGGCGATCACGCCTCGCAGGTGATGACCACGGCCGGCTATCACCGCGACAACAGCACGCTCACCTCCAACCTGTTCAGCCTCAGCGGCGAGGTGGTGCGCAACAACCAGACGCTGACGCCGGACGGCGAGCACTGCGAGTCGAACCTCTACGGCCTCGTGCTCGGGAAGGGCGACATGCACGTCGACAACCACACCCTCGTCGACCACGTGCATGCCGACTGCGCGAGCAACGAGCTCTACAAGCACATCCTCAACGATCGCTCCACGGCCGTCTTCAACGGGAAGGTGTTCGTGCACCGCGACTCGCAGCGCATCGACGCCTACCAGCAGAACGACTCGATGGTGCTGACGAACGAGGCGAACATCTACACGAAGCCGGAGCTGGAGATTTATGCGGACGACGTGCTGTGCAGCCACGGCGCCACGTCCGGCCAGATCGATCGTGAAGGCCTGTTCTACCTCCGCACGCGCGGCCTCACCGAAAATCGAGCCCGCATCCTCATGCTGCAGGCCTTTGCCCAGGAGGTGCTCGACGAGATCCGCAACGACGCGGTCAAAGCGCACATCACTGGCGTCGTGCGCGACCGCCTTGCACGCTCGTTCACCTAAGCGCCTCGGCCTCTCTCCGCGCCCGATCCGTGCGTACCGGCCCGCCGACGCGAACGGATCGGCGCCGGAGCGCGGGTCGGCGGGCGGTTCGAGAACCGCCGAAACAGGGTGCGGCCGCCGCCCTCCCGCCCCGTCGAACACCTGCCTCCCCGCACGCGTCCTACCGCGTGCCGGGCCCCACACGCCCTGTCCTTGCACGCACCGGTAGCGACCCGCACGGTCCCGCACCGCACGGGTGCACGGTCCGGGTACAGTATCGCCCGGGTGTAGCATGGCCCGGACATACAGCCACGCACTCTCCCCTCGCCGGCGGGTGCCGCGACGGGTTGTCTCCGGCCGGAGGCGCCCCCCGCTGCCCCCGCCGGCGCGGCCGAGAGGCGCGTCTTCGGTCCCCCTGCCACTGGCACGAACGGTCTCGATCCTATGCCTGCGACGACGCCCCCCTCCACCGCCGCTCCCGCCTTCGACCCGGAAGCCATCCGGGCCGACTTCCCGGCGCTCGATCAGACCGTCTACGACGACGCTCCGCTCGTCTACCTCGACAACGCGGCAACATCGCAGAAGCCGCAGGTCGTGATCGACCGGATGAACGCGTACTACGCGCGGGAGAACAGCAACGTCCACCGCGGCGTGCACGCGCTCAGCCAAGGCGCCAGCGAGGCCTACGAGCAGGCCCGCGAAACGCTCGCTCGCTTCATCCACGCGCCGGACCCCGACACGGTCGTCTGGACGAAAGGAACCACCGACGGCTTGAACCTTATCGCTTCGTCGTTCGGGCCCACCGTGGTCGACGAGGGAGACGAGATTCTGCTTACGGAAATGGAGCACCACGCCAACATCGTCCCGTGGCAGATGCTGGCCGAGCGGACCGGCGCCTCCATCCGCGTGCTCCCCATCACCGACACCGGCGAACTTCGCCTCGACCGCCTGGACGACCTCCTGAGCGAGCAAACAGCCCTCGTCGCCATCAGCCACGTGTCCAATGCCCTGGGCACCGTCAACCCGATAGACGCGATCATCGACGCCGCCCACGCACAGGGCGTCCCCGTGGTCGTTGACGGCGCCCAGTCGGCGCCGCACAGGCCGGTGGACGTTCAGGCGATGGATGCCGACTTCTTTGTCTTTTCCGGGCACAAAATGTTCGGCCCGACCGGCATCGGCGTGATGTACGGCAAGCGCAAGCACCTGGAGGCGATGCCGCCCTACCAGGGCGGCGGCGACATGATCGACCGCGTGTCGTTCGAGGGAACGACGTACGACGACATCCCCCATAAGTTTGAGGCGGGAACGCCGAACATCTCCGGGGCCATTGCCCTGGGGACGGCCGCCGAGTACATCCTCAACGTGGGCCGCGACGAGATGCACGCCTACGAATCGGACCTGCTCGACTACGCAACCCGTCGCCTGGAGGCCATCGAGGGGCTGCGGTTGATCGGGACGGCCGAGGAAAAGACATCGGTTCTCTCCTTCGTGCTCGACGACGTGCACCCCTACGACGCCGGCACCTTTCTCGACCGGCTCGGCATCGCGGTGCGCACCGGGAACCACTGCACGGAGCCGCTCATGGACCGCCTCGGACTGCCGGGAACCATCCGGGCCTCGCTGGCCGGCTACAACACCCGCGCCGATGTCGATGCGCTCGTGGAGGGAATCCGGAAGACGCAGGACCTGTTCGGCTGATCCGGCCGTCTTCACCGGCCCCTGGGGGACGTGCCGCCTCCGTCGTAGCCGGAACGCCCGGTTCGGCCCGCACGCCCTGCTCGAACGAATTCTGTGAGCCGGGGGGCTCCCTCACTCCTTTCCCGAATGCCCGACTGCCAACGAGACGAACGCCCTCATGAGTAAACCGCTCGAAGAGCGCGCCCAGCGCGTTGTCGATGAGTTTTCCATGTTCGACGACTGGATGGGACGCTATGAGTACCTCATCGAGCTCGGCGATACGATTCCCGCGATCGATGAGTCCGAAAAGAACGACGACACGTACATCCACGGCTGCCAGTCCGACATCTGGATTCAGACGGAGTACGATGACAACCAAGACGTTCTCCGATTTTCCGGCGACAGCAACGCCAAGATCACGAAAGGGCTGGCGGCGCTGATCATCCGCGTTCTGGACGAGCAGCCGCCCGAGGTCGTGGCCAATGCCGGGTTCGACTTTCTCGACACCATCGGCCTGCGCGAACACCTGACCTCGCAGCGCAACAACGGCCTGCAGTCGATGGTGAGCGAAATGAAACAGCGCGCCCGCCAGTATACCTCGTAGGGAGTAGGCCTCGCAGGGAGCAGGCCACCGAGGGAGCAGGCCACCGAGGGAGCAGGCCTCGTAGGGGAGACCTCTTGTTCGTGCCCCCGCGCCGGCTGCCTCCGGCACGGCCCGGCCTCCTCCGACGTTCGTCCGGAACGCGCCTCCCGGTCCTGGGCCGGTGTGCAGGAAAAAATACGCAGGAGAAACCGGAAGGGGAGTCGTAGACGGGAGGTCATCAGCAGGACGGAGGAACCCGGACGGGGGAATCCGGATGGGGAACCCGAAGGAGTGGACAGGAGAGCCGACAAATTCTTACCGTTCTCAATCAGACACGGAGACAAGACGATGGGTAACATGCAAGGAATGCCCGGCGGCATGGGTGGAATGGGAGCCATGGGAGGCGGAGGCGGATCGTCCTCCGTTCCGGAAGAGAAAATGCAGGACGAGCTGGAGGTGCCGGAAACGATTCCCGCTCATCTTCAGGAAGACCCGAAGACCGACCTGCACGAGCGGATCGTCGACGCCGTCCGCGAGGTCTACGACCCGGAGATTCCGGTCAACATTTACGACCTCGGCCTCATCTACAACTTCGAGATCGATGAGGACAGCGGCCACGTAGGCGTTCTGATGACCCTGACGGCGCCCAACTGCCCGGCGGCCGGGATTCTGCCGGGACAGGTCGAGGACTCGGTGGAGATGGTAGACGGCGTCGAGAGCGTTAACCTGGAGCTGACGTTCCGCCCGCCCTTTCAGCCCGACATGATGTCGGAAGAAGCGCGTCTTGAGCTCGGATTTATGTAGGTCGAGGTCTTTCCCCGTTCGTCTCGGACGAATCCCTCTCGTCGTGCAGATCCTGCCGACGTCCGGGACTCGGGACGCGAGAGGGGACACCGGGCCTCGCTTTCCGTCCGCCTCGCTGCGTGTTGCAATGCAAGCCGGTCGCAGCGACGCCGCGTCGCGACGACCCGCGACGCGAAAGACGCCGATCCCGCGCCGGGGATGCCCACGCGCCGGCTCGCTATTCTGACATTCGATTCCAACGGGCTCCATGGAGTACGCAAAAACCATAGCGCTAGCTACCGACCTCCTCGCCAACGGGCGGGCGGAGGACGTGGTGCGCATGGTGGAGCCTCTGCTGGAGCCGATGGACGCGACGGCTCCCGCGACGGGGCCGGCGCTCTTGCACGCGCTCATGGCCCGCGTGGAGGTCACCCATCGCGGAGACGTGGCGTCGGCCCTCGACCGGCTGCAGGCCTTCGACGACGCCCCTGCCCGGTCTCGGCTCGGCCGGCGGGCACGCGCGGAGGTGACGCTCTGGCTGGGATGGGCGCATGCCCTCCGCCATCAGCGCAACCGCGAGGATGCCCGCGCGCTCACCCTTCTCGACGAAGCCGAGCGGCTTTTCGGAGATCTCCCGTCGCCGGGGGGACGGTGCTGGTGCCTCCTCGGAAAGGCACGGGCGTACTTCGCAATCGACGAGTACCACCTCATGCGGCTCGTGCTCGGGGAAGCCGAGGCCGTGCACGCCAAAACCCACGACGCGCAGGCCGGTCGCTGGCTGCACGACCTCAGCGTGCCGGCCTGCCGGTTCCAGGGGGCGTACGACGACGCCCAGACCCACGTCGACGCGCTCCTCGACCTGGCCGACCGATGGAGCGACCAGCGGATTCGCGGGCATGCCCACGCCCATCAGGCCGCCCTGCACTACGATCGCGGCCATCCGCTCGACGACGTCGTGGCCGCGGCAACGGCCGCAGAAACCCTCCTGGGCCGGCTGGAAGGCGGCTCCGAGTACCCCCTGCTCGCCGCCTATCACGCTCACATCGGCGCCCTGCTCCGCCGGGCCGACTGGGCCGAAGCCAACGACGTGCTGGACGAGGCGGAGAGCGCCGTGGCGGCCTACCCCGCCGGCCGGGCCCACCTGCAGACGCTGCGCGCCCGCCTGTCGCTGCGGCGCGGTGACGCCCCGGCGGCGGAGACGCTCATGGAGACGCTCTTCGAGCACGTCCACCACCTCCCCTACGGCCTGCAGCGGTCGCACGTCGCCCTCCTGCGCGGCGAACTCCTGGCGCGGCGCACGGCGTACGACGCCGCCCAGACCTGGCTGGAACGCGCCTACCGCAATGCCCGCGAGACCGGCCACTGCGGCAACCAGTTGCGCACGCTGCTGACCCTGGCCTCGGTTTTGATTCAGCGCGGCCACCGCGCCGAAGCGGCCGAGCGCCTGAGCGAGGCGGAAGCCTACGACGACTACTTCGACGTCCTGCCGTTCGCGCTCCGCCGGTTCGTCGTGCTCGGGGAGGCGGCACGGGCCGACGGCCGCTTCGACGACGCCCGGTCGGCCTACGTGCAGGCCCGCTCGGCGGCGACGCTCATTCAGGACACCCCGGCCACCGAGCACGCCCGCCGTATGCTGGCCGAACTGGACGCCGACGACCGGCCGCGCCCGGCCCCCTCCGACGACGAAGCAGCCTCCTCCTTCGAGTCGACCATCGGCGCCGCCCTCGCCCGGGCCTCCCGGTCGGTCGAGCTCATTGCCGAAGCCTGGATTCAGGGGATCGAGCGGCTCATGACCGACCGGTGGTGGATCGGCGTTTTCCGCCACGCCCCGGGCGAGGGCTGGACGCGCATCCACGCCCACGGCCCCCGCCCCGCCTTCCTCTCTTTTCCCGACCCGGAGGCGTCTCGAACCGCTGTGCTCTCCCTGGATGGCGAATCTCCGGAGAACGAAG
>CAKZLV010000363.1 GCA_937127285.1 uncultured Bacteroidota bacterium
GGGCGCTTCGCTCGTCTCGTCCATTTTGGGGCCATCAAAATGGACATCGGGCCGGGTATCCATCTCAATGGATTGGGAGAGGACCTCTCTAATGAACGAAGCGGAGACAGACATCCCGTTCGGGACGATAGCAAGAAGCCTCTCCGAGAGCAACTTCACACTGCCGGACCAGCCCAAAAGGGGGCTTAGAAAGCCGCACTCCAGACGCGATATTGCTTCGCTCAACTCCCGGTTCTCGGAGCTGGACAACGGTCGACGGTCGTCTCGTCGATTCCGTTCGGCTTCGCGGATTCGTGGGGGTACCTCGCGCCGTGCGTTCGACGCGTCTCCCGGCATGGACCGCCCGGCCGCACCTTTCGACGTTGTTCTGCACAGTGCCTGAGCCGTTCGATGAAGCGTGCTCTTGGTATCGCAGGATCCGCATGTCTCGTCGCCGCCCTCGCACTGTGGGCGTCCGGGTACCGACCGCTGGAAGCATGGACGGGCTCCGCCACGGATCTCACGCCCGACGGGCGCGGCCAGTCGCCGCCGGATGCATCCGCAAACGGGACGCAATGATAACATTCAGGTTGTGATTCGGTCGGAGTCAGATCCGAGTTTACATCTCGCACTGGATTTCCCCACGACCGACCGAACGACCCATGGCGCGCTGGACCCGACGTGAGTTCTTGCGAGGGATGGCCGGGGCGGCCGGACTGGCCTCCGTCCCCTGGCTCTCCACCGCAGCACCGATATCGACCCGACAAACCACCGCTCAGGTTTCCGGGCGCGTCGTTGCCGGCGGGACGGGGCTCGAAGGCGTGGCGGTCACGGATGGATGGACGGTCGTCGAGACCGATGCCGACGGACGCTTCTCCTTCCGGTCCGGTCCGCAGCAGCCCTTCGTCTACATCACCGTCCCGTCCGGCACCCGCATCCCGCAAAACGAGCCCGGAACGGCCCGCTTCTACCGCCGCATCGACCCGGACGACGGCGGCCGGTTTACCGCGCAGTTCGACCTGCAGAACACGGAGCGACCGGCCACCGAGCACGCCTTTGTGGTTCTCGCCGATCCGCAGACCGAGGACGAGGCCGAAATCGAAAAACTGCACGCCGAGACGGTGCCCGACGTGCAGGAGACGGTCCAGAGCCTGGGCGACGTTCCCGCGTTCGGCGTCGGAAACGGCGACATCATGTTCGACAACCTGGAGCTGTTCCCGGACTACGAGCGCGCCGTGCAGCGGATGGGGATTCCGTTCTGGCAGGTGGTGGGCAACCACGACCTCGACTTCGACAGTCCGACGGATGCCGGCTCGACGCGCACGTTCGAGCGGCACTTCGGTCCGCGGTACTACTCCTTCGACCGCGGCGACGTGCACTACGTCGTCCTCGACGACGTCTTCTGGCCGGGAAGCGACGGCTACGGCAGCGGCACGGACGACTACATCGGCCATATCGACGACGCCCAGCTTCACTGGCTGCAGCAGGATCTCGGTCGCCTGGAGGAGGGGCGGACGGTGATCGTCTTCGCGCACATTCCCGCGCTCAGCACCGCCTTCCGGCGCCGGGGGAGCGATTCGCCGAGCCCAGGCGGGCAGATCATGAACCGGCAGGCCGTCTACGACCTTCTCGATCCGTTCGATGCGCACATGATCTTCGGCCACGTCCACGAAAACGAGCACCGCTTCGTCGACGGGCGTCACGAGCACGTCGTCGGTGCGGCCTGCGGGGCGTGGTGGAGCGGCCCGATCTGCTGGGACGGAGCGCCGAAGGGCTACGCCGTCTACGAGATCGACGGCACGGATGTGTCCTGGCGCTACCAGGCGACGGGGCACGACGCCGATCATCAGATGCGCCTGTACCCGCCGGGCACCGACGCGAACGGAACCGGCGAGCTCGTCGCCAACGTATGGGACGCCGACCCCGCATGGACCGTCGTCTGGTTCGAGGATGGCGTGCGCCGCGGGGAGATGGAGCGCCGGGTGGGAACGGATCCGCTCTCCGAAAAGCTGCACCGCGGGGGGGACACCCCGGCGAAGCGATCCTGGGTGGAGCCGATGCCGACGAACCACCTCTACTACGCCGCGACTTCAAACGACGCGACGCGGTTTCGGGTAGAAGCAACGGACCGATTCGGACGCACCTACACGGCTTCGGCCGAGGCGTCGGACCGTCGGTGAGGGTCACGGCGGGCTCGATCACTCGCGGGCGCCATCGTCTCGATCGGCCGCACGGCGCAGGCGGGCAACGACCGTTTCGAGATCTTCAGCGACCGACTCGGCAATGCGGCGGGCGCGCGATGTCTGGAGCCCATCGGAGCGGCCGAGGGCGTCGCCGATCACCGATTCGACCTCATCGATCGGTTCGTTCTCCCCCTCCACATCCGTTCTCGCCATCTGGAGTCGTTCGGCGGCATCCTCCACCTCCCGAGTGGCTTCTCGGAGGGCCGCACGGAGCCGCCGTTTCTCGTCGGATCCCGAAGCAGGACGGACGGAGAACGACGTGGATTGGGAGGGAAGGGGAGAGGCCATGGTCGGGTCGGGGGGCGAGGGGAGGGCACGAGAACGTGGCGTTCGGAGGTAGCGCCGCAGGATGCGGGAAAAGGGGCGCTGGAGAGCGTCGCCGGGGCGATCTGCTGTACACCCGTGTAGAGGAAGTCAGGTCGCTGGCAGATCCGTACCTCCATACAAGCAAACGGTGCGGGGTCGAGCAAGTCCGGTACCGTGACAATCTGGTCAAAGTTTGATCGGTACAGGCAGGAAGCCCATCTCTCGCGTGTGCCAACTCCGGGTCGACGGCCAGACCGTGCCAGGAAGAGTCTGCGGGCGGCATCGTGTGTGGGGGGCGCCCTCCGAGCCTCCGCGTCCATCACTCCCGGTCGGTTCGGCTCGGGGAAGCGCGTTCTTCCCTCACAAAGCACGTCCCTCGTCCACCGCGTCTCTCCCCTGGAGAGAAGAGAAAAAGGGCCGATCGAAGGAAGGTCATCCCGCGGAGAGCGGGAGAAAGGAAATAGCACCGAGCCAAGGAAGATTTTCCGTCCCCTCTTCCTGTCCTTCTCCCTCTGGAGAAGGGACTCAGGGTCCTGGCGATGGTGTCAGACCAATCGATCGAGCAATCCGGCATCCTGCCCGTCCCGGGCCGTTCGCGGTTGGGCAGGGCGCACAACGGTCCGTCTATCAGTCCACATCGATAAACGATCGGCTGCCGGGTCGGCTACTCGGCGAGGGGGGACGCGCCGCCGAGCGTGCCCTGCCAGCGCAGGAAGGCGGACGAGTGGGGTTCGAAGCGAATGACCTCGTTGCGGCCGTCCGTGACCTGCATCGGGCGGTGGAGCGAAACCTCGGACTCGATGCCCACCGTCATCCAGGAGGTCAGAAAGACGTTTGCGGAGAGGCCGACGACGGTATCGAAGTAGTCGGAATACGGTCGGCTCAGCGTGTGGCCGCGTTCTGTGAGGGGATGGCGATCGCCCAGCGTGCGGAGTTGCAGGCCCACCTCCAGGCGCCGGGTCGTCGGTTTTCGGAGAGCTCCCCTTCCGTCGAATTTTAGCAGACGGCGGTTGGGCCTGAGGCGGGTTTCCCTTAGGTTCCGTTTCGGTTGTACCCGGCAACCACCCCCTCGCCCATCCTGCACGGCTCATTTCTTCGTACCTGCATGTCCTCCCTTCGCCGCCTCGTTCTCCTGCTCGGCCTCTTCGGGATGGCGCTGGCCGCATCACCGGCCGCCGCCCAGCAGCCCCTCCACCGCACCGACGCCTACACCGTGACGGATACCTCCGTCGTGCAGGGCGACTTCCGGGCGTTCGCCACGTCGCGGACGCGCATCACGTCGAATTATCAGCGGGAGCGGACGGCGATCAACTTCAAGTTCAGCATCAACGGTCGCGACAACGAGGCGGCGTCGGGGAACGACCTGCGCCTGCGCCTCGACCCGGTCGGCGGGCGCTTCCTGGCGCCGGTCTACGTCTTCGGCGAGCGGCCCGACCAGGGCTTCCCGCAACCCACGACGGTCACCCGCCGGGCCGGGACCGACTCCGTCGAAGTCGTCTTCCGGGTGGACATGCGGGCGATGCACCGGGCCTTCCGCCAGCAGGGCCGCTACGACCCTCCCTCCGGCGAGCCGATTCCCGAAGAAGCCTTCGAGGGCGTCTACATCATGGGCGACACGCCGCCGCTGACGTGGGACCGTTCTCGCCTGACCGGCGATTCGTTTCGGCTCACGGATGCGGACGACGACGGCGTCTACCGGATCGCCCTGACCTTTCCGCGGCGCGACCTGCGCCCGCTCAACGAGGACGACCGGGCCGTCTGGACGCTCTCCGATTCGCTCCGCGAGGTTGTCTCCGCCTACCCGCAGTACCGCTCCGATCAGCGCCTCGTCGATGCGCTCTACAACCTCTCCCTCGAAGAGGTGCGCCTGAGCCTGCGCGAGGACGGCGCCTTCATGGCCGGAAAGAAGTGGACGGGCGTCTGGACCCGCGACATCAGCTACAGCATCCTCCTCAGCCTCGCCCTCGTCGAACCGGAGGCGGCCAAGACGAGCCTCCGCGCGAAGGTGACGCCCGGCGGGCGCATCATCCAGGATACGGGCACGGGCGGCTCCTGGCCGGTGTCCACCGATCGCATGACGTGGGCGCTTGCGGCCTGGGAAACGTACCTCACGACCGGCGACGAAGACTGGCTCGAAGAGAGCTACGACGTCATCCGCCGCTCCGCCGAGGCCGACCTGCGCACGGCCTTCGACTCCACCAGCGGCCTCTTCCACGGCGAGGCGTCGTTCATGGACTGGCGCGAGCAGTCGTATCCGGGCTGGATGGACCCGAAGGACATCTACCTCTCGCAGGTGCTGAGCACGAACGTCGTCCACCACCGCACCTACCGGATTCTGGCGGAGATGGCCGAAGAGCTCGGCGAGCCGACCGAGCGGTGGACGCAGGTCGCCGAAACGGTGCAATCCGCCGTCAACCGCCACCTCTGGATGCCGACGGAGGGGCGCTACGCCTCCTTCCGCTACGGGCGCAACCACCCCGCCCGGTCCCCCCGCGCCGAGGCGCTGGGGTCTGCTCTGTCGATCGTGACCGGCCTTGCGGAAGGCAATCGGGCCGCTACCCTGAGCCGAAACCACCCGGTGGGGACGTTCGGAACGCCCAGCTTCTGGCCGTACATCCCGAATGTGCCGCCGTACCACAACGCCGGCATCTGGCCGTTCGTGACGAGCTACTGGACCTGGGCCTCCGCCGATGCACGGAACACGGAGGGGGTGGAGCACGGACTCGGCGCTCTCTACCGCGCCGCTGCTCTGTTCCTCACGAACAAAGAAAACATGGTGGCGCAGACCGGTCACTTCGAGGGCACGCAGATCAACTCCGACCGCCAGCTCTGGAGCGTCGCCGGCAATCTGGCGTCCGTCTACCGCGTCCTCTTCGGGATGCGCTTCGCGCCGGATGGGCTCCGCTTCGAGCCGTTCGTGCCGCAGGCGTACTCGGGCACCCGCACGCTGGAGAACGTGTCGTACCGAGACGCCACGCTCGACATCGAGATGCGCGGCTACGGATCTCGCATCGTGCAGATCACCCTCGACGGCGAGCCGCTCGCCGAGCCCGTTGTGCCGGCCGATCTGAGCGGCAAGCACGACGTCCGCATCGTCCTGAGCGGCGGACTCCCGGAGGGCGGCATCAACCGGGCGGAGGATCACTACAGTCCGGCCACGCCGGCCGTCTCCCTCACCGAGACGACGGCGCCCGCTCTCGTCTGGCCCGGCGATCCCGAGGTCGAGGCGTACGAGATCTTCCGGAACGGCACGGTGCACGACACGACGACCGGCTCTCGCTACGCCCTTCCCGCCGCGCCGGAGGCTCTCGCCGAGTACCAGGTCCGCGCCGTCGGGCCGACGGGCACGCCCTCGTTCCTGAGCGAACCGATCCGCCACGTCGCGGCATCCGCCGTCGACACCGTACAGGTGACCGACTCCCTCGAAACCCGGTACGCGGGCTACACCGGAGACGGCTACCTGCCCCTCGCGACCGATCGGAATACGGCCGTGACCTTTTCTGTGATCGTGGAGGAGGCCGGCACGTACGCGCTGGACGTTCGCTACGCCAACGGATCCGGCCCGATCAACACGGACAACAAAACCGCCATCCGCAGCGTGCAGGTGGACGGTCGCCGGGCCGGCGTCTTCGTGCTGCCGCAGCGGGGCGACGGGGTGTGGACGGACTACGGCTACAGCAATCCCCTCCACGTCGGCCTCGCGGCGGGGACGCACACCGTCACGCTCACCTACACGGCGACGGACCGCAACATGAACGCCCGTGGGGACGATGCCGGCACGAACGCCGCCCACCTCGATCACCTGCGCATCACCCGCCTGGACGAGGGCACCCCGGGGAGGTGATGCGGGTTGGTGGGTTGTCGGTTGTCGGTTGTGGGTTGTGGGTTGTCGGGTGTGGGTTGTGGGACCGAATCCTGAACAGAATTCGGGGTTGGATGGGCGGACGTGTAGCGGGACGGAGGCAACACCCACCTATCCGTCCATCCATCCTTCCGACGTCCCCACCCGAACGGAGCATGCGGTGTTCGGGGGAGTCGTAGAAGGGGGATGGGAGGGGGGGGCGACCAGCGGGCCAACGTCCCCGGGGAGTCCCGTCCCTCTTTCTTTCTCTCCCTGCGGAGGCACGAGGCCGCAGCCCGACGACCCCATTCGACACGCGACCTTTGACACGCGACACTGTCCTCACCTCCATTCCTCCGGCTCAGAGAGGAGGCCGAGGGGAGCGAGGGTGAGGAGGTAGAGCACGTAACCGAACTCCCAGAGGGGAAACGCCGCCAGCAGGTCGTCCTCGTCGAGGGCGTCGGCGGCCGGGGCGAGGGCGGCGTGCCGGGCGAGGAGGCCGGTAGCCAGCAGGCCGAGACCGGTCGTGCCGATGGCGAGCGGGGCCAGCCAGAGAAGCGCGAAGCTCCCGTGGAAGAGCGCCAGGTGCAGGCCGACGGTCCACGGGTAGTGCCGGCCGGTCGACACGTGCCGCCGCTTCTGCCGGATCCACGTGCTCCATGTTGCCGGAGAATCGGTTTCTACGAACGTCTCGGGGTCGGTGGGGGCGAGAACGCGGGCGGTGCCGTGGCGGTGGACGCTCTGAACGAACAGGTCGTCGTCCCCGCTCAGCGTCTCGGCATGGGCGTCGAAGCCGTTGACGGCCTCGAACACGGAGCGCGGGTAGCTGAGGTTGCGCCCAACGGCCATGTACGGCCGTCGCAGACCGGCGGCCGCCGCCGTGTAGATGCCGGCGATGAGCGTCTCGTAGCGGGCGAACGGGCCGACGAGCGGCGCGGCATCCTCGGGCGTGCGCATCGGGCTGTACCCGGTGAGGACGACCTCGTCGTCGGTTGCTGCGTGAAGCGTCCGCATCCGGTCGAGCCAGGTCGGGGCGGGGCGGCCGTCGGCGTCGGTGAACGCCAGCAGGTCGTTGGACGCGGCGGCGATCCCGCGGCTCAGGGTGGCCTTCTTGCTCCCGGAGGCTGCTGCCGCCGGGCGGTGAATGAGCCGAATCGCCGCATGACTGGCGCACCACTGCCGGGCGATCGAGGCGGTGGCGTCCGTCGAGCCGTCGTCGACGATGAGGAGTTCGTCGCCGGCCCGGATCTGCCCGAGCAGGCGGCGGAGAAGGCGGGGAAGGGCAGTTTCTTCGTTGCGGGCCGCGACGATCACCGAGAGGGGCACCGGATCGGTCAGGGCGTCCTCGGGCGGGGAGAGCGCCGCCACATCCCGCCGGGCACGGCGCCATCCCCAGGCGGTGAGAGCGCAGTAGAGAGCCGTCACGGCAAGGGCGCCGACGAAGAAACCGGTCATAAACGAGACGATCGGTGCGACAACGGGCGAGGATGGACGAACGGTCGAGCGTGGACGAGCGGGCGAGCCGGTCGGGCGAGAGGTCCGGGTCGAGGCCGTCTGCACGTCCTGGACGGAGCAAAAATGGAGCACGCGCGCCGGCGAGTTGATGTAATTCCGGATGGATTCGGCGCCGGGCCGGCTCGGGGCGTCCGGCGGGTAAACGAAACCCCGCGTTGGATGTATACCATGGGTAGATACCCCCAACCAACTGCCGCCGCCTTTCTCGTCTCACCCCTATGTCCCGTCCCCTCGCCGCCTGGCCCGACCTCGGTCGGTTCTGGACGATTCCCAACGCGCTGAGTCTGCTGCGGCTGGTTCTGGTGATCCCGATCACCGTCTTGATCTGGCGGGACGGGCCGGTCGGCTGGCTCTTCGGCCTCGTCGTGGTGGCAATCCTGACGGACTGGTTCGACGGTCGCGTGGCGCGGTGGACGCATACGGTGAGCGACTGGGGCAAGGTCATCGACCCGATCTCCGACAAGTTTGCGGCGATCATGACCGTCTCGGCCCTCACCCTTCGCAGCGCCGAGCCGACCCTTCCCTTCTGGTTTTTGGGGCTCGTCGTAGGGCGCGACGTGCTGATCGTGGGGGGCAGTGCCCTCATCGCCCGCCGCTCCGGGCGCATCGCCATGAGCGCCTGGGCGGGCAAGGCCGCCACCACGTGGCTCGCCCTCACCGTCGTCGCCGCGGTCCTCAAGGCCGACGCCCCGGTCATGGACGTGTGCCTGTGGATGTCGGCCGGTCTGCTCGTGTTCTCGTTCCTCGTGTACGTCATCCGCTACCTGAACATGGTCCGGCGCCCGCCCCCTCCCGCCCGCCGCGAAGATGCCTCGGCGGAGGCAAGCCCGGAACGCGGCCCCGAGCCGGAGGACACCGGCGAGCACACCGCAGCAGCCCGTACCGCCTCCCTCCGGGTCTGAAATCCGCCCCGAGCCCGATCTTCGCCGCATCCCTTTGATCGTCACCCCCTTTCCTTTCGACTCTCAACTGCGTATGGGCATTCTCGACCGCTTCATCAACCGGAACGACGAGGAAGACCAGGAGAAGCTGGAGGAGGGGCTGGACAAGACCCGCTCCAGCTTCTTCGGTAAGATCGACCGCATGATCCGCGGGAAGGACACCGTGGATGCGGAGGTCCTCGACGAGCTGGAGGAGATCCTCGTGACGAGCGACGTCGGCGTCGACACCACGCTCGACATCATCGACCACATCGAAGCGCGGGTGTCGGAAGACCAATACGTGTCGACGAAAGAGCTGAACGCGATGATCAAGGACGAGATCGCGCGGATGATGCTCGAAGGGGAGGAGGAGCGCCCGGCCGACTTCGACGCCGACCTGCCCAACACGCCGCACGTGATTATGGTCGTCGGCGTCAACGGCGTCGGGAAGACGACCTCGATCGGCAAGATGGCCTACCGCTACCGGCAGGCGGGCAAGAAGGTCGTCGTGGGCGCGGCGGACACCTTCCGGGCCGCCGCGATCGAGCAACTGGAGGTGTGGTCCGACCGCGCCGGCGTTGACATTATCAAACAAGAGCACGGCTCCGATCCGGCCGCCGTGGCCTACGACACGATCGAGGCCGCGGAGGCGCGCGACGCCGACGTCGTCATGATCGACACCGCCGGCCGTCTGCACACGAAAGGCGGGCTGATGGACGAACTCGCCAAGATGAAGCGCGTCATGGGCCGCAAGATCGGGAGCGCCCCCCACGAGGTGCTTCTCGTCCTCGACGCCTCGACCGGCCAGAACGCCATCCGGCAGGCGGAAGAGTTTACCGAGAGCGTCGACGTAACCGGCCTCGTCCTCACGAAGCTCGACGGCACCGCCAAGGGCGGCGTCGTGATCGGCGTCTCCCACCAGTTCAACGTGCCGGTCAAGTACATCGGCGTCGGCGAAGACATCGACGACCTGCAGGTCTTCGATCGCAAAGGCTTCGTCGAGGGGCTGTTCAAAGGCGTCGAAGCGTAGGGATTGTCAACGGCCGATTGTCAATGGCCGATTGGGGGGATAATCCAACATCCAAAATCGTTGCTCGCGATGAGACTTGTGTTTATGGGCACCCCGGAGTTTGCGGTGCCGTCGCTGGAGGCGCTGATCGATGCAGGGTACGGCCCCGACGCGGTCGTCACCGGTCCGGATCGCCCCCGCGGGCGCGGCCAGGAGGTGACGCCGACGCCGGTGAAGAAGGCGGCGACAGAGGCCGGCATCAACCCCATCCTCCAGCCTGAAGACGTCAAGAGCGATGCGTTTGCCGACGACATCGCGGCGCTGGAGCCGGATGTCATCGTCGTCGTCGCCTACAAGATCCTTCCGCCGAAGGTTTACGAGCAGGCGGCAAAGGGCGCGTTCAACCTCCACGGGTCGCTCCTCCCGAAGTACCGCGGCGCCGCCCCCATCAACTGGGCGATTATCAACGGAGAGACGACCACCGGCGTCACCACCTTCTTCCTGCAGAAAAAGGTGGATACCGGCAACGTTATCTTGAAGAAAGAGATGGACATCGGCCCGAACGAGACGGCCGGCGAGGTGCACGACCGCATGATGCACCTCGGCGCCGAGACCGTGGTTGAAACCGTCTGCCGCATCGAGGCCGGCGACGTCGAGACGCACGCACAGGACGACACCGAGGCCACGCCGGCTCCGAAGATCCACACGGAGGACGGCGAGATTGCGTGGGAGGACGCCGCGGCCGATGTGCACAACTTCATTCGCGGCCTCTCTCCGTATCCGGGAGCATGGACGACCCACGACGGCACGCGCCTCAAGGTCTACCGGTCGCGTCCGGCCCGCAACGCAGACGGAGGGTCTGCAGAGGAAGGGTCCGCAGAAGGTAGGTCTGCAGACGGAGCCCCCGGCGAGGTGCTGGAGGCCGGGGATCGGCTGGTGATTGCCTGCGGGGACGGCGCCGTCGAACTGACGCGCATCCAGCAGCCGGGACGGAAACGCCTTCCGGCAACCGACTTTCTGAACGGTTACCCCCTGGAAACCGGCGACCGGCTCGGTGGGTAGAGGGCGGTCCCGCGCGCCCGGGTGCGAGATCTGCGCTCGACTTTGCACGGCCTGACGTGTACCCTACTCGTGTCCGGCCAGCCGACTTTCCCGGGATGCTCTTCTGCCTCGACGCGTCCCCCGGCCTCTCCGGTCCCGACCGGTTCGACCTCGGTGCCACCCCACGGTCGCCCCTCGATCTGTTTTCGGTTTCTATGTCCTCGAACGTATCTTCGTCCTCAGCCGCTGCGCTTCCGTCGGTTGAACCGCCGACGAGAAGGGCGGGGCGATCCGCGAGTGAATCGGCCGGCGCAGCGGCGCGGGTCCGCGCCGCTCGCGCCCTGCTGGACGCTGCGTTCGGGGCCGCGCCCAGACGGGCGGTCGGCACCGGCGATGCGTGGGGCAGCGTGGGGGTGCAGGCCGATCAGACGCACTACTCCGACGGGTTTGCGCTGCTTCTGGGCCTCTCCCGGGGCGTCGCAGTGGCCGCCCGACGAAGCCGCGGTCCGTCGCGTGTTGCGTTTGCGCCTGATGCCGTCGCGACCCCATTCGACCGCACCGCCTCGCTTCCGCACCCCGGCGGAGAGATCGTGCGTCGGGTCGTCGGTGGATTTCATTCCGGAGGCGAGACAACCGCGTCCCTCGAACTGGCCGTCATCAGCACGATCCCTCCCGTCCTCGGAGATGCGGCCCTCTCGGCGCTGGCGGTTGCCACCGCGGAGGCGCTTCTCCAGCACGGTGCTACTCGGCCGTCGCCCGCCCCCCTTCCGGAGGCGGCGTCGGGCGAGGCCCTGGCCCGTCACGTCACGGCCGGCAGCGGGCGGCCGACGGGAACGGGATACGCCCTCGCGGCTCGTGCGGGGCGTCCCTCGGCGCTGCTCCTCGTCGACACTGCCCTGCACGAGCATCTGGTGGTGAAAGAGGGCGGGGAGCGCTCCCTTCGGTGGGCCGTGCTCGACCCCGGCGTCGAGGCATCGGCGGGTGCGGCGGTGCACCGGCAGCGGGCACAGGAGGCGCGCGAGGCGCTGGACCGGCTTCGCGACGCCGGGGTGGCAGACATTGACGCCTTTCGCGACCTGGAGCATCGGGACCTCGACCGGGCCGTTCACGTCCTTCCCCCCTCGCTGCACGCCATCACGCGACACCTCGTGACGGAGAACCGGCGGGTTCAAAAGCACGTTGCGGCCCTTCGGCAGGGGGACGGCCAGATGGTGGGTGGGTTGCTTCGGATGTCGCACGCGTCGCGGCGCGCGACCGTCGGGGCGCCCGCCGAGGCCATCGAGGCCCTCGTCGACGATACCGAATCGCTGACCCTCGACGGCACTCTGTACGGCGCCGGGGCCGGGAGCCGCAACGGGGCCGTTCTGGTCACCGGTCGCGCGCCTGCTTTCGCCGACGGCCTCGCCCGCCTCACCGAGCAGTTCGAGACCCGCACCGGACGGGCGCTCCGCGTCCTGCGCCCGTAGGTCTCGGCGTGTGCCCGCCGGCCGCCGCTCCGGTCGCAACCGCCGTTTCGCCCCCGCATCGGCTCTCGCCTTTCTCCTGGCTCGTCCCGCTTCCCCATGTCCGATCCCGACCTGTCGGAAATTAGCGATCACATCGCCCAGCAGAGCGCCTTCGTCGATGACCTCCTGGAGGAGATCGGCCGGGTGGTGGTCGGGCAACAGTACATGATCGAGCGGCTCTTGATCGGGCTGCTGGCGGACGGGCACGTGCTGCTTGAGGGCGTTCCCGGTCTCGCCAAGACGCTCACCGTCAGCGCGCTGTCTCAGGCCATCGGGACCGACTTTCAGCGGATTCAGTTCACGCCCGACCTGCTGCCGGCCGACCTGCTGGGAACGCTCGTCTACAACCAGAAGGAGGGAAGCTTCTCGATCAAAAAGGGGCCGATCTTCGCCAACATCATCCTGGCCGACGAGATCAACCGGTCGCCGGCGAAGGTGCAGAGCGCCCTGCTGGAGAGCATGCAGGAACGGCAGGTGACGATCGGGGAGACGACCTTCCCCCTCGACGACCTCTTTCTCGTCCTCGCCACGCAGAACCCGATCGAGCAGGAGGGCACCTATCCGCTTCCGGAGGCGCAGGTCGACCGCTTCATGCTGAAGATCCAGGTTCCGTACCCGACCCGGGACGAGGAGCTGGAGATCATGCGACGCATGGCGCGAACGGAGGAGAAGCCCGACATCCGCCCCGTGGCTCGCCCCGAGCAGATCCTGCGGGCACGCCGCAGCCTCAACGACCTCTACGTGAACGAGCGCGTCGAGCAGTACATCGTCGACCTCGTTCTTGCCTCCCGGCACCCGTCCGACAACGGCCTCGACGACGTCGCCCGCCTCATCGAGTACGGCGCCTCCCCGCGGGCGAGCATCAACTTGAACCTGGCCGCCCGTGCGCACGCCTTCCTGCAGCACCGCGCCTACGTCACCCCCGAAGACGTGCGCAGCGTCGCCATGGACGTGATGCAGCACCGCGTCGTCATCACATATGAAGCTGAAGCGGAAGAAGTCACCGCCCCCGACCTCGTCCGCCACCTCCTCGACACCGTCGAAGTGCCCTGATCGGCACGGTCGAGGTCGAAGGTCAAGAGTCGAGGATCGGAGGGCGAACGAACGGCTTCTCGACCGATCGGCCAATCGTCCCTGCATTCGCAATTCGAAACTCGAAACCGCCCCCATGCATGAGCCGAAGACGTTTCAGAAGGACGAGATCACCGTCGCCTTCATGATCGAGCAGCTGCGGGAGACGGTGGGCGTGGAGGTGGAGCCGGTGGCGGCCGGCGGCGCGGCGACGGAGCGGGCGGTAACCGAAGACAACCTGCACCGGCCCGGCCTGGCCCTGGCCGGCTACGTGGAGCTCTTTACCCACCAGCGCGTCCAGATCCTGGGCAACACCGAGAACCGCTACCTGCGCCACCTCGATGCCGCCGCGCGCCGGCAGGCCTTTCGCAACCTCACCCAGTTCGACCTCCCCTGCATCATCCTGACGGATGGCAACAAGCTGGAATCGGCCCTTGTGCAGATGGCCGCCGATGCCGGGATCCCCGTCTACCGGACGTCGCTGCCCACCGTGCAGTTCATGGCGTCGCTCCGCAACTTTCTCACCGACCAGTTCGCCCCGCAGCGCTCCGTGCACGGGTCTCTGGTGGACGTCTACGGGATCGGCCTGCTGCTCATCGGCAAGCCGGGCATTGGAAAGAGCGAGGTCGCCCTCGACTTGGTCGAGCGCGGCCACCGGCTCGTGGCCGACGACGTGGTGATCGCCACGAAGCGCGACGAGGCAATCCTCATGGGGTCCGGGACGGACCTGGTGCAGCACTTCATGGAGGTGCGCGGCCTCGGCCTGGTCGACATCCGGGCCATGTTCGGCATCCGCGCGATCCGGTTTCAGAAGCGGATCGAGGTCGTCGTCAACATGCAGCTCTGGGATTCGGAGAAGGAGTACACCCGGATCAACATGGTCGAAGACACGCACGAGATCCTCGGCGTCGACCTGCCCATGGTGCAGGTGCCCATCACCCCGGGAAAAAACATCACCGTCATCTGCGAGGTCATCGCCATGAACTACCTCCTCCGCCACTACGGCTACGACCCGGCGGAGGTCTTCACCGAGCGCTTGCAGCGACGAATTCAGTCGGACGGTCCGCCCACCCCGCGCCGCGGCATCGAGTACTTCGAACAGGATTACGAGTAGGGCCGAGTTGGACGCCGCCCTGGGTCCGTCGTCGAGGCCGTCCCGCGGCCGGGCAACCACCCGCCGGAAGCGGCCCCCTCCCCCAAGAACGGCGTCGGTCTCCTCCTGTCCCCGTGTCTCGTTCGCGGTTGCTTCGACCCGGTGGATGGACGGTGTGGCCGGCGGCGGAGACGGTACTCCCCTGGCGCACCTCTCCATGCGTCTGGTACGAACGTTGCTTCAAGGTACAGCGGAGGCGTCCCGAGACGCATCGGGCGGGCCGAGCCGCCGGTTGATCCGGCACCGACAGAAGAAGAGGCCCCGGAAGAAAGCGGTCTCCCGGAGAAGAAAAGGCCGTCCGGATGCGTGCCTGTCTCGGTGCGCAGCGACACGACCCGTCGCCCCGGTTGGGCCAGGGGTGTGACGGGGTTGTGATGCGGCGGCGCCGGGATGTGAAAAAAAGGCGTGGATCTCGAGAGGGCGGCGCCGCGACGGTTGTCGACGTGGAGCACAGTTGACACGTCTGAACGTCCCCTCTATATTGCGCCGTTGCTTGTTCTGACCCACCCCCGTACGGATCAACCCCGGTCCTCCAACCAACCCTTCCGTCCTGAGCGGTCGGACGCAGCGGATGGATGCAACCGAGGGAGCGGCCTCTTGACACTGCCTGAACGCTCGCACCGCCTGAACGGAATCCCCACCCGGTTCCCGGACCGAACCCCCCCACCGAGTTCATGAATCCAGACGCACGCTACTACTACGACGAGGAAAACTGCCAGTTCGTCGAAGTTGAACGTGGATGGACGGACCGGTTGCGATCGGTTGGGCTCGTCCTCGGCCTCGCTCTGGTTCTGACCACAATCGCCGCCTGGGCCCTCGACGCCCACGTCATTCTCACGCCGCACGAGCGCGCGCTGCAGTCCAAAAACCAGGCGCTGCGCGAACAGCTCGACCGGGTGGGCAACCGCATGAGCACGCTGTCGACGCGGCTGAACCGGCTGGCGGAGAAGGACAAGGAAGTCTACCGCACCCTGCTGCAAATCGAGCCCATCGCGAAGGACGTGCGGGAGGTGGGCGTTGGCGGAACCGACCTCTACGAAAAGTTCGATCACCTCGACGGAGATACGGGCACCCTCCTCCGCAAAACCGCCGCGAAGCTGGACAAGCTCGAGCGGCAGGTCAGTCTTCAAGGAGCCAGCTACCGCGAGCTGGAGAACGCAATGAGCGAGCGTCGGGACCAGTTCGACCAGCTCCCCGCCATTCGTCCCTCCAACGGCCGGATCGTCTCCGGCTACGGGATGCGTCACCATCCCATCCTGAACGTCCGGAAGATGCACGCCGGGGTCGACTTCCTGCTGCGAACCGGAACGCCGGTGATGGCAACAGCCGAGGGGGTCGTCCGCCGCGCGAAGTTCAGCCCCACGTACGGGAAGTACGTCGACCTGTACCACGAAGAAGCCGGGTACATGACCCGCTACGCTCATCTCTCCGCGTTTGCGGACGGCATCCGGCGGGGCGCGCGTGTGGAACGGGGACAGAAAATTGCCCTTAGCGGAAACACGGGCCGCTCGACCGGCCCGCATCTGCACTACGAAGTGCGGAAGCTCAACAACAAGCGGTCGCTCAACCCGATGAACTTCTTCGTGCCCGACATGACGCCGAAGGAGTACCACCAGCTCGAACAGCGAACGAAGCGCTATCGGGCGCGAGCGCGAGGCCGCGACGTGCAGGGGCCGGACGTACCGATGGATGAGGGCGGCGATCCGTCGGTCAGCCGGTAACGCTCGTTCGTCCGCAGTGCTCGCGCACGCGCCCGCCCGGGCGACTGCGCGAATCGTCTCACCGGCTGCCAGGGCACGGGGGGCACCGGTCGATCGTTGGCTGCGCCCCAGCGGCCGTCTCCCGAAACCCTTCTCCGCCTCCCGAGATTCCCCCGGGCTACGCGAAAAGCGCGAGCAATCCACGTCGGTCGGCATGGATCTCTGCGAATCGCCGCGCGTGGTGTCATGAATCCACGTCGGTCGGCTTCCTCGTCGCTTCCTGCCGCGCAGGCGCTTGCCGGCAGGAGAAGGACGGCGCCGGACCGACCCCGCTCGCTGCTTTCGTGGGATTGTCCTCGGGCATGACTCCTCCTCTTCACCGCGCACGCCGGACCGACCGCGCCGACACCGGGCACGACGTACGCTGCCGCTGCCGGGTGTGGCTGGTTGTCCTGGCGATCCTGACGCTGAGTGGCCTGTGGGCAGCCACCTCGCCGGCCGTTGCTCAAGAGCCGAGCCGGTCGGACGCCATGACCATCAACGAGCCCGCCGTCGACTCGTCCGAGGCCCCGGTCGTCCGGTGGGTGCGGGTCCGTGGCAACGACACGTTCTCGGACCGCACGCTGAAGCAGAGAATCCGCACCCGGCCGAACCGGCGGGTCCTCGGCATCCCCGGGTTTACCTGGTGGCGATGGGTGTACCGCCTCGGCGATGCATCCTGGATGTGGGATCGCATCGGCCGGGCTCTGAAGTCGGGCGGGGAACCGCCGGCCATCCTCGACTCCACCGCGCTTCGCGACGACCGAGAACGCGTGCAGCTCTTCTACGCCCAGCGAGGGTTTCGGGAGGCGACGGTCGACGTGCAGGTTCGGCGGCTCCGCCCGTCGCGCGTCGGGGTCGTGTTCGAGGTGAACCCGGGAACGCCGACGTACATTCGGCAGGTGGCGTACGACGGACTGTCGCGGTTGACGCCGCAGCAGGCGCTGCAGCTTGCCCGGAACACCGACCTTCCCGTCACCGATCTCGACCCCGAGCATCCCCTCCGCTTCCGCCTTCAGGATCAGCGGTACGAGGAACCGGTGCTGCTGGAAGAGCGCCGCCGGCTTCTCACGTTTCTGCGGAACCGGGGGTACGCCGCCGTCTCGCGAGACTCCATTCGGGCCATCGTGGTCGGAGCCGGGTCCGACTCCGTCGACGTCACGTTCCGCGTTCGCCCCGGCCGGCCGGTACGGTTCGGCGACGTGTCTTTTGCCGTCACTGGTCCGGAGGGGCGCGTTGCCCCCCGCACCGACACGCTGGAGGTGGCCGTCGACACGAGCGGTGGGGAGGCTCCGATCGTCACGTCGCGCATCCGCAACGACCGCCGGCTGGAAACGGGCGTTCTGCGGCGAAGCCTGCAGTTCACTCCCGGCGCCGTCTACGACCGATCGAAGGTGCGCGACACGAAGCGCCGCCTGGAAGGAACCGGGATGTTCAGCTTTACCAACCTTACCACGCAGTTGGAGGCCGCCGACACCGTTCGGGTGGCGGGCGACTCGATCGGTCGCCCCTACGTCCCGCTTCGCATTGAGGCGCGAACCCTTCCCCGCCACCGCATTCGGACCGAAGCCTTTGCCCAGCAGCGAGCCGTCGTGTCGACCGCCGACGATGCGCGAAGCCAGTTCGACTTTTCGGAGTTCGGGGTCGGCGTCGGGGTGTCGTACGAAAACCTGAATGCATTCGGGGGAGGCGAAACCTTCAGCGTGAGCACCTCGGGCTCCGTCGGGCTCCCCATCGGCGGCGGAGCGCGGGACGACCTGGACATCGACTCGCCGTTCTCGTCGGTCCAGCTGGAGGCCACCACGTCGCTGACGCTTCCCTACCTGATCCGTCCGTTCGATCAATTCGAGCGCCTTTTCGACCTAGACAATGCGCGCACGCGACTGTCCCTGAGCTTCCTGCGGGCGCGCCGCAACGATCTGCGGCTGCGGATTCAGGGACGCGGCAATGCCCGGATGCGGCTCGAGATGGAGCACACCCCTGCGCTCGTCTCGCTGGTGGACGTGATGGAGGTGAGCCTCAGCAATCCCGATACGCTTCGCCAGTTCTCTTCGCGATTCCTGAGCCGGATCTTCGGCCCCAACGGCGGCGGGATCGGAGATCCGGTGCAGCGGACGCAGATTCTGGAGGATTACACCCAGCCGCAGGTCAACACGGCCTTCCGGTACACGTTGCGCTCGGTGACGGCGAATGTGCTGCGCCGACGCAGCGGCCATATCTACGAAGCCTCTGCGGAGGTGGGCAACACCGTGTCGGCCCTGCTGGATCGGTTCGTGTTTACCCCCGGCACCGTGGAGTATCGTCTACCGGACCTGTCGGGCGAGGACACCCGTACCGGTGGGCTTTTGTACCGACCGTATCTGCGGCTGGCCGCCGACCTGCGGCGGTACCGGCAGCTGCGCCCCGGCACGGTGCTCGCCGGAAAGCTCATCGGCGGCATCGCGCACCCGACGGCCGGTCCTGACCTGGTGCCGCTCGACCGCCGCTTTTTCGCCGGGGGCGCAACGAGCGTGCGCGGATGGCGCCTGCGTGAGCTCGGGCCGGGGGATGCCTCGCTCGGCCTTCGTACCGGCGACGACACGACCGGTGTGCAGGAGGTCAATGCCAACATCCTCGGCGGCGACGTGAAGCTCGAGGCCAGCCTCGAACTTCGGCAGCGCTTCTTCCGGAACGTCCTGGGGGCAGACTGGGTTGCGGCGGGCTTTCTGGACGCCGGCAACGTGTGGTTCGGTCCCCGCAACCCCGGCCTCGGGCGCACTGACACGCTCGGCGCCCCGCCGCCGACCCCGCGTCCGGAACCGGACCAGGACGGTCGGTTTCAGGTCCCGGACTTTGTATCCGAGATCGGGGTCGGCGGTGGGGTGGGCTTGCGATTTGAGTGGGAGTACCTGATCGTTCGCCTCGACCTGGCCTGGAAGCTCCACGACCCGGCGCCGGCTGCCAACGACGTGCTGTCCGGTTCCAACAGCGAGCCGCTGCTGCACTTCGGCATCGGCCATTCGTTCTGACGATCGATATCGGGGGATCGGTCGTCGGTGCTGGACATTGGTCACTGGGTACTCGGTATTGGGTACTCGGTATTGGGTATTCGGTGTTGGGTACTTGGTGTTGGGTACTTGGTGTTGGACACTGGGCATTGGACACTGGACACTGG
>CAKZLV010000364.1 GCA_937127285.1 uncultured Bacteroidota bacterium
ATGCCCGCGTTTTTATGAGGGCGGCACGGTGCCGGCGTTTTCATGGCGGCACGATGCCGGCGTTTCCATGAGGGCGGCACGATGCATCGTGCCGCTCTCATGGTCGCACCGCTCTGGTTTCGAGTAGATTCTCCGGGTTCGTCTTCTCTTTCCGTCTCCAAAACCGCGCATGCCTCTGTACGAACTGCTGATCCGCGTCGACTTCCTCTTGGCGGTCGGGCTGCTGGTCGTTGCCCCGCTTCTTCTGCTTGCGATGGCCTCGGTCGGGCAGCCGGCGGTCCGCGACCGGCTTCTGGTGTACTGGCGGGCATCGGCCCTGCTGGGGATCACGGTGTACCTGTGGGCCGGGGAGGAACCGATGGGGTTTGCGACGGGGTTTGCCGCCCGGGCCCTGATCCCCCTGGCCCTGTGGCGCGGGGATGCGCTGATGGTCTTGCGCGGACGCGCCGTTCCTCCGCTCGACACGCGCCTGGCCCGCCTCTTCGCCACGTGGCGGACGGCGGCGATTGCCTACAATCTGATCGGCGTCGTGTACATGCTGCCCCTCCTCGGCTGCGTCTTCGGCGACGCCACGCCCGCCTGCCTGGCGTGGTACGAACCGCCGAAACAGTTCACCGCCTGGCTGCACCCCGCCACCGAGCCGATCTGGCTCGCCCGCTCCGGCTGGGTCGCCCTCGGGGTCTATGCCGCCTACCTCCTCTCCACCGCCACCCGCCTGCAACGAGACGCCTTCGAGTAACTCCGGAAAGAAGCCGTCCCATCGATCCATGCCCAATGCCCAATCCACAATGACCAATCCACAATGATCAATGCACAATGATCAATGCCCCCTCGCCTCCAAAGCACCCCACACGTCCACACCTCCACACGTACACCCCCACGCGTCCACACCTCCACGCGTCCACACCTCCACGCGTCCACACCTCCACAGCCCCCTGCCCCAATTCCCCATGAATGCTCCGCGCGCGCGGCCTGCGGCACGTCGCCGGCGGAACTGTGGCAACAACGGAAGCTTTCAGTTATACCTTCGCGTCACTCCCTGGATTTCCTCGCCCAGGACCTGCTATGCTCGGTACCGTCGGTGAATTTCTTCTCCTCCTTTCATTCGTCGCATCGGGCGTTTCGGCGTTCGGATTCTTTCGCGCGGCCCAATCCGAAGACGTGCCGTCGGCGGCAGCGTTCTGGGAACGCACCGGCCGGTCGGCCTGGGGGGTCATGTCGGCCGCCGTCGTCGCGGTGTCCAGCCTGCTCTGGTACGCCATCTTCACCCATCAGTACCAGTACGCCTACATCTACCAGCAGTCCTCGAACGACCTGCCGCTGCACTACCTGTTCTCGACCTTCTGGGCCGGACAGGAGGGCTCCTTCCTGCTCTGGGTCCTGATGATGTGCGGGGTCGGCGGGGCACTCATCGCCTACGTGAAGGAAGAGTACGAGGCGCCGGTGATGACAGTGGTCGCCGTCAGCCAGCTCTTCCTCATCTCGATGATCGTCGGCCTGCAGATCGGCCCCGTCGAGATCGGCTCCTCGCCGTTCATGACGCTGGCGGAGAAGTTCACGGACGCCCCCATCTTTCAGCAAAACCCGAACTTCGTTCCGGCCGACGGACAGGGGCTGAACGACCTCCTCCAGAACCCCTGGATGACGATCCACCCGCCGGTGCTCTTCGTGGGCTTCTCGTCGATGGTCGTGCCGTTCGCATTCGCGATTGCGGCCCTCTGGAAGCGTCGCTATACGGAGTGGGTGCGTCCCGCTCTACCATGGACGCTGGGTGCCGTCATGGTCCTCGGCGTCGGCATCGCCATGGGCGGCTACTGGGCGTACGTGACGCTCTCCTTCGGCGGCTACTGGGCGTGGGATCCCGTCGAGAACTCCTCGCTCGTGCCGTGGATCATCGGCGTGGCCGCCTTCCACACGATGCTCGTCCAGAAGAAGAGCGGGTCCAGCCAGAAGGCGTCCCTCTTCCTGTCGATCCTCGCCTACCTGTTCGTCATCTACTCGACGTTCCTGACGCGAAGCGGCATCCTCGGCGACGTCTCCGTCCACTCCTTCGTGGACCTCGGGCTCTACAACCAGCTCGTCATCTGGATGAGCACGATCAGCCTGGGCGGCTTCGGGCTCTTCGCCTACCGCTACACGGAGCTGCCCACGCCGGATAAGGAGCCGCGCACGCTCTCCCGGGAGTTCATGATCTTCTCCGGCGCTGTGCTGCTTTGCGCGACGGCGGCCGTGATCATTCTCGGCACCAGCGCCCCGATCTTCGGGCGCATCTTCCGCGACAACCCCTCGGCGGTGCCCATCGAGTTCTACAACAAATGGACGCTGCCCCTCTCGCTCGGCTTCGTCTTCCTCGCGGGCCTCGGCCAGCTCTTCTGGTGGAACAAGATGAACGTGGAGACGCTGAACCGCGTCCTGCTGAAGCCGATCGCCTTCGCGACGATCGGAACCGTGGCGATTCTCGCCTTCACGCCGTTTGCGGAGCAGACGGTCGTCGTGCCCATGCAGCAGGCGGCGCAGACCGGCGCACCGCAAACGGCCGGGCTCTTTGCCGACTTCTCCCAGTTCTGGGCCACCTACGGGTATGCGCTGCAAATGCTGCTGCTCGTCTTCGTCGGCCTCTTTGCGCTCTTCGGTAACGGAATGGTGCTCTGGCGCATCGGCCGGGGCAACCCGCGCATGGCCGGCGGCGCGCTGACGCACGTCGGCTTCGCCATCATGGTGCTCGGCATCGTTGCCTCCAGCGGCTTCAGCCGCGCCCTCCCGCGCCTGGGGGAGCTCAGCTACGCGAACGAAGAGAAGCAGAGCCGACAGAACTTCGTCCTCGCCCGCGGCGAGACCCGCAACGTGAACGGGTACCGCGTCACCTATCGCGGCACCGAAGAAAACAACCGGGGCCGCAACAAATACCTGCTCGACGTGACCGACCCGCGCGGGCGCTCCTACCAGCTCAGCCCCATCGCCTACCAGGGCCAGGGCGATCAGTGGTTCATGCACCCGGACGTGAAGGCCTTTGTCGAGAAGGACATCTACGCGGCGGTGACGCCAAAGGAGGCGACCGGCGCCGGGCAAGAGAAGGGACCGCCCGGCGGAGAATTCCAGCTTGCACAGGGCGACTCAACCGTGCTCGGCGGCGACCGGTTTGCCGTCTCCTTCCGCGGGTTCGACGTCTTAAAGGGACCGCAGGACGGCATGCCCGATCAAGCGCAGAGCGACCGCGTCCCCGACGGCGCCATGATGGCCGTCGGCGCCCGCCTCAACGTAACCAACCTGAAGACGCAGGAAACGCGCTCGCTGAGGCCGATCTACCTGGTGATGAAGGACAACTCCCAGCAGTACGTCGAGAACCGGGTGGCGGACTGGGACCTGCGCATGGCGTTCACGCAAATGGACGTGAACTCCGGCAAGGCTACCTTTGCCGTCGAGGGCGTCGATGTGATGCCCGACGACTGGGTCGTCGTCCAGGCCTACGCCAAGCCGATGATCAGCCTCCTGTGGCTCGGAATCATTATCATGACCTTCGGCTTCGTCGTCGCCATCATCCGCCGCGTGGGCGACATCCGGCACCAACGGTAGACGCGCGCAGACTGGAGGATTGGAGGACTGCGTAGTTGGGGGAATCGGAGCGCGAGCACCCCGTCCGTGGCGTTTGGGGCTCATCTGCTCAGACTGAATGGGTCCTCACCCCACATCCATTCTCCAGTACCCGGTGGATGACCGCGTGCGGCCGATCCCCCCATTCATCTCCCTGGCTTCCCGGCTCTCCCATCTTCCATTCCCCCAATCCCCCATTCCCCCAATCCCTGAATGCTCACCGTCCGCGACAGCATTCACATCACCGCCTCTCCCGAGGACGTGTTTGCGTTCATGGATGAGCCGGCGCGGCAGACGTCCTTCACGCCCCACCTGCAGCAATCCGACGAGGTCGAGCGGCTCGAGAACGGAGGTGCCCGGGCGCGATATCGATACAACCTCTATGGATGGGACCTCGACGGCGAGGTGCGCGCGACGGATTACGCTCCCCCCGAGCGCATCATCTGGACGATGAGCGGCGACCTGCAGGGAACGATCCGCTGGTACGTGGATCCGAACGACGACGGCTCCCGTCTGACGTATGCAGCGACGTACGCGGTGCCGGGCCCGGCTCTTCTGCGCCCGCTGCTCACCCCGGCCGTTCGGCGCTTCAACGAGAAGGAAGTCCGCCGGCTGCTTCAGAACGTGAAGGCGAGCCTGGAAGCGCGCCGCTGATCGCGGCGTCTTCCATCAACGGAGGCGGCCCGTCCATCATTGATCTCTCCTCGCAAGCCCCTACTCCCATGGTTCACGTCGAAGACGCGATCACCATCGACGCCCCCCTCGACGAGGTGTTCGACTACCTCGACACGCCCGAGAACCAGGTCGAAATCACCCCGAGCCTGAGCGCCTCCGAACTCGTCGAGCGCCTCGACAACGGCGGCTCGCACGTTCGCTTCACGTATTCGATGGCGGGGATCTCGCTCGACGGCGAGGTGCGCGCGACGACCTACGAGCCGAACGAGCGAATCGGGTTCGAGATGACGAACGGCCCGCTCGACGGCACGATCACGTGGACGTTCGACGGAGACGACACCCAAACGACCGTCACCTACGCGGCCGACTACGCCGTGCCGACGCCCGTCCTGCAGAGCGTGGCCGAGACGTTTGCGCAGCGCTACAACGAGCGCGAACTGAAGACGACGCTCCAGAACCTGAAAGACCGTCTGGAGGCGGCGTAGGGGAAATGGGGTGGATACCGGTCTAGTGGGGACTTGGTACTCGGTATTCGGTATTGGGTACTCGGTACTCGGTATTGGGGGCGCGTTCTTCCGATTCCGGGGTGCGAGACGGGTTTATGCAGACGACCGGGCCGGTTCGGCGCTTCTATCTGGGCGCGATGTGCGGCGCGGGGACCGGCTTGACGGGGCGATCTCCGGCAGATCGGTTCCTGCGTAGCCGTCTCCGCGTGCATCCGGCGGTGCGGTCTTTTTCTGCCGGCGGCGCACGGCCTCGCGCCAGGCCCGGTTCAGCAGCTCGTAATCCCGGTCCTGCCATTCGTCCGGTACGTTCGAGACGCACTGAAATCCATACGCGACGGGCGACAGGCTGGCCCGGGGAGCGCTCGACAGATTGATCATCTGCGAGCGGCCGAGCCCGAGGCGAAAGTCGCCGTGCAGCTGGCCGAGGACGCAGTGAGATCCGTCGCTCAGTTCCAGCGAGTCGGCATCGATCGTCCGGTGCCAGTCCGGGTCGTGTTCGTCGAGATAGCGGGCCCCGCGGCGCACACGCGCTCGGGCGTCTTCCAGCGTGATCTGATCGATTCGTTTCTGGCGGCGCCAGTTCCAAAACCAGTCAAGCAATCCGTTCATCATCCCGGGTCGTGTTGGCGGAAACCGTTCTGCATGCGGGAAGTCTGTTGAGCGGGAGCGCGGACTGAAGGTTCCGGACATCGGTGCCGGCACGTCCCGTCGCGCCGGACCGTCCCCCGCTTCGTTCGCGTCCGGCATCGGTTCATTCCACGGTTCCCCGCCCTACTCGTCGGCTACATCGCGGGCGTTCATCGCCATGTCTACCAGGACGCGGTGGGCGTCATCCGGCGTCTGAATCGAGCGTTCGAAGGGGATGTGGATGTCTTGCGTGGCGTTATCGGTCGTAACGCGGATGCGCATCCCGTCGGCGTCCAGATCGAGCAGCTCGGCTTCGTTGACGCTGTCCATATCGGCGTATACCTCTGCAAAGAGGCGGACGGCATCGGCATGATCGTCGTTCATGTGCTCGACGATGCGCTCGACATCTGCCGTGGAGAGCGGTTCGTCTCGGGCCTGCATGGAAGATCGGGCGGTCGTGGAAGGAAGATGCGACACCTTGATGAACGTCGGACGGCGTTGGTGGTTGCGAGGATCGGCGCACGAATCATTCCAAAGTCTCGATTAAGGGGGAGATTTTCGAGCCTGCGGGCGTTTTTGTACCATGCAGTGTTTGTATGAGCGTCGGCTCATATGCACCCTGCATCGTGCGACCTGGAGTGCTGCTCCATCTGCACGGTGCCCGCGGAGTGATCTTTCGCACGCAACCCCAGATTTTCAAACCATGGGATACGAAGTAAACGACTTTCAGAGCGACGTCATCGAGGCCAGCCAGGAAAAGCCGGTGGTGGTAGACTTCTGGGCGCCCTGGTGCGGCCCCTGCCGCCAGCTGAGCCCGGTCCTCGAGAGCCTGGCCGACGAGGCCGACGACTGGACGCTGGTGAAGGTGAACACGGACGAGAACTCGACGCAGGCGCAGCAATACGGCGTCCGCGGGATTCCGGCGGTGAAGCTCTTCGTCGACGGCGACGTGGAGGCCGAGTTCACCGGCGCCAAACCGAAGCACTTCATCCAGAGCTGGCTAGAAGACAATATGCCCAGCGAGTCGAAGTCCCGCCTCGAGCAGGCCCGCCAGAAGCTGGAGGAAGGGGCCTCGGAGGACGCCGAGCAGCTCCTCTGGCCGGTGCTGGAAGAGGACCCGGACCACGACGAAGCGCAGGTCTTGATGAGCCGGGCGCTCGTCTTCCGCGACCCGAAGCGCGCAACCGTGCTCGCCGACGAGGCCAACGTGGCGGAGCCGTCGCTGATGCAGATGAAAGAGGGCGTGCAAACCCTCTCCCGCCTCACGGCCCTGGCCGACGACCCCTCCGACCTTCCGGAGGGCGAGGGACGCGAGGCCTATCTGGCTGCAACCGAGGCGCTGGCCGATGAGAAGCTCGAGGAGGCAGTCGAGCACTTCATCGAGGTCGTGCAGACGGATCGCGACTACGACGACGACGGTGCCCGGAAGGCGTGCGTGGCGCTCTTCACGCTCCTCGGCACCGAGCACCCGATCACCCAGCAGTACCGGCGCCGCTTCGATATGGCGCTGTACTAACGGCGACATGCGACGGGCGAGACGGCCGGTCCTCCTGCGGGATCTGCACGGAACGACCGCAGAGCAGGCCGTCACCGCTCCCTGCGTATTTCGAGCTTCGAACGGGGATTGCGGATGGCTGCGGCGGCGGTGGCGACGGCCTCTTGGACGGGCTCGTCGTCCGGGTCGAGGCCGTCGTAGAGGTAGCCGGCCTGAAAGCGACCGACGGTGCGAACGAGGATTTCGGCGCCGAAGTGGATGGAGGCGCGCTCGCCCATTGCGTCCGTCCACAGCCGGTCGGCCGCGCTGCCGATGGCGGCGCGGTAGGCCGTCCAGAACGCGTCCCGCAGGACGCCGGCGGCCTCGGCGGTGGGCGCGTCGCCGCGATGGGCGAGCATCCAGAGGTGGGCGTCCCAGTGGGCCAAGTCCTGCAGCGGCTGGCCGTAGTGCGCCAGCTCCCAGTCGATCACGCGGAGTCCGTCGCCGGTGACGAGCACCGACGGCGGCCACAGATCCCCCATCGTGAGGCACCGGCCGGGCCTCCGAAGCACCTTCCCGAGCGATTGGACGCGCCGCCCGAGGGCCTCGGCGTCGTCGACGCCACCGCGGCGGAGCAGGTCGGTGGCCGCTTCGTACTGCACGGCCTGCCGCGTCTCTTGCATCGCCCGGTTGTCGAACGCCTCGGCCAGCCGGTCGTCCCCCAGCGTGATGCGGTGCAGGCGTCCGATGAAGGCGCCGAGCCGTCGCCCGGCCGTCTCGACGCGCTCCATCTCTTCCCCGCTTCGCTCCTGGATCCACCGGCCCAGCGGGGGAACGTCGCCGAGGTCCTCCATCACCAGGACGTGGTTGTGGGGGTCGGCGTAGAGCGGCTCCGGCGGCCGCACGTCCGGGCGGCTCACTTCTGCCAGCGGCCCGCGCGGGGAGAGCACCTGCAGGCTGCGCAACTCGAAGAGGAGGCGGTTCGGATCGAGATCGACCTCCGGATCGGACGCCACGTACGGAGGCGCGTGCTTGACGATGATGCTTCCCCCCTCCCCCGGCACGCGCCAGACGTAGTTCAGGTTGCCCTGCGGCAGCCGCTCGGGCGACCCCGCGGCGGCGAAGTCCGGCAGGTGACGGTCGACGTAGCGAAGGAGGTTGGTTTTTTCCATGGGCGGGGGCGGTGGGTTTGAGGAGAGATCCCGGCGGGACGTCTGTTCGAGGCGGCGGGGAGACGCCGGGCGTTAAGGATCGAAGCGGTAGAGCGTATTCGGAAAGGGAACGGGAGCGAGGGTTTCGAGAAGGGTGGTGACGAGGCGAAGCTGGGCGTCGCGGGAGCGGTCGAGGGTGTCGGCGAGCGCGTCTTCCTCGGGCGGAGTGCGATCCGGGATCGAGTATTTGTGTCCGGTGACGAGCCCGCTGCAGGGGATTTCCAGTTCGTTGGCGAGGACGACCTCGGGGGCGAGGGTCATCGAGTTTACCTGCGCCCCGAGCCGGGCCCAGAGCCGGTTCTCCGCCGCCGTCTTCGAGCGGGGCCCCTGCACGTAGGCGAAGACGACCTCATCGGCAATCGGGGCCTCTGCGGCCGCCGCCACCTCGCGCACCTGATCGTCGAGGGCCTCGGCGAACATCCCTTCGTTCAGCACGAGATGCCCGTGGTCGGCGGACGGCGCGTCGAACATCGTGCAGGCGCTGCCGTCGGGGAGGCGGTTGTCGAGCATGAGGAGATCCTCGACGAGGAGCGGGCGGTCGAGGGGGACGTCCGCGTCCAGCACGCCGACCGAGCTCGTCACCACCAGCGCGCCGCATCCCACCTTCTTCAGCGCGGCGGCCTGGGCCCGATAGTCGATCTGATTGGGCAGCAGCCGGTGCGGCAGTCCGTGCCGAAACGACACGTAGGCCGGGCGGTCCGTTCCCCGAACGCGGTGGAGCGTGTGCCTCCCCCACTCCGTCTCGACCTCTCGCGCCTCCAGGTCGAACGCATCAGGAATCGCCTCCGAAAAGGCACTGCCGAGAATGACGCCAACGGCCTGGGACATAGAGGATGGGGAATTGAATATTGTAAATTGAGAATTGAAAATTGCAAAGTGAAAAGTGTCAACTGGGGGCGATCGGGATCGTCTGGTGAGAGAGGCGTGGGCCGGTGATCAGGCGGCGACTTTCCCTTCTTCACCGCCTCCAACCGCCCACACGCCCAACCGCCCACACGCCCAACCGCCCACACGTCCAGCCGCTTGTTCAGAACTCAACCCGCAGGCCGAACTGGAATTGGCGGGGCGGGCCGGCGTTTTTCTCGACAACGTCCGACCCCGGCGGGCCGACCTGTATCTGATTGCTCTGCGTGGCGTTGTTGGAGAATCCGCTCAGGTTCTTCGTGTTGAAGACGTTGAACACGTCGGCAGAGGCCACGACGCGACCGACTCCCACGGGAAAGGCGTACTGCACGCTCAGGTCAATGGTCTCCGACCACGGCAGCCGGTCGCCGTTGCGGTCGGCCCCGGGCCAGCGGTCGTCGTTGCCGAGGAACTGGGCGCTACGCGGGGTGCTGTCTCCGTTCAGGTCGCGCGTCCCGCCGAAGAGCTCGGCGTCCGGGACGCGGGTGACCGGTTGTCCGCTCTGGATCAGCGTCGTCAGCGTCACCGAGAGCCCGTCGGCGGGATACACGGTTCCGATCGCACTGATGACGTGCGTCCGGTCGTTCACGGACGGTCCCCACTCGTCTTCGAAGTCGTTGGCGTCTTCGGCCAGAAAGTTGATGTCTTCCGTGTTGTTGCGCAGCCGCGAGAGGGTGTAGCTGAGGCGGTAGGCGTAGCGGTCGTCCCCGCGGTCCTTGAGCAGATTGAGATTGGCGGCATAGTAGCGCGCCTCGCCGGCCGTTTCCGTCATGGTGATGCGCCGGGCTCCCCCCGGAACGGGCTCGACGGGCCGCGTGGCGTCGGCCTCCTCGACGGTGCGGACGAGGTCGGCCGGGGTGCGGTCCGGGTCCTGCCGCGCGGCCTCCAGCTCGTCGGCGCCGATGTCGTACGGCGCCGGAGCGTTGAGGTCGCGCAGCCGGAACTGGTTGAAGGAGCGGGTGTGGATCAGGTCGACGTAGAACAGATGCTCGGCCCCGAACTGGCGCTGGTATCCGAGCGAGAACTGGTGCGTGTACGGGTTGTCGTAGCCGTTCGGGTTGAGGATGCGGAGCTCGTTGCTCTGAACCTGCTCCCGGTTCGCGCGGAGCTCGTCCGGCGACGGGCCGTCGAGGTAGGGAACGTCGGCCGCCGTCGCGGACAGGTTACCGCGGTTCGTGACGCGATCGACGTCGGTATCCTCCGGCAGGATGCCCTGATCAATGAGCGATCGGATCTGGCTTTTGAAGCCCTCGGCATCGGTGCTGAACTGCAGGGCGTCGCTGACGACGGAGTAGACGATCTTGTCCGTAAAGATCCCGTAGCCGCCCCGCAGGCTGCTGCGCTCGGTGAGGGCGTAGTTCAGGCTCAGGCGCGGGGCGATGTTGGTCCAGTCACCGGTCGTGTCGCCTCCTTTCGAGAGACTGTCGTAGTCCCACCGTACCCCGGCCGTCACGTTCAGACCGGTGACGGGCGAGAACTGGTCTTCAAGGTAGAGGCCGACGAGGTCTTGACGCGTCCCGAACGTATTCGGGCGTAGTTCGACGGCGTAGTTGTCGACCTCGATCGTGCCGGGCAGGTCCTGCAGGTCGCGCGGGCGCAGGTTCTGGGTCGGGTTTCGGTCGGCAAGGGCGTCGAGCTGCGCCTGCGTGAGACGCACCCGGTAGTTGCCATTCGGATTGCCGCCGCCCTGCAGGGAGAAGTCGGCCGACAGCACGTCGAGGCCGCCCTTCAGCGTGTGGCCCCCGAGCTGAAGGGTGACCTTCTGCTGCAGCTGCAGGGTGTTCTCGACGCTATCGAACCGGAAGCCGGGGTCGCCCAGGATCCCGACCGTCGTTCCCTGCGGATTCAGGAGGGTGACCTGCGGGGCGGTTCCGAGCGTCGGGTCGGCGAAGTTCCAGTTGAAGCGGCTGAATTGCACGTTGCTCTCGTAGACGAGACGCTCTCCCGCGTAGGTGTTCTGAAGGGCGAGGTGCAGGCCGTCGCGCTCCTGGGTGTCGCCGGCCGACGCGAAGCGAACGCCTCCGCCCAGGGCGCCGCCCTGCCGGTCGACGCGCACGCGATTGAGATTGGCGCGGAGCGTGGACCGCCAGGCGTCGCTCCACCGGTGGTCGATCCGGGCCGAGCCGTAGGTGAAGTGGTTCTGCCCTTCCACCGTTTCCTGCACGCCGAGTGCCGGAGCGTCCAGCAGGTTGTCCTTCCAGTCCGTGAGGTGCTCGACGTTGACGAAAAAGAACGTCTGGTCCTTGACGATCGGGCCGCCCAGGGCAAACCCGCCCTGGTGTCGCTGAAAGCCGTTCTGCACGGGATTGCCGGACAGGTCTCGCTGCGGCAGTTCCTGGCCACTTTCGTTGGTGAACTCCCCGTCGAGGGGCTGGCCGGGCCGCGTCAGGTAGAAGGCTTCGCCCTCGAAGGCGTTGCTGCCGGACTTCGTCGTGACGTTGAAGATGCCGTTGCCGGTGCGGCCGTACTCGGCGGAGTAGGTGCTGGTGAGGACCGTCACGTCTTTCACCATTCCGGTGGGCACCTCGAACTGGGGCCCGCCGAGAAAATTCTCGTTGTTGTCCATGCCGTCGACCAGGTACTGCGTGTAGAGGCCGTTCGCGCCGTTGATCGACACGTTCGGCGCCTCGGTGAAGAAGCCGGTCGCCGGCGTCACGTTCGGGAGGCGAAAGAGCGACTGCGTGAAGTTGCGGCCCTCGACGGGAATCTCCTCCAGCGACTGTGCGGAGAGGGAGGACGACACCTCGGCGTTGACCTTGTTCACCTCCGAGATGCCGGTTCGCCCCTCGACGACGACCTCATCGAGTTCGACGGTTTCGAGGGGATGAAGGAAGAGGGTGACGCTGCGGGTGAAGTTGGCGCGCAGGCTCACACCGGTGACGCGTGCTGTGTAGTACCGGTCGGTTTCCTCGACGTAGACAGTGTACTCGCCCGAAGTCGAGAGGCCCGGCCACTGCGCCTTGCCGCGCTCGTTCGTGCTTCGCACGGAGGCGTAGCCGATCGCGTCGTTGACGACGTGTACGCGGGCGTCCTCGACGGGCTCGTTGGCCTGAACGTCGATCGCAAACACTTCCAGACCGGCCTGTGCGTAGGCCGAAGGGACGGAAGCAAATGCAACAAGGACAGCGAGGAGAGGGAGGGAAACCACGAGGCGAAGTGGGAGACGTAGGCACCGGCGGGCGGCGCGATGCAGGAAATCGATTGCAGACATACGGATCGCAGGGGTCAAAGGGGGAGCCCCGGCGCCGGACGCACCGCACCGATTCGGTCCGGGTAGGACCGGCGGCGCAAGCGGACGGCGCACGAGAGAAAGCGACGACGGGTGGGGTCCTCCACCGCGGGCGACACGACAGAGCGGTGCGGTGGGGATATCCAGAACGGACGACGGGATGCCCGGACGGGCCGGGTTCCGTCGTTACGCGTCGGCGGGACGGGGCGGGCCGCGGGAGCGGATGCGGCGCAGGGACGAGCGCCGGGGGCGGCCGGAGGTGAACTCGGCGGCGACGTGCGCGCCGAGGACGCGCCGAAGCCGGGTGGTGAGATCGTGCGGGAGGTGCGCCTGTCCCCTGCGGAGAAGCCGCAGGAGGTCGGCGAGGCCGTTGACGTCGGCCCGCGGCTGCAGGAGGACGGGGGATGCCTTCGCCCGGTCGGCGAGGTGAGCAGCGAGGGCCTCAAAGAGGCGGGACGTCTGCCACGGCAGGGCGGCGAACGCGCCGGCGTCGAACTGCTCGCGCGTGAGGCCGATCAGGTAGGTACCGTCCCGGCCCGGCGTAGGGCCCAGGACCGGATGTCCGGCAGCGAGACGGTCGTCGACACGCTCCCAGTCGACTTCGTGCAGGCGGGGGCAGTCGCTGCCGACGACGAGGGCGCGCTCGTAGCCCTCGGCGAAGGCATCGGCGAGGGCGTTCGTGAGGCGCTCTCCGAAGCCGGTGCCCCGCTGCCGGTCATCGGTGGCGGCGATCCAGGGAAACCCGCTTTCGGCGACGGCCGAGCGGGTGTGGCGGTAGAGGGTGTCGGCTACTCGGCGGCTCTTCGCCCGGTCGCGGGGCACGAACTGCTTGTTCGACCACTCGCGCTCGGGGCGGTGGCTGAAGAAGAGAACGGCCGTGGTGGAAGAGGGCGGTGCGTCGGACACAGAAGCGCGGTTCCTGCGCGGAAAAGGTCGAGGCGGGGCGAAAAAGCCGCCGCGGTGTCATTCTTGTGCCGGAGAGAGGGGAAAGCGTTACAGCGCCGGAGCAGGCCGGCACGTCAGGACTCGTCGCTGCGGACCGACCCGTTTCCGCCGGCAGGCAGGCTGTCGGCGCCATCGCCGCCCGTCACAGTACCGTCCTGCGAAACCGTCTCGGGAAGGGCGCCGTCGCCGCCGGGTGCGGTGGACTGATCGGCGTACTGCAGGTCATAGAGGCGGCGGTAGAGGCCGTCCATCGCCAGAAGCTCCTCGTGCGTGCCGCGCTCGCGGACCTCGCCCTTGTGGAGGACGAGAATCTGGTCGGCATCCTGAATGGTGGACAGCCGGTGCGCGATGGCGAGGGTGGTGCGCCCTTCGGTGAGACGGTCGAGCGCCTGCTGGATGAGCGCCTCCGTCTCGGTATCGACGCTGGAGGTGGCCTCGTCGAGGACCATCACCTCCGGGTCGTAGATGAGAGCGCGCACGAACGCGAGGAGCTGGCGCTGCCCGTGCGAGAGGGACGACCCGCGTTCTTTCACGTCCTGCTCGTAGCCGTCCGGCAACTTGTCGATAAACCGGTCGGCCTGGACGATCTGCGCCGCGCGCTTCATCGTCTTCTCGTCGACGGACGGGTCGTCGAGGGTGAGGTTGCGCTCGACGGAGCCGCTGAAGAGGAAGACGTCCTGCAGCACGAGGCCGATGTGGCGGCGCAGGTCCTGCAGGCGCAGCTTGCGGATATCGACGCCATCGACCAGGATGCGTCCCCGCTGGATCTCGTAGAAGCGGAGGAGCACGTTCATGATCGTCGACTTCCCGGCGCCGGTGGCACCAACGAGGGCGGCCGTCTCGCCCGGTTCGACGGTGAAGGAAACGTCCTTCAGAATCCAGTCCGGGTTGCCCGCATTGTCCTCCTCGTAGGCGAACCACACGTTGCGGAACTCGATGCGGCCCTTCACGCGGTCGAGTTCGACGGGCTCGGAGGCCTCGTCGAGGCTGTGGTCCTCGTCGAGGAGGTCGAAGATACGCTCCGCCCCGGCCATTGCCTTCTGCAGCGTGTCGTACTGGTTGGAGAGGTCGCGGATCGGTTCGAAGAACTGGCGGGCGTACTGGATGAAGGCGATCAAGACACCCAGCGTGAGGGCCGACCCGGCGATTGCTTGCAGGCCGCCGAACCAGAGCACCGCCCCGAGGGCGATGTTGGAAATGATGCGAATGGAGGGCCAGAAGATCGCATAGTAGAAAATTGACTTGATGTGGGCGGCCCGGTGGTCGTCGTTGATGCCCTGAAACCGCCGCATCTCTTCCTCCTCCCGGTTGAAGAGCTGCACGATGTGCATCCCGGTGACGTGCTCCTGGATGAAGGAGTTGAGCCGGGAGATCTGCTCGCGGGTTTCGCGGTACTGCTCGCGAACGTTGTTGCGAAACCAGAACGTGACCCACACCATCAGCGGCATGACCAGGATCGTCACCACCGCCAGCACCCAGTTCAGACTGAACATGAAGTAGCCGATGAAGACGAGGCGAAACACGTCTCCAAGGATGACGACGACACCCGAAGAGAGCGCGTCGCTGAGGCTCTCGACGTCGCTCGTCGCGCGAGTAATCAGCTTGCCGATCGGCGTCCGATCGAAGAACTGCAGCGGCTGCCTTTGGATGTGGCGGTAGACGTCGGTGCGCAGGTCGTAGATGGCCTGCTGCCCGATCCACTGCGTCATGTAGTTCTCGACGAACTTCAGCAGTCCCTCCCCGACGAGCGCCAGGACCAGGAAGAGAATGATGCGCTGGAGCCCCTCCAGGTCGCCGACGACGATGTAGTTGTCGATCCCCATCTGCACCAGCTTCGGACGCAGGGGACCGAGGAACGAGGCGGCAAGCGTCACCGTCAGCGCAAGGGCAATCCATCCGGCGTACGGGCGCAGATAGTGGCCGATGCGCCGGATCAACTGTCCGTCGAACTGGTGGGCGCCTTGCTCCTCCCGGGTATCGTCCGCGTCCCGGGTGTCGTCTTCGTCGATGGCGGCGTCGGAGTCAGACAAGTCGGCGCGGGCAGTCGTGAAGGGATGAATGGCGGAAGGGCCGCGGTCGATGGCAGGGTACGATCAACTCACCGCCGCCTCCGGTGTTGCGGCCCCGGGGATTGGTTACGGGTTATTGGTTACTGGGTACTCGGTATTGGGTACTCGGTACTCGGTATTGGGTATTCGGTATTGGGGATTGGTCACTGGACATTGGTCATTGGGCATTGGTCATTGGTCATTGGGCATTGGGCACTGGTCACTGGACATTGGTCATTGGGCACTGGACGGAGACATTCGCTCGCGCCCTCGACCGAGCGACCGAACACCCAGACGCCCACACACCCAGACGCCCACCCGTCGAACATCCAACGCGCCAACATTCAATACCACAACGTCCCTGCGTCCACAGCGTCCCTGCGTCCACAGCGTCCAAAGCCCCCAAGCCCCCAAGCTCCCACGCTCCCTCACTCCCCCCACTTCTCCCGTGGGTCGAGGACGGTGGGGGCGAGTTCGACGGCGGCGTCGGTCGCGGGAAATACCTCTCTTGCCTGTTCGACGAGCGGCTCGGGCGTGTCGTAGCGGGCGCTGAAGTGGCCGAGCAGGAGACGTTGCGCCCCGGCGTCGCGGGCGACGGCAGCGGCTTCGCGGGCGGTGGAGTGGCCGGTTTCGACGGCGCGATCGGACAGGTCGTCTCCGAAGGTGGCGTCGTGGTAGACGAGGTCCGCCTCGCGCGCCAGGCGGCGCCCGCCCTCACACGGACGCGTGTCGGTCACGTACGCCACCGAAATTCCTTGTCGCTCCGGACCCATCACGTCGTCGGGGTCAACGGTGCCGCCCTCGACGTCGATCGTCTCTCCGTCCTGCAGTCGCCCGAAGTCTCGCGGATCCGTGACGCCGAGATCCCGGGCGCGCCCCGGATCAAACCGGCCCGGGCGCGTCTTCTCGGCCAGCCGGTAGCCGGCGGTAAAGATGCGGTGGTCGAGCGGTCGGGCGGTGACGGACAGCTCCTCCGTCTCGTACACGCAGGCCCGGTCGAACCCCTCGTCCAGCGAGACGAACTCCACGTCGTACGGCAGCCAGCCGTGCTGCATGCCCGGCATCTCGCGGAGCATCCGGTCGAGCGCTGCGGGACCGGCGACGACGACCGGCTCCGCGCGTCCGAGCTGGCCGAGGGTAGACAGGAGTCCCATCAGGCCGTAGACGTGATCGCCGTGCAGATGGGTGATGAAGACGGCGTCGACGCGGGCGCGGTTCAGGTCGGCATCCATCAGCCGGTACTGCGTCCCTTCCCCGCAGTCGAAGAGCAGCACCCGCCCCTTCCGCTCCACCGCCAGCGCCGAAAGATGTCGATCGCGCGTTGGCAGCGCAGATGCCGTGCCGAGAGGAAGGACGGTCGTGGTCATTCAGGCGTTGGGGCGTTGGGCGTTGGGGCGTTGGGCGTTGAGGCGTTGGGGCGTTGGAAGGTTTGGACGGACCGATGGGGCCTCGGTCGGGAAGACGAAATGATGCCATGAGAGGGGCACGATGCATCGTGCCCCTCTCATGGCATCGTGCCCTTCTCATGGCATCGTGCCACTCTCATATTGCCGCCCCCACGGCATCAATACGCCCCCCGATCTTCCACCCTCCATCATCCATTCTCCATCCTCCACCGTCCCCCATCACCCGATGGCTTCGATTTCCTCCTCCAGGAGTTGCTTCTCGTGGAGGTCGGCGTAGAGGCCGTCGTTGTTGACGAGATCCTCGTGCGTGCCGCGCTCCACGACGCGCCCTTCGTCCATCACCAGGATGAGGTCCGCTTCCTGAACGGCGCTGAGGCGGTGGCTGACGATCACGAGCGTGTGGCTGCCCTGGCGGCGGCGCAGGGACTGCAGGATGTTGCGCTCCGTCGCCGTGTCGACGGCGGAGAGGGCGTCGTCGAACACGAGGATGCGCGGATCGCGGATAAGCGCCCGGGCAATGGAGGTGCGCTGCTGCTGTCCGCCCGACAGCGTGATCCCCCGCTCGCCGACGAACGTCTCGAATCCGTCCGGAAAGTCTTGCACGTTGCCGAGCAGGTCGGCCTCCTTCGCGGCGGTGCGGATTTCGTCTTCGTCGGCGTCGAGCTTGCCGAAGGCAATGTTGTTGGCCACCGTATCGCTGAACAGGAAGACATCCTGCGGCACGTAGCCGAGGTGGCTGCGGAGCGTGTCGAGGGGGATTTCGCGAACGTCGCGCCCGTCAATCCGAACGGTCCCGCGATCCGGGTCCATGAGGCGCGGAATCATGCGGACGAGCGTGCTCTTTCCGGAGCCGGTGCGCCCGACGACGGCCAGGGTTTCGTCGGCCCCGAGGTCGAAGGAGACGCCCTTCAGCGCCGCCTCCGATTCACCGTCGTACTGGAACCAGACGTTTTCGAACGTGATGCGACCGTCGATGTCGGTGATCGACGGGTCGGTCCGCTCCGTGTCGGCGATGTCGGGCTCGGTGTCAACGATCTTCTGCAGGCGCTTGACCGAGGCAGAGGCGCGCTGGATCATCGTGATGATGAAGCCGAGCGAGGCGACCGGCCACGTCATGATGCTGACGTAGATGATGTACTCAGCAATATTTCCGATCGTGATGACGCCCTCGGCAACGAGGCGTCCCCCCACCCACACGACGATGATGGTGGAGAGCCCCACCAGTAGCAGGAAGGTCGGGCGCCAGGCCGAGTCGACGAGTGCAAGATCGAGGTTTCGCTTCTTGTAGTCGCGGCTCTCGTCCTCAAAAGCGTCGGCCTCGGCCTCCTCCCGGGTGTAGGCCTTCAGAACGCGGATGCCGGCAAGCGCCTCCTGAACGCGACTCGTGAGGCTGGAGTACTGCTGCTGCAGGCGGTCGCTCCGTTCGTGCACCATGCGCGCCATGAAGAAGACGGACACCGCCAGCAGCGGCATCGGAATCAGCGCGTAGAAGGTGAGCGTCGGCGAGATAAAGAACATGACGCTCACCACCACGAGCACGATCGAGAGGGAGCGCGTCACGTACATGATGGCCGGGCCGATGTAGCGCCGGACCTTCTCAATGTCGTCCGTCGCCCGCGTGATGACGTCGCCGGTCGAGTACTCTTGATAGAAACGGGGAGAGAGGCGCTGCAGGTGGTCGTAGAGGGCGTTGCGCAGGTCGTACTCGATGTGGCGGGACGCGACGACGATCGTCTGTCGCATCAAAAACATAAACACCCCGCTTGTTGCCGACAGGAGCAAAATCACGCCGGCGAACATCAAGAGAGTAATGAAAAAGTAGCTGTAGAGGGCTGCCTGCGCGGCCGTCCCGTCGAAGACGCTGTGGAGCCGAACGAGTCGGGGAATGCTATCGACCGCCTGCCGAACCACCATCGGCACCGTCGTCTGAAATCCGGCCGAGAGCATGGTAAAAAGCAGTCCCGGTACAAACAGGTACCAGTACTTCCAGAAGTAATGGTTTAGCCGGGACAGCGGGCCCATGGATTCGCGCGGGACGCGGTTGGCGAAGGAAAGGACGAGGGACGATTGTCTGCGGGCGACCAGCAGGCAAAGAATTCAAACTGCACGTCCGCAGTGCTGATCCGCCCCCCGCCGCAGGAATGGCGAGAATGTCGAATTGGGCGTGGGGGCGTGGGGGCGTGGGAGCTGTGGACGCGGGGGACGCTTTGGACGCTGTGGACGCGGGGGACGCTTTGGACGCTGGAGAGGCTTGGGGCGTGGGGAGGCTTGGGGCGCGGGGGCGTCGTGGTGTTGAATCTTGGCGCGGCTGGACGTTCGAGGGGTGGGTGTATGGGCGTGTGGGGGGCTCGGTCGAGGGGGCAAACATCTCCATCCGCCCAATGCTCAATGCCCAGTGACCAATGCCCAGTGACCAATGCCCAATGCCCAGTGTCCAATGACCAGTGTCCAATGACCGGTGTCCAGTACCGAGTACCCAATACCGAGTACCCAGTGACCAACGTCCAGTGACCAACACCCAGTCCCGCCCCTACCGGTCGGCGGCGACGGTGGCGGCCTCGACGTAGGCGCGGAGGGCGTCGTCGCGGCCGTCGTGCTGGGCCATGAGGCGAACCAGTTCGACGTGCTGGGCGGCGACCACACGCCCGAGGGCCAGCGAGATTTCCGCCCCTGCTTGGGGCGTGCGCTTCAACACGTTTTTCAGGTCGGGACGGAAGAACCCGAGGACGCGGGCCTCAGTGACGGTTTCGGCGGTCTCCATCCGCCGGAAGTCGCCGAGCACCGACAAGACGCCGAACATCTCTCCGGCCGCCACGCGGCGCAGTTCGCGCGTCTGCCCCGGCTCGGGCTCCGTCGCCAGGCGAATCCGGCCCTCCTCGACGATGTACAGCCCCAGGCCCGGATCGCCCTCGTAGTACAAGGACTCGCCGCGGCGGTAGGAACGCCGGTGCACGGCCTCGGCCATGACGTGCAGCGTGCTCGTGGATGCATGCTCGAAGGCCGGAACGGAGCGAAGCACGTCGACAACTTCCCGGGTTCGATCGTCCAGGCGATGCCGAAATAAGCGCCGGTACCATCGCCCGGTCGCCCGAATCACGTTGCGGAAAACAGACATGAGGGAAGCGTGGGGGCTTGGGAGCGTGGGGGCGTGGGAGC
>CAKZLV010000365.1 GCA_937127285.1 uncultured Bacteroidota bacterium
AGGTCATCGACCTACCGGGCACCTACAGCCTCAATCCGAAGTCGATGGATGAGCGTGTTGCCTACGACGTTCTCGTCGGTCGGATGGAGGGGGAGGAGGCCCCGGACGCGGTCGTGTGCGTCGTCGACGCGACGAACCTGGAGCGGAACCTCTTCCTCGTGACGCAGATCATGGATCTAGGTCTGCCGGTCGTCGTCGCCCTCAACATGATGGACGCGGCCGAGGAGAACGGCATCGAGATCGACGTCGATCGGCTCGCGGAGGATCTCGACGTACCGGTCGTCCCGATCGTGGCGCGAGACGGCAAGGGAACGGAGGCGCTTCGCGAGGCCGTCTTCGACGTGGCCGCCGGTTCCACCTCGGACGAGCGACGTCCCGAGGCTTCAACCAGGGAGAACGGGGAGGCAGGCGATGAGGAGACGGGCGACTGGCGCTGGCCCCTGCAACCCGCCGTCGCCCGTCCGGTTGCGGATCTGGCCGAGCGCCTGGTCGAGGAGGTGCCGGCGGTCCCCGCGCGACAGCGCCGGTTCGAGGCCCTAGGCGCGCTCACGAGCGACCTGCTCCTGGACGAGTGGAAGGAGCGGGCGCCGGGGTTTTACGAAGCCGTCCGACAGGCGCGGGAAGAGCTCTCCGAACGGAACGTCCCGTACCGCCACGCGGAAACGATGGGACGGTACAACTGGATCACGCCCGTGGCCAGCCGGGCGGTCACCCAGACGACAGACGATTCGGAGCGGACGCTCTCCGACAAGCTCGACGCCGTCCTCACGCACCGCATCGCCGGCCCGGCGATCTTCGCCGCCCTCCTGCTCCTCATCTTCCAGGCCGTCTTCTCCTGGGCGGTTCCGGCCATGGATCTGATCGAAGCCGGGGTCGGCTTGGCCGGGCAGGCCACCCGGGCGGTCCTGCCCGGCGGGATGCTCGAAGACCTGATCGTCGAGGGCGTCATCACCGGCGTGGGGAACGTCATCGTCTTTTTGCCCCAGATCCTCCTTCTCTTTTTCTTTCTGGGGCTGATGGAGGATACCGGCTACATGGCGCGAACCGCCTTCATCATGGACCGCCTGATGCGCAGGATGGGTCTCAGCGGCGGCTCGGTCGTTCCCCTGATCAGCTCCTACGCCTGCGCGATTCCGGGCATCATGGCCGCGCGGACGCTCGACAGCGAACGCGACCGCATCATCACGATCATGGTGGCGCCGTTGATGAGCTGTTCGGCGCGGCTTCCCGTCTACACCCTCTTCATCGCCGCGTTCATCCCGGCCGAGTCTCTCTTCGGCGTGATCGGGACCCAGGGCCTGGCCATGTTCTCGCTCTACGTGCTGGGGACGGTCATGGCGTTCGTGGCGGCGTGGGTGCTGAAGACGTTCGTCTTTACCGGCTCGTCCTCGATGTTCATTCAGGAGCTGCCGCCGTATCGCGTCCCGCAGTGGACGCACCTCGTGCAGCGCATGTGGGGACGCGCGAAGCTATTTGCCGTGCGCGCCGGAAAAATCATCCTCGGGGCCAGCGTGCTGCTCTGGGTGCTGGCGTCCTTTCCGAAGGCGGACGTGCCGGCCGACCTGCAGGAGCGGCGCGACGCCGCCCGGGCGGAGTACGCGGCCACGATCGACAGCATCGCGGCGGCGCGGGGCGTGGCCCCGCCGGCGATCACGGAGGGAGCCGAGGTGCCGGAGGCCGTTGCGGAGGCGAAGGCCCGCCGGGAGGCGGCGCTCCGGTCGGTGAGCACCGAGGCCGCCCGTCGGCAGGCCCGCCAGAGCTTCATCGGCCGGTTCAGCCGTACGATCGAGCCGGCGATGGAGCCGCTCGGGTTCGACTGGAAGATCACGGCCGGGATCGTGTCGGCCATCGCCGCGCGCGAAGTCATCATCAGCGCGCTCTCGACCATCTACAGCGTCGGCACCGGTGAAGAGACCGTCCTCCGCGAGGCCCTCAAGAACGACGTGGGGCCGGACGGGAATCCGGTTTACACGCCGCTCGTGGCGGTCAGCCTGATGGTGTTCTTCGTGTTTGCGCTTCAGTGCATGAGCACGCTCGCCGTCGCGAAGCGCGAGCTCAATTCCTGGTTCTGGCCGTCCGTGATGTGGCTCTACATGTTCGCCCTTGCGTACGGCTTTTCGCTGGTGATCTACCAGGGCGGTCAAATGCTCGGGTTCGGCGTGTAGTCGCTGCCCTCCCGACGACGGGCGCGGTCGCTCTCCCGATCCGTAATCCGTGACGGCTTCGTAACGGGCGCATAATTGTGCGCTAACACGCGGCCGGCGAATCCCCGTTATCCTCGTGCGTGATCCGGCTTTCTCTTACTGATCCGCACATCCATGCGAACGACTTCTTTGTCTTTCTGGATTTCTTTGTCCGAACCGCTGACCCGAACCATCACAACGGCAGCGCGATTCCTCCTGGCGGCTGTCTTTGCTCTCGGGATGCTGGCTGCTGACGCCCGCGCGCAGGAGACGGGGCGCATCGCCGGATCTGTGGTCGCCGGCGACGGAGAAACGCTTCCCGGCGCCACGGTTCAGATCGTGGAGCTACAGCGGGGGACGTCGACAGGGGCCGACGGGGACTTTGCTCTTCGCGACGTCCCGGCCGGCGACCACGTTCTGACGGTTCGCTTTATCGGCTACGAGACGGCCGAGCGCGACGTCACCGTCCGCCCGGGGGAGACGACGACCGTCACCGCCTCGCTCACGCCGCGGAACGTCGCGCTGGAGGGCGTCGTCGTCACCTCCCAGAAGCGGGTGCAGCGCATTCAGGAGGTTCCCGTGGCGATCACCGCCTACAACGGCGACTTCCTCGAAGAACTCGGCATCAACCAGGCCGACGAGTTGTCCTCGTACGTGCCGGGCCTGGAGGTGCAGCTTCAGAGTCCGAACAACCCGGGCTTCGTCGTTCGGGGCATCACGAGCGACAACGGCGACTCCCGCATCGAGCCGCGGGTGTCGGTCTTCAAAGACGGCGTGTCGATCAGCAAGTCGCGCGGATCGGTCGTCGAGCTGTACGATCTGGAGCGCGTCGAGGTGCTCAAAGGCCCGCAGGGCACGCTCTTCGGTCGCGGCGCTCAGATTGGAGCGGTGCACATCATCCAGAACAAGGCGCAGAATGAAACCTCCGCCCGCCTGGAGGTGGGCACCGGCAATTACGGCGAGCGCTTTGCGACCGGGCACGTGAACGTGCCCCTCGTCGACGACCAGCTCTTCGGGCGCGTGGCCGCCTACTACCAGAAGCGCGACGGCTACCTGGAGAACCGGACGGGCGATGATCTCAACGGCAAGGAGACCTTCGCCATCCGCGGCCTCACCCGCTGGCTGCCGACGCCGACGACCGTCGTCGACGCGATCGTCAACTATCAGCGCGACACCCCGCCGGGGGTCTCCTTCAAGAGTGCGCGGTTTGAACCGGATAACAGCACCTCCGATGCCAACGATCCTGCGGCCCTTGGGCCGGATCCGGTGCTGGAGGACGACGAACTGTTCATCGACCGGACGGTGTGGAGCGCGACGCTTCTCGTCGACCAAGACGTGGGCGACGCCTGGACGCTCGAGTCCATTACGGGCTTTCGCCAGTTCGACTCCCTCGAGCGCTTCGACGCGGACGGCACGCCGGCGCCCATCCTGCAGTTTGACGAAGACGCGCAGGGCGACCAGTTCAGCCAGGAGTTTCGCGTCTCCTACGATGCCGACGGCCGCTTCTCCGGATTCGGTGGGGGAAGCCTCTTCTGGGAAGACGGCTCGCAGCGCGTGCCCTTCCGGACGAACGAGCGGTACTTTGCCGCCCTGCTGGCCGCGCAGGCCGACCCGAGAGTGTCTCCGTTCCAACCCGTTCCCAACTCCGCTCTCCCCATCCCCAATGCCGTCCTGAAGGAATCCCATGAGGAGGCATCGGAGAACTTCGGTACGACGACGGCCGTGGAGGCCTTTGTCGACGGAACGGCCGATGTGACCGACCGGCTGAGCCTGACGGCCGGGCTTCGGTTTACCTACGAGGACGTCACGGGCGAGTACGAAGTGTACGACAGTGAGACGCCGGGGAACCTGGGGGCCCTGACAGGGGCGGCTCCGAACAACCTGTTTGCGCCGACCGATGGCCGGCTGTCGGAGAACGAGCAGTTCACCTCTGCCGTCGGACGGTTCGTCGCCGACTACGCGGTGACCGACGAGACCAACGTGTTTGCCAGCATCTCG
>CAKZLV010000366.1 GCA_937127285.1 uncultured Bacteroidota bacterium
CTGCAGGGTGTTCAGGGCGCGAACGATGTGATTGTTGACGGTGCGGGGAGAGATCTCCATCGCGTGCGCCACCTCCTCGTGGCTCAGCCCGTGCTGGCGGCTGAGCGTGAGCGCCTCTTTCTGCCGGTCCGGAAGCGCCTCGATCCAGACTTGAAGACGGCGCTCCAGGCCGTCCGCATCGATCTTCTCTTCGGGATTCGGCCCGAGTGCAGACGGCGCGCCGCGATTCGCGTATTCAGCCACCGCTTCCTGCTTGCGAATCCGGTTCCGGCGGTCGCGCTTGTACGTAAACGTGCGGTTCCGAGTCATTCGGTAGAGCAGTGCCTCCAGCGACTGCGCCGGGTCCAGGCCGGTTCGCATCTCCCACAGACTTGCGAAAACGTCCTGAACGATATCGTGCGCGGCCACATCCGCCCCGACCATCGACCGAACGTAGGCCATCAGTCGCTGCCGCGTTCGGTGAACGATCAGTTTCAGCGCTGCCTCGTCGGATTCCTGGAGTCGGCGGCACAGCCGCGTCATCGCGTCGGATTCAGGCATGGAGAAGGGCAAGGTCGGTAGCGTACGCATTCTTGCGAGGCGGCACGGCGCTGTGGCACGGCACCGCCTTCGAGCGTCCGCTCACCTCCTTCGCCCACCAGCTCCCTCGAGCGACGGTTCCGATCATCCGCGGACACCGAACATCCACGGGTACAGATCAACAGTCGGTCGACATAACCATCGGATCGAGAAGGCGTACCGGTTTCGTCGCATTTCCCGCCGAATCGACACCACCGTGATCGACGGCACCAGCAGCGCCTTCCGCGGACCGAGCCCCGCCCGCCTCCCGGGGACTCTTTTTCCGGCAGCGACCGGATCCGTCTGGAGATTCCCGCGCCGTCGCTGCACGCGCAAGCGCCGTCGCCGCACTCGTGCACGACGTACGGGTGGGGTATCCGTGAACCCCCAGCGGCCGGGCGCGGCACGCAAAAGCGGTCGGCCCCGGGAAAGGACCGACCGCTTGACATGCGGGACGGAAACGTGGGAAGAAGCAAGCACTCGGCGGGGGCCCGTCCGAAGAAGGGCACGTCGTGCAGGATCCGATTTTTTCCCGTGGACCTGTCCCCGCAAGCCTGTCCCCGTAAGTACGTCCAACGAGGAGTGGAGTCCGTGCGGCGCTCGCGGAAGCCGTTATTCGAGGTAGAACTCGTAGGCCCCGCTTCCGTCCTCGGCGTAGACGACCCAGTAGAAGTATCCCGAGGAGCCGTCGTAGGTGACGTCCTCGCCGGGGTCAGGCCCGGTCGCAGAAGCGACGAGTCTCCACCCGAAGAATCCCCACTTATAGAGGTAGAGGTCGTAATCGGCGCCTGCGGGACCGCGCAAGTAGCCGATCTGCGTTGCGTCTCCGGCGTAAAACGTACCGTTCGGCTGGTAGTCATAGTCTCCCGTGCCGCTCAGCGATGACGTATACACGGAGCAGTTCGTGCAGGGAGCCGGGTTTTCATCGCCCCCGCCGGGCTCGTCGCTCTCTCCGCCGTCGTCCCCGGAGCCCCCGTCATCCGTGGTAAGGGGGGCGTAGAGCAACCGGTTGGGAGATCCCTGCACGTCCGCAATCGCACCCGTCGTTGCGGTGCTGGTTAGCGCATCGGCGACGTCGGCCGGAGACGCCGTCGTTTGGGACTCGAGGTAGAGGGCCGCCGTGCCCGCAACGTGCGGCGCGGCCATTGACGTCCCGCTGATCGTGTTGAGTGACGTGTCACCGTTGATCCAGGCCGAGGTGATGTTGGCGCCGGGTGCAAAGAGGTCGACGCACGAGCCGTGGTTTGAGAAGTACGCCCGGTCGTCCGAGGATGTGGAGGCAGCGACGGTAATGGCCTCGCTCACGCGAGCCGGCGATGTCGTGCACGCGTCGGTGTTGGAATTTCCTGCGGCGACGACGGTCGTGACACCGGCGTTGATTAGGTTTTGGACGGCGGTGTCGAGCGCCGAACTGGCGCCGCCCCCCAGGCTCAAGTTGGCTACTGCCGGCTTGACGTGATTGGCGGCGACGTAGTCGATCCCCGCCGTGACGCCGGAGAGGGTGCCGCTGCCGCGGCAGTCGAGGACGCGGACGCCGTAGATGGACGCATCTTTGGCGAGCCCGTACGCGCTTCCTCCGGCAGTGCCCGCAACATGCGTCCCATGACCATTGCAGTCGGCCCCATCGCGTCCATCCGCGAACACGTCGAAGAACGGAGCGGCGCGTTCGCCGAAGTCGGTATGGGAGGCCCGGATGCCGGTATCGATCACGTACACGCTAACGCCCTGCCCGGTGGCATCGTACGTGTATACTCCGTCGATCCCGGAGCGGGCATCGGATCGGTCCAGTCCCCACGTCGCATCCGACTGCGTCGCGGCGGCATGCACCGTTCGGTCCTGCTCAACAAACGCGACCCGCGGGTCGTCTTCGAGGCGCTCCGCGTCCTTTGGGGTGAGTCCAGCGGCCGCAAAGCCACGCACCGCCGCGCTGTAGGTATGCTTCACGTTGGTCGACTTCCCCAGCAGTTCGGTCGAAATGGCGCGGACGTCGGATGCCGTTTTTGCAAGAACCCGGCGGTCATCGAGCACAACAAGATATTGACCGGGAATCGGCTCCGACGGTCGATCGCCCGGGATTTCGGTTGCGCCCGGCTGGTCGGCCGGCGCAGATTGAGAGAAGGGAGCGGCGTCTGGATTCGGAGCGCCGTTCTCGGAGGAAGCGGTCGGCGATCGGCTGTCGCAAGCGCTGACCACAAGAAATACGGCAACAGCTAAACATACGGAAAAAAGGCGGGTGATCTGCCGCCCGCGTTGGGTTGCGGTGAGACGGGTCGGATGGACGGTGCGTGCGTTCTGCATGGCAGTCAGGATGAAAACGTGGGAGGATGATCGCGGTCCACTCGACAAACTCGAACCCTCCCCATCGGCCTGCGCGGATGCTTGTGCGAACGGTGCGTGGCCGGCAGGAGCTGATTCTCGCCGAGTGCACACCCATAGATCTTGGGCGGTCGTCGATGCCTATGCTCTGGCTGCGCTGAGGTCGAACGCCAATCATCTGATAATACCCCGGGCACGTGACTTCTGAGTTACCTGAGCCGCCGCTTTCAATCGCTTCCGTGCCGTGTGCCGGTCGACCCGGTCGCCACGCCGCACCGGGCGGTAAGGGCTCTCGCCAGGGCGTCTGCGTCTTCGGTCGAGACGTGGAGATCGGGGCGCAGCCAGCGTGGGCGCGTCGCCGTTGCACTGGTCATGACCGGACGCTGCCGATCTGTAGGGGCGAGTTCCCAGGCGGGAGAGTGTCCCGCATGGGAGCGGTTCTCGTTTCTTCTACAGATTGCTCTCCAAACCATGCATATGTCGATTGTTGGCCCGGAATCCGTCGCGCCCGGCCGCTTCCTTCGCCTCCCCACAACCCTCGTTCTCGCCCTCCTCGGCGTCCTGCTTGGTCTCACCGGCTGCGACGACGGGAATAGCACCGGCCCCGACCCCGAGCCACCGAGCGCGGACGGTCTCGTCGACGTTCGGATCACCGAAGTCAGTGAAGGAAATCAGTGGGTCGAACTCTACAATGCCGGTACCGAACCGGTCGACGTTTCCTCGGCCTGGCTCTGCATCCCCAATGGGTACCAGCGCGTGGGCGACCAGTCGATTGTCGGGCCCGGCGATTACGTGTTGGACCCCGGCGAATGGGTTGCGGTCGAATACAGCGAAATCGCCGCGGATGCGGGCTCGGTCGCTCTCTACCTGAACAGGGAGGACTTCACGAACGCCGAAAACATCGTTGACTACGTTCGCTGGGGCGATACCAACGAAGGGCGAGAAGCCGTCGCCGTCGACGCCGGGATTTGGACGGCGGGCGACTTTATCCAACCGGCCCTTCCCGGGAACACGATTTCGTTTCTCGGGGGCGACCCATCGGCCAACGATTCTCCGCCGGACTGGAGTGAAGGGATTCCAACCGCTGGAACGGGCAACGACTCTGCAGCCCGACTTGCCGATCTGCGCATCACCGAAGTCAGCGAAGCGAACCAGTGGGTCGAGGTGTACAATACCGGCGCCACACCGGTCGATATTCGTGAGGCCTGGCTCTGCGTTCCTTCTTCGAATACCGGCGGCGACAACATCTACGTCACGATCGACGGCCAGCCGATCGTCGTCTCGAAGGAGATCAAGGAGGCCGGCGT
>CAKZLV010000367.1 GCA_937127285.1 uncultured Bacteroidota bacterium
CGAAGACGGGGTCGGCGACGAGGTGGGGGCCAGCGGCGCCGCGTACGTGTTCGAGCGCCAGCCCGGTGGATCGTGGGGGCAGGTAGCCCTTCTGCGGGCGGCGGCGCCCGAGGCGGGAGACAACTTCGGGGCGGCCGTTGCCGCGTCCGGAGATCGCATCGTCGTCGGCGCACCGTTCGACGACGGCGCGTCGGATCAAGATTTCGGGACCGGGGCGGTCTACGTCTTTGAACGCAGTCCGCGAGGATGGCCGGCCACCGAGACCGTCCTGCTGCGGGCTTCCAACGCGGAAGCGTTCGACGGCTTCGGCACGTCGGTTGACATCAGCGGGGATCGCCTCGTCGTCGGCGCGCCATTCGAAGATGGGCCCGTCAACGAGACGCCAGGCAGCGGCGCCGCCTACGTATTCGAGCGATCGCCCGGAGGGGCCTGGCCGGAGAGGGCGCTGCTTCGGGCGTCCAATCGAGAGTTCCCGGACCTCGCCGGCAACGACGCATTCGGCACCTCGGTCGCCCTTTCGGGAGACCGCCTCGTCGTCGGGGCACCCGCGGAGGATGGGCCCAACAACACGATGACGGGGGCCGGAGCCGCGTACGTGTTCGACCGCACCGCTCAGGGATGGCCGGCGACCGAAACGGATCTTCTTCGGGCTTCCGACGCCAAGGTCAATGCCTTTTTCGGGACGTCGGTCTCGCTGGACGCCGCCCGCATCGCGGTCGGTGCCCGGTTTCAGGACGGGGGGAATCAGGCGCTCCGCGGCGCAGGCAGGGCGTACGCCTTCGAGAAGCCCCCGGCTGCCGGGTGGGGCGAGGTCGCGACGCTCTCTGCGTCGAACGCCGGTTCGGACGACGGGTTGGGCGTCGGCGTGGCGATTGGGGGCGTCTGGGCCCTCGCCGGTGCGCCGGTGGAGGACGGTCCGAACAACACCGCGCCCACGAGCGGCGCGGTCTACGCCTTCAACCTGCAGGACGTGGTTATTCCCGTCGAGCTGGCGTCGTTCTCGGCCTCACGAACGCCGAACGGCGTAGCGCTGGCCTGGCAGACGACCACCGAAACGAACAATGCCGGCTTTCACATCGAGCGGTCGACTACAGATGCGGGCGCGTTCCAAACCGTCGGGTTCGAACCCGGGCACGGAACCACCGTGCAGCCGAAGGCCTACGGCTTCCTCGACCGCACGGCGCCCCCCGCCGCGCGCCTCACGTACCGGCTGCGGCAGGTCGACACAGACGGCACCCCCGACCTGTCGCCCGAGGTGCACGTCGCGACTGCCGTGCGGTCGACTCGCCTCGTTGCCGTCGCTCCGCAACCGGCCCGTGAGGCGGCTTGGATTCGGTTCGAGGTGGCTGCGGCCGGGCGGGTCGCCCTGCATCTGTACGACGTGCTGGGACGGCGCATTCGGACGCTGGACCGCGGGGCGCGGCCGCGCGGGGTGCACCGCCTGCGCGTCGACCTCACCGGTTGTGCGCCCGGCACGTACTTCGTCCGCATGACCGGCGCAGCGCATACGGACACGGTTCCCCTGCGCGTTGTGCGATGACGCACCTCGGGGTCGGGCCCCGCGGCCCGCGAGGTCCTCGCCTTCTCGACGACCGGTGAGGTTGGCCCGAGCGGGCGGATCGGAACCGAGGGCTCACGAGAAGGTCGGCTCCTCCGGCAGGAAGCCGTCCGGAGCGCCCACCGTCGACGGGCCGGAGGGCGGCCGGAACCCAGTTCGTCGCAGCCGATACACAGGCTTTGCATTCCGAATTGCACCTTCCCTCTCTCCTCCATGGGCGCTCATCGTCCGACGCTTGCTGCGGTGCTGGTCGCCGTCTTGTTTGCCGGCGGCGTGGTGGCTCCGTCGGTGCATTGGGTCCAGCACACGGCTGGGCCGGCCGTCCCCCCGGCGGCTGCCGTCGGTGCCGGCGCTGCCGCAACCCCGGGCGGAGAGGCGGGGACGTCCCCCGTTCTTCCGGGGGCCGAGGCGGCCGACATACAGACACCCGCCGCCGAGAGCGACGCCCACAGCTGCTTCTGGTGCACCTTCCACGTCGTCGGACAGGTTGAGTCCGCGACCGCTGCCGACCGGCCTCCCCGAGCGTCCACGCCACGCACGGCTTCCACCGGACGCCCGGCGCCGGCTCCCCATCCCCATCGTCCGATTCGCGGCCCGCCGTCTGCGGGCTGATTCCCACCGGTTCTCCGACTCCTGTTGCATGGCCGGCCGGAGCCGAGAACGTCTGGCCATTCTCGGGTATCCCCCGGTTGCCCCCGTTTGCTTCGTCTCACCGCGAGCGCCGCTCTCCGTCTGGAGACGGGGTGCGCGTCCGAGGCGGCCGCACCCGCCCCCCCGAGAGTGAGCCGGTCGCCCCATCCGGGCAGGCCGTCGCCGGGGCACCTCCCCCGCAGCCTCGCCTGTTCTCGCACCGCCTATTCGGCAGACCGGTCGCTCCCTGCACCGCCGACCCCCCATCGCTTCGGGAGGCTCCGTCCCGGCCGCCGTGGCCCGGACGCCCACCACCGGGTGCCGTCCGGTCGCGAAACGGGGCCGTTCGGGGGCACAGCCCACGGTGACAGCCGTTCGGGCTGAAGTCGTCGCTGCCGACGGTTCCCATGCGCAGAGTCATCTGTACGGCCTTTCTTCCCGGCTGCCGTCCGGGACCCCTCCCTGTTCTCCCACACCCTTCCCGACGTTCGTCTCCCCCTATGGATATCCGAATTGGTTCTTTCGTTTTCGGCACCCTGCTGCTCGGCCTCATCCTCTTTGCAGCGCCGCTGCAGGCCCAGGATCGCGGGGCCGTTGAGGGCCGCGTCACCACGCCCGACGGCACCCCCCTTCCCGGCGTTCAGGTGACCGACCCGGCCCTGCAGCGCGGGACCACCACCGGCACGGATGGCCGCTACCGCCTCGAAAGCCTGCCCACCGGCAAGCATCTCATCGAGTACCGGTATGTCGGCTTTCAGACCGCCACTCGAAACATCACCCTCGACGCCGGCGAAACCGCCGAGGTCGACGTCACGCTCCAGTCCCGCGTCCTCGAAGTCGACGGGATCACCGTCACCGGCACCGCCCGCGCGAGAAGCACCCTCCGCGCGCCCCAGGACGTGGACGTGATGGATGCCGAGCAGCTCCAAACCCGCAGGGGCGCGGCGCTCGGCGACCTGCTGCAAAAGAACGTCGGCGGCGTCTCCACCATCCAGACCGGATCGCAGGCCGGCAAGCCCGTGCTGCGCGGCCTGAGCGGCAACCGCGTCGTGCTGCTCAAAGACGGCATCGCCCAGGAGTTCTACCAGTACGGGGTGCGGCACTTCCCGACCACCAACGCCAGCGAAGCGGAGCGCGTCGAGGTCGTGCGCGGGGCGAGCAGCATCCTCTACGGCTCCGACGCCCTCGGCGGCGCGATCAACGTGATCAGCAAGCCCGCGCCCACGACGGGGGTCGATGAACTGGACGTCGGCGGCACCGCCTCCACGCAGTACTACACGAACAACAACGAGCGCGCCGGGTCGGTCGACCTCCGCGTCGCGCAGGGCAACGTCGGCTGGCGCGTCGGCGCCGAGCGCCGCGTGGCCGGCAACTTCCACACGCCCGACGCCTCTACCTTCTCGGAAACGCAGAAGGGCGGCACCTTCGGCGACCCGCGTTACACCGGCGAGGTGCCCTTCACGGGTTTCGAGCAGTGGAGCGCCTACGGCCAGGTGGGGATGCAGGGGGACTTCGGGACGCTTCAGCTCTACGGCGACTACTGGCAGAACGCCCAGAACCTCCTTCTACCTGATGGCGGCACGCCGGGCCAAACTCCGTTCCCGGCCGCCGGCCTCGGGCAGAACCTCGAGCACAGCAACGTGGCTGTGAAGGGGAATCTGATCGCGGACGGGTTTGTGTTCAAGCCGCGCCTGAGCTGGCAGCGATCGGTCCGCCAGGCGGCGCCCCCGACCGGCGACGTGACGCTGTCGACGATCCGCGAGCAGGGCGGTCTCGGCGGGTTCGACTACCCGCTCGACCTGAAGACGGACATCTACACCGCGCGCCTGGAGGTGGCCCACCCCGAGATCGGCCCGATGAGCGGAACGATCGGGGCGGAGGTGCAGAACCAGGACGCCGACACCCGCGGCCCGGCCGAACTGCAGCCGACGGCGCAAACCTGGAACACCGGCGTGTTCTTCTTCGAGGACGTCGACCTGAATCCGGTCACGCTTTCGTTCGGCGGCCGCCTGGACGTGCGGACCGTCGACGCCGTCGAGAACGAGCGAACCGATGACCCGGACGACCTGGAGAACACCTACACGACGCTCTCCGGCGCCGTGGGGGCCAGCTACGCGTTCGGCGACGGCTTCGCCCTCGCGACGAACCTCAGCTCCGGCTTCCGGGCGCCGTCGATCTTCGAGCTCTACGCCAGCGGGGTGCACGGCGGCGTGGCGGCCTTTCAGGTGGGCAGTCCCGACCTGGAGCCGGAGCGCTCCTACAGCGCCGACCTGTCGCTGCGCGTGCGGCGGGACCGAATCACCGCGGAGGTGACCGGCTACGTCAACGCGATCTCCAACTACATCTACCTGGAGAACACCGGCGACACGAACGAAGGCACCGGCCTGCCGGTGTTTGCCGCCGACCAGACCGACGCCCTGATTCCGGGCGTGGAGGCGACGGTGGAGGCCAGCCTCGTGCCCTGGCTGCAGGTGGGCGGGAGCACCGCCCTTCTGGACGGTGAAGGCGACGGGCTGGGCGGCACCGCCGGCGAGGACGGGGCGCTGCCGCTTCTGCCGTCCAACACGCTGAGCGGGTTCGTGCGCTGGGTTCCGGCCGACACCGAGCGGCTGCGCAACTCCCACGTGGAGGTGAGCCTGCGGCACGCCTTCGACAAAGACGCCGCCGGGCGGTTCGAGCCCTTCTCGCAGTTTGACAAATTGGATACAGAAGGTCCGAACCCGCCGTTCGGGACCGCCTCCACGCAGGCGTACAACGTGGTGAACGTGGAGGCGAGCACGACGCTCGCGCTCGGGCTCGGCGCGCCGGTCACGCTCACGGTCGGCGTCGAGAACCTCCTCGACGAGACGTACCGGGACTTCCTGGACACGTACAAGGGCTACGCCCTGTCGCCGGGACGGGACGTCCAGCTGAGCCTGTCCACGTCGTTCTGATCGGCGTTCGGATTGGCCGTCGCGGAGGGGCGGGGCCGGAACCGACTCGGCCCGTGGAGAGTCGGTTCTCGTCCTGCCCCTCCCCTCGGTTGTTGCAACCGGTCTCCGTCCGGTGCACCGAGCCGACGCACCGCCTCGGCGAAACCGCCCTCCCGGACCTTCGTGCCGGATCTTTCTTCGTGGTGAACCCACTCCGTGATGCTGAACTCGCCCCCGCGATGACTGCCATGATGATGCGCACCGATTGCCGCCTGTACGAATCGTTTCTTCGAACGGCTGCCTGTCTTCTCCTGGTGGGGATGATCCTCCCCGCCTGCGGCGGCGAAGAGGAGGGAGGCGACGAAACGGAGGCCCCGTCGCCAGATCCCGCGCCGTCCCTCGCCGCGCTGCAGACGCCCTACGCGACGACCGTGTTCGATACGTCCTTCCCCCGCGTTAATCGCGTCGAGCTTCCGCCTGGCGAACGGATTCCG
>CAKZLV010000368.1 GCA_937127285.1 uncultured Bacteroidota bacterium
TTTTGTTCTCGTCCTCGTCTTCACCGCTCTCGGCGCCACGACGGCGTCGGGGCAGACCATCCAAGTTCTTGCCGATGCAAGCGACTTGGATGACGGCAACGGCAACAACGTCCTGGAATGCTTGGCACGGAGTGCCTCCGGACTCATCATCGGGTACAACCAGGGAGCGGAGGCCATTTACTCTTACGATCCCAACAGCTCCACGCTCTCCGTACTCCGATCGACTTCGGACATACGGAGCGACATTTCCGGTTCGGCACCGCCTGTTAACGAATGCGACGCTGTCACCACGGATGACAGCGACAACCTGTATTTCAGTCTCCGAGACGATAACAACGACAACTTCATCTATCGAATCGACACCGACGGTACCGCCAGTTCCGTTGTTGTGCAGGGACTGAACGGAGCGCGCTCCCTGGAAGCGACAAGCAGTGCGCTCTATGTCGGAATCTGGGGAGAAAAAAACTCAAGTCTCAGCAATGGAATCTACCAGATTCCTCTTCCCTTCACAGGAAACGATTCTCCTACTGCTGTGCTGAACGGGTCTTCGATCTCGGATATCTCCATGCGTTCGAGCATCGCCAGCGACAGCGATGGAGATCTCTTCGTGCTCACGGATGCTTCATCGTTTAGCAAGGAAAACAAAGTCTTCCAGGTTACGGATCCGTCCGGCTCGCCGTCGATCTCGGAGTTTGCCGATCCGGTTGGTGGGGGCAGTCCGTTGGAAGATGGGGAGATCACTCACATTGAGTTGGTTAACTTCAACGGCGCAGATCGCATCGTCGTCTCGAACGAGTCGTTTTTTAGCGAGTCCGGAGATAAGTATGGAGTCATCCAAATGGACGGAAGTGTTTCTGTTTTGGCCACGGCGTCCGACATCAAGTCCAATACGTCACTGTCGGACTTTGGCACCCTACAGGATGGTGGATTTGTTCTCACTCCCAATGGAGAAATCATTGGCGCGTCGATAGCAATAGGTGAGAGTACGGTTGATGGAGCTCTGGTGAGCATTGGTGGCACGGGGCTCCCCGTCGAGCTCACGTCCTTCACGGTGGAGACGGACGCCCAGCAGGCGGTGCTGACGTGGACGACGGCGACGGAGACGAACAACGCCGGCTTCGAGGTGCAGCACCAGGCGCCGGGCGCGGCCGCCTGGTCGCAGATCGGCTTCGAGCAGGGAGCGGGCACGACCACCGAGGCGCGCTCCTACCGCTTCGCGACCGACGCGCTGCAGCCGGGCGTCCACACCTTCCGCCTCCGCCAGGTGGACACGGACGGCACGGAGAGCGTCAGCGACACGCGCCGGGTCGAGATTGCGGCTGCGCAGGCCGTCGCCTTCGCCGGGCCCAACCCGGTGTCGGCCGGCGACCGGCCCCGCGTGACGGTGCAGCTCGACCGGGCACAGGACGTGACGATCCGTGTCTACAACGTCCTCGGCCAGCAGGTCGACCAGCTCTATCGCGGAGTGCTTCCGGCCGGAGAGGTGCTGGAAGCGTCGGTTTCCACCGCCAACCTGTCGAGCGGGATGTACTTCCTGCGCGTCCAGGGCCCCTCGGTCAACGAGGTGAAGAAGTTCACCGTCGTGAAGTAGCCTCATCGGGTTCGGAGCGTCGCCGCCGTCGGTGGCGGATCGGCATCCAGCCGCAGGTCCCGGCTCGCCCGGGGCCTGCGGTTTTTGGTTGGGAAGCCGCCGTTTGGGCGGGCAACGCGCAACGGCGGGACCGGTGGCCCTCCCCGGCACCCGGGGCCACTGCTCCTCCGCGCGGGAGAGCCGCTTGTTATGGCTGTGTTATGCATCCTGCTTTCATTGTAGTGGGTTTCTACACCTGCTACGTTGGTTTTCGTGTTCACGTCAGGGAGCACCGTTTCCCTCCTCCTGCACCTGGTGAGGCAAGCCCCGTCCGGTCGTTCATTCGGACCGGGCGAGACGCCGACGGCCCGATGTGTCGGACGATCTGTCGAGGGGAGAGGCGCGGTGTTTTCCGTGAGCGGCACCGGTTCTCCTTCTCAACAACATGATGCCAGCACGATGAAGCCAACGGTACGACGGTGGCTCGGTTTTCTCTTTGCGCTTCTCCTCCTGCCCGCCGGCGGCGCGGTCGCGCAGACGACCACGGCCTCGATGACGGGAACCGTCGTCGACGAAAACGACGAGCCGCTTCCCGGAGCGAACGTCATCGCCATTCACGAACCGACCGGCACGCGCTACGGAACCGCCACGAAGCCCAACGGCCGGTTCACGATTCTGAGCATGCGCGTCGGCGGCCCCTACACCGTCCGCGCGACGTTCGTCGGCTACCAGACCGTGGAGCGCACCGGCATCAACCTGGAGCTGCAGGAGAAGCGAGAGCTGAGCTTCACGCTTCGCCCGAAGACGGAAGAGCTCGATGAGGTTCGCGTCGTCGCCCAGCGCAGCGGCGAGGTCATCTCGAAGAGCCGCACCGGGGCGGCGATCAACATTTCGGAGGAGCAGATCGACGAGCTGCCGACGATCGGCCGGAGCATCGGCGACTTCGCGCGGCTGGTGCCGCAGTCGACCGGCGGCGGCAGCTTCCTCAGCACCAACGACCGCTACAACAGCATCCAGGTCGACGGCGCCACGCTCGACGACGTCTTTGGGCTCGGCGACGCCGTGCCGGGCAGCCAGGCCGGTGCTCAGCCGATCAGCCTCGACGCGATCGAAGAGTTTAACGTCAACATCGCGCCGTACGACGTGACGCAGTCCGGCTTCACCGGCGGCCAGGTCAACGCGATCACGAAGAGCGGGACGAACGAGTTCGAGGGGTCGCTGCGCTTCAAAGGCGGCACCGAGAGCTTTACCGGCGACCTGAATGACGTCGGCACGGGCGAGTTCAACCAGGCTTTCTACGTCGGCACGCTGGGCGGGCCGATCATCGAGGACAAGCTGTTCTTCTTCATCTCCGGCGAGTTGAAGCGCGAAAGCTCTCCGATCGACACGCGGGTGGGGGAGGACCTCGACGGGCCGAACGTGTTCGACGAATCGGTGGAGACCCTGCAAGAGATCCGGGGCATCTTCCAGAACGACGACCTCTACGGCTTCAATCCCGGCGGCATCGACCCGCTGACGGACCGGCAGGACGACGAGAAGCTGCTCGTGAAGCTGGACTGGAACGTCAACGACAACCACCGCCTCACGCTGCGCAACAACTACGTGAATGCCCGCGACGACCAGGGCATCGGCCGGAGCAGCGGGAGCTTCAGCTTCGCGAATCGCGGGTACGTCTTCCGGAGCGTGCAGAACTCGACGACCGCGCAGCTGAACAGCACGATCGGGGACAACATGTTCAACGAGGCCCGCTTCGTCTACACCCGCATTCGCGACGAGCGGGACGTCGAGGGCATCGCCTTCCCCGAAACCACGATTGAGCTTGGGTCGGGCAGCGACGTGGTGGCCGGGATCGACCGGTTCAGTCAGGCGAATCGCCTCGACCAGGACCTGTTCGAGTTCACGAACGACTTCACCTACGTCGCCGGCGACCACACCCTTACCGTCGGGACCAGCAACAAGTACTACCAGTTCAACAACCTCTTCATTCAGGACTACTTCGGGTCCTACACCTTCAACGCGTTCGAGGTCGGGGATACGGAGGTGAGCGCCATCGAGGCACTGCGGCGCGGCCAGCCGACCGAGTACCAGTACAGCTACGCCACGCAGCGAGCGGACAGCGACCGGCCCGAGGCCGAGTTTCAGGCCTTTCAGCTGGGCGGATACATCCAGGACGAGTGGCAGGTGACGCCGGAGCTCCGCCTCACGCTGGGGCTGCGCGTGGACGTCCCGGTGCTGCCGGACGAGCCGACCTTCAACCCGACCGCGTTCGAAGCCTTCGGCCGCAGCACGTCCGACGTTGCCAGCGGCAACCCGCTCTGGTCGCCGCGCGTCGGTTTCAACTACGACCGGGGCTTCTTCAGCGAAGACCTCTCCACGCAGATTCGCGGTGGCGTCGGCATCTTCAGCGGAGACCCGCCGTTCGTCTGGGTGTCGAACCAGTACAGCAACACCGGGGCGGACGTCAACCGGATCGACGCCCAGCTCGACCCGGCGGAAAGCTACGTGAACGAGCAGGGCGAGTACGACCCGGGCGTCCGGTTCTACCCGACGTCGGTGGCCGACGACCCGACCGCACAGCCGCTTCCCGCCGAAGCGCCGTTCTGCCGGGACAATCCGGGGAACGACCGCTGCAGCGGCCTGCTGGCGCCGGTGCAGACGACGGAGATCAACCTGATCGCCGACGACTTCCGCTACCCGCAAACGTTCCGCACCAATCTTGCGGTTGACCAGCAGCTCCCGGCCGGCTTTACGGCGACGCTGGAGGCCATCTACTCGAAGACGCTCAACAACGTCACCTTCCGCAACATCAACATCCGGCAGGTGGACGAATCCGCATACGGGCGTCCCGTGTACGGCGAGCCGGGCGGATCCCCGGCCACGGTGAGCGACCGCTTTACGAACGCGATCGTCCTCGACAATACGAGCGAGGGCTATCAGTACAGCCTGACCGGGCAGATTCAGCGCCGGGTTGAAGAGGGCGTCAGCGGGTCGCTCTCCTACACCTACAACCGGGCGAAGAACGTCAACAACGCCACCTCCAGCCGGGCGATCTCGAACTGGAACGACATCAGCAAGGACGTGAACGACCCGCGTATCGGCACGTCGGGCAACGAACTGCGGCACCGCATTCTGGGAACGCTCAACTACCGGTTGGCCTACGGCGAGCGCTTCCAGTCGACGATCGGTATCGTGTACGAAGGGCGCTCCGGCCGGCCGTTCGACTGGATCTACAACGGCGACGCCAACGGCGACGGGCAGCGCTTCAACGACCTCTTGTTCGTGCCCGAAAACGAGCGCGACATCGTCCTGGAGAGCGGCAACTGGGAGCAGATGGACGCCTTCATCGAAGGCAACGAGTCGCTCGATGACGCGCGCGGCTCCGTGATCGAACGCAACACCGGCCGCGCCCCCTGGCAAAACCGCTTCGACCTGCGCTTCGCTCAGTCGATCAAGACGTTCGACGGGCAGCGGATTCAGATCACGGCCGACGTGGAGAACTTCTTGAACCTGCTCAACGACGACTGGGGACGCCAGCGCGAAACCGTCTTCGGCAACATCGACGCCTGGAACCTCTCCGGGTACGTCCAGGAAGGCGACATCGGCACCCGGCAGGGCGGGCGCATCCTCACCCGCGACGACCTCGGCAAGCCGATCGTCACCTTCAACGAAGACCCCACGGGCGACATCGTCGAAGACCAGCTCTCGGATTCCTTCTTCGAGGCCGACGACATCTTCTCCCGCTGGCGCCTGCGCCTCGGCGTGCGGTACACGTTCTAGCTCCCGGTGCCCCGTGGTCGTCCGGCCTCCTCCGGAGCGCCGGACGGCCCGGTTGCGTGCCGTTGCCGCCCACCTGCTCCGTTTCGACCACTCCGATTTTCTTGTGACTATGCCTCCGACTTCCTCCCTCCGCTCGCTCGTGCTGCTGCTGGCCGTTGCCGTTGTTGCCGTTGGCTGCGACGGCTTCGAGACCGGCACCGCGCCGGATTCGCAAAGCACGGGCACCCCCTCCGTGGAGTTTGCCAGCTCCAGCGTGGGGGCGATCCCGAGCGACAGCCTCGTTACCCTCGACGTTCAGTTGCAGAACCCTGACGGCAACGCGGTCACCGTTCAGCTCCTCTACGCCCAGCAGGCCAGTTCGGCGGCACCGGTCGACCTCGCCAACAGCATCGACCGGATTACAGAGATCTCATTTGCTGCGACGTCGGGCGACACGACGATCACGCGTCCGGTGGAGATCGACATTTCCGATGCCGACATCTCCGACGGCCGCAAAGAGGCGTTCTTTGCCCTGCAGCAGGTGGAGAGTGACGGGGCGGCCCGGCTGGGAGAGCAAAACGAAGTGTCTCTCAGCATCGGCTTCCCTCCGGTCGAAGACGTTAAGGCAGCCGGCGTAGGGGCGTCCGTCACGTTCGAAGCTATCGTGACGGAGATCTCCGACGGCGACCTGCGCGTGCAGGACGAAACCGCCGGGTTCTGGCTGGCGGGTCAGGACGAACTCGCGAGCGAAGCCAGCCGCGGAGACCTGCTCCGCGTCTCCGGGACGATCAGCGAGTTCTCGGGGCAGCTCCAGTTCTTCCAAGACGAGCTGAGCAACTACACCATCGTCTCGAGCGAAAACGACCTTCCGGATGCCGAAACGGTCACGCTCCCCGAGGCCGACGAGAACTTCGATCAACTCCAGAGCCAGCGCATCCGCGTCGAAAACATCACGATCGAACCGGGCGGCGACAGCAACTTTCAGGGGGGCGGCTCCGAAGGCAACTACACGGTGACCGACGAGCAGGGAAACACGCTCACGCTCCGGATCCCCGGCGACTCGTTCTATGCCGGGAAGCCCATCCCGACGGGGTCGATCACCTTTGAGGGCGTCCTGGGTCAGTTCTTCGGCGACATCCAGCTCCGAGCCCGCTACGAGGACAACCTCATCACCGAGTAGCTCCCCCACGATCGGGGCGAGCCGAGAGGGACACCGCGACGCACCCCCGTCTCGCCTCCTGTCTTTTTACCGAGCGTCCCTGTAAGCCCTAACCGCCCTCCCGACTCATGCGTACTCTTTTTTACCTCGCGTCTTTCCTCCTGGCCTTCGCGCTCGTTACCGGCTGCGACAGTTCGGGCACGAACACCGAGTCCCTCGGCGACAGCACGGCCGTCGCGTTCACGCAGTCGACCGTCGTTGCGCCGGAGGACACCGGCTCCGTCAATCTCACCCTCGAGATTCGCGACCCGGGCTTCAAGGAGTTCAGCTTCAGCGTTGCTGTTGACGAGTCGCAGAGCACGGCCACGCTCGGAGAAGACGTGACCGGCCCGGCCGACACGACGATTACCTTCCCGCAGAGCACGACGGCGGGAGAGACGGCGCAGCTTAGCTACAGCGTCGTGGACGACTCCGAGTTTTTGGAAGGCGACGAAACGCTCGTGGTCACGGTGTCGAGCGGCGACGGAGCGTCGCCGGGTGAAACGTCCACGTTTGCCCTCACGATTGAAGAGAATGATCTGGTCCTTCCGATCGCGGATGCCCGGGAGCGTGAGGGCGAGTCGGTGGCCGTGGAGGGAACCGTCACGCGTGCCTTCGGCGACTTTGTGCGGCTGCAGGACGAGAGCGGCCCGACGGGAGCCAGCGCCCTCTACGTCCGCCAGACGAGCGGTGACTTCAAGGACGACGTAGCGGACGGTACGATCGCTCCCGGCACCGAGCTTCGGGTAGCGGGAACGATCGGCGAGTTCAACGGCAACATTCAGATCAACGAGGAAGACCTGACCAGCTACACGGTTCAGGGGCAGGGAGACGTGCCGGCTCCGCAAGACGTCTCGCTCGCTGAGATCTCCGAAAACGGAGAGGACTACGAGGGCGAACTCATTCGCGTCGCGGGTCTGGAGTTCCCCGACGCTACGGGCTCGTTCTCCAATGGGACGAGCTACGACGTCGAAACGGACGGCTCGACGACGCTCACCTTCCGCGTACAGGGAGACACCGAGACGACCCTGGCGGGAGAAACCATTCCCTCCAATCGGTTCACCTACACGGGGGTCGTCGGGGAATTCAACGGCAGCTACCAGCTGATTCCCATCCGCCCGTCGGACCTTGACGTGGCGCAGGGAATCGAGGCAGCCCGGACGGCCGGTGCAGGGGAGACGGTCACCGTCACAGGGACGATCACCCGTGCCTTCGGCGACTTCGCTCGGATTCAGGACAACAGCGACGGCGGCGACCCGAGTGCGATCTACATCCGGCAAACGAGCGGTCCGTTCTTCGACGATGTAGACGACGGTACGATCGAAGCCGGAACGGAAGTTTCGCTGACGGGAACGATCGGCGAGTTCAACGGCAACCTGCAGATCAACAACGAGGATCTGCTTGTCTACAACGTCGTCGGGCAAGGGGCGACGCCCACGCCGCAGTCCGTGACGCTCGCTGAGCTGGTTGCGAACGGGGAAGAGTATGAAGCCGAACTCGTGGAAGTTACAAGCGTCGAGTTCACGTCGGCAACGGGCACGTTTGCGAACAGCCAATCGTACGATGTGGAGGATCCGTCGGTCACGGAGTCCTTCACCTTCCGCGTCCAGAGCGAATCGGAGACGGCGATTGGCGGAGAGTCCATTCCCAGCGACCCCTTCACCTACACGGGGGTCGTCGGCGAATTCCAGGGCAGCTACCAACTGATCCCGATTCTCCCCAGCGACATCCAGGAGTGACGCGCCCGTCTCGCGAACGAAGCCGCACTACAGGGATGGCCTGAACCCAGGTCATCCCTGTTCGCTTTTCTATACGCTCGACGTCTCGAACCGAACATCCCGAACCCATGGATCACCTCCGCCGGTTGCTTGCGGGTTGTTTTGTGCTCGGCCTTCTCCTCGCCGGAGTCGGACCGATGGCCGTCCACGCCCAGCAGGTCGTCCCCATTGCCGAGGCCCGGCAGCAGGGAGAGGGGGCGACGGTGACGGTGGAGGGAACCGTGACCCGGGCGTTCGGCGACTTCGTGCGGATTCAGGACGAGAGCGGGTCGGTCGGGGCGAGCGGCCTGACGATTCGCCAGACGAGCGGCTCGTTCTTCGACGCCGTACAGTCGGGCGACATCGCGCGCGACACCGTGCTGCAGGTGACCGGCACGCTGTCTGAGTTCAACGGCCTTCTGCAAATCAACGAAGGCGATCTTGCCGACGCCGACACTCGGGGCGTCGATGCGTCCCCGCCGACACCGCTGACCGTTGACATCTCGACGCTTGAAAACAGCGGCGAGGCGTACGAGAGCGTCCTCGTTCGCGTCGACGGGCTGGCCTTCAGCGGAAGGCAGGGCGCACTGGCGGCCAGCACGACGTATCGCGCTCTCTCCGCCGCCACGGGAGAGAGCATCGACCTGCGCGTTCAGGGAGCCGACGAGACGGCGGTTGCGGGCACGCAGCCGCCCCGCGGTGCGTTCGACTATACCGGCGTGGTCGGGCAGTTCGATCCGCAGTCGGACGGGGGCGGTTATCAACTGATTCCGGTGCGGCCCGGTGACTTCCAGGCCGCCCCGTCCGTTCTCTTCACCCAGTCGTTCACGATTGGCGAGGAGACGACCGGCACCGCCACGTTCGAGGTCGCCGCGGTGAACGTGCCCGCCGGGACATCCGTCTCGGCGAACCTGTCCGTGAACGCCGGCGAGAGCTCCGCCGAGAACGGGGTGGATGTGACGGGACTGCCGGGCACGCTGTCGTTTACCGGATCGGAGACCCAAACGGTCACCGTCTCCCTCGCCGATGACGAGCAGGAGGAGGGCGTCGAAGACCTGCGTCTGCAGCTCTCGTCATCGGACGCCACGCCCGCGGTTCCCGCCGGCCACGCGCTGTGGATCCTGGACGAGCCGGCCGCGACCACCACGCTCTTCCCGGATCTCACCGGCGAGGAGCTTCTCACCCGGCTGGAGCAGGAGTTCGGCGGGGCGGAGACGCTCGGATACGACGTGGCACGCGACACCCTCTACGACACGGTCTTCAACGACGGCGGAACGGTGGAGAGCTACTACGCCGGGCTGCAGGTGCCTCGGGGAACGGGAGACGCGAGTGAAGCCGTCGGCAGTCGGGGGATCAACACGGAGCACACCTATCCGCAGAGCCTCGGCTCCGAGGACGAGCCCGCGAAATCGGACATGCACATTCTGGTGCCGGCGCGGGGGGAGGTCAATACCGCCCGCAGCAACTACCCGTTCGGCGAGGTTTCCGACCTGCTGGCCGACCGGTGGTTCATCGACGACGAAACCGCTGAGACCCCGCCGCCCCGCGATGAGCGAGACGGGTACAGCGAGGTGGACGACAGCCCGTCCGACCGGTCGCTGCGCCGCTTCGAGCCGCGCGAGGTCGTGAAAGGCAACGTCGCGCGAAAAGTCTTCTACTTCCGCATTGCCTATCCGGGGGATACGGACGACGCGTTCCTGCAGGATCAGCTCACCGACCTTCTCCGCTGGAACAGCGACGACCCGCCGGACGCGCAGGAGGTCCGTCGGAACGCGGCCGTGGCCACGTACCAGGGTCCGCTGAACCCGTTCGTTCTCGACCCGTCCCTCGCGCTGCGCGCCTTTGCCCCCGGCGGGATTTCGGTCCCGGACCGAGTCGTGATCGACGCGTTTCGCTCGTTCGAGGGGATCGAGACGGCCGCCGGGTACGAACTGGTGGCCCTTCCCGGCGACGTGGAGCGTCCGATCGCCCAAACCCTGGACGGCGCCGAGGGACGCGACTGGAAGGTGCTGTGGGACACCGGCGCGGCCGAAGATTTCTTGCTCGACTACGAAAACACCGAGCAGTTCGAGTTTCGCCCGGGGCGAGGCTTCTGGCTGATCAGCCGGAACGACTGGTCCGCTGGCGGCCTCGTCGAATCCGTTCCAGTCGAGAACGGGACGGCCGCAATCGACCTGCACGACGGCTGGAATATCATCTCCAATCCGCTTGATCTCGACGTTGCCTGGAATGAGGTGGAGGCGGCCAACGGCGGCCGCCTGCAACCGCTCTGGGCCTGGGAGGACGGCACGTGGACGCGCGCTGATTCCTTTGCGTCCGCCGTCTCCGGTGACGCCTTCTACTTTCTGAACGATGAGGGGCTCGACCGCCTCTCCATCCCGTACCCGGCGCTCTCTCCGCCGAAGGCTGCCTCTGCCCCGGACGCTGAAATCACCGCCCGCGTCCGGTTACGGGCCGTTCAGAATGGAGAGAGCGTCGCGCGGGCCGATCTCGTCTTGTCGCCGGAGGCCGCCCGAGGTGCAGATCCCCGCGACCAAGTGGCTCCGCCGGCGGCCTTTGCGCCGGTGCGCCTGGTGGTGGACGGCTCCGCCGACCGCCCCCGGCGCGAGCAGTGGCTCGCGCAGGAGGCGCGTCCGGCCTCTGCCGCCGACGGGGCAACCTATCGCCTTCGCCTGACGAAGACGACCGACGAGCCGGTCCGCATCGAGGCCTCGATCGAGGGCGACTGGCCGCAGCCCCTTGTCCTCGTCGATTCGACCACCGGGCGGGAGGTCGACCTGAGAGAGGGATCGATGACGCTCGACGGGGAAGCCGGCTCCCGGTCGCTGGCCCTCCGGGTGGGAGCCGGAGGCTCGTCCGTCGACAGCGCGCTACCGACGGAGGTGACGCTGCAAGACGTCTATCCCAATCCGGTCCGAGGCGAGGCGACGTTCGTCTACGATCTTCCGGAGTCGGGGACCGTGCGCCTCGAGATCTTCGACCTGCTGGGCCGCAAAGTCGCGACCGTTGCGAGCGGGCAACGGTCGGCCGGACGCCACGAGGCAACGTGGTCGGTCGGGGACGTCTCCAGCGGGGTGTACCTGGCCCGTTTTACTGCCGCCGGGCGGTCCATCGTGCAGAAGATCGTCGTTGTTCAGTAGCGTCCGCCGGTGCCGCTTCCGTCTCCTTTTCGCCGCCCGCTTCCCCACCGTCTCCGATTCGTCATGCAATCCGTCTTCCGCTCGCTCGTCCGTGCCGGTATCGCTGTTGCCTTCCTCGTGCTTGTCGCAGGCTGTGGAGGCGGTGGAGGAACGGGGCCGGATCCGGTCGACAACCCGCCCGCACCGCCCTCCGGCCTGACCGCGACGGAGCAGGTCGGCGGGGTGACGCTGGAGTGGCAAGCGGTCAGGGCCGACGACCTGGAGGGCTACAACGTCTATCGCGATACGGCTTCGTTTAACAGCATCGCAAACCGCGAGCCCCGCAACGACACTCCGCTGACCGATACGACCTTCCGGGACGACGCCGTCGAGAACGGGGCGCTCTACTACTACCGCATCTCGGCCGTCGACAACGCCGGCAACGAGGGCAACCCCTCCGAGGAGATTGCCGTCACCGTGTTTCCCTCGCCCCCGGACCGGCCGTAGGAGCCGGGGCTGGACGATCCAGGGTTGGACAATCCAGGGTTGGACAATCCAGGGTTGGACAATCCAGGGCTGTGGGAACGGAGACCGTAAGAACGGAGACCGTAAGAACGAAGGCTGTAGGAACGAGGGCCGGTCGGCGAGATCCGCGTCGCGCGCCCAGGAAGCGGGGCGGGGCTGTGCCGTCGTTCGAAGACGCCGTCAGAGCTTCTGTCGAAGCCTGCGGGAGACCGCCCGGTTGCGTTTATGATCGGATCGTGAACGCAAGATTATCAAATCCTCATACATCCTTTCTTTATTGACCCACCCCGGTTCGGCGCGTACGTTTTGCGATGTCAACACCGCCAACCTGTCTCTTCTCACCGCTCACACGCAGTACCTGTGCTTCCCGCGACGGATGCCCCGGTGGATGCCCACCGGGCGAATCTGTCTCGCAGGGAGACGGCAGGTGCGGCCGCACGCAGCCTTCGATTCTGGCTGCGTCGGTTTTCGGGACCGGCTGCGTACCATGAAGCCGACCCGGATCAAGCCGGCTGTACCCCGGCCGGGTTCGGGTGAGCACGCGACTCCTTTTGCCCGCTGGTAGAAGGCACGTCACGAGAGGACGGACGCCTCCGCTGGAGGCCAGGCGGCGTCGACACTTCGGATCCTCTCGGTAAGCAACACTCCACCTATGCAACGCTGGGCTACCATACCAATTGCGTGTTTCTTTCTCCTGTTGTTCATCCCGCTGTCCGCCCACGGCCAGGGGGTCACGACCGCCACGATTCGCGGCACGGTTGAAGACGCCGCGGGCGAGCCGCTTCCCGGCGCCAACGTGGTCGCGGTTCACCAGCCAAGCGGCACCCAGTACGGGACGTCCACGAGCACGAACGGCCAGTACACCCTCCCCAACCTGCGCGTCGGCGGTCCCTACATCGTCACCGCCTCGTTCGTCGGCTACCAGTCGAAGCGCGAAACCGGCATCCGGCTCAATCTCGGCGAAACCAGCCGGCTGAGCTTCTCGCTGGCGGAAAAGACGGCGGAACTGGACGAGGTGGAGGTCGTCGCCGAACGCGGCGCGATCTTCGACAAGGAGCGCACCGGAATTGCCACGAACATCTCGGAAGACGAGATCGACGCGGCGCCGACGCTCGACCGTTCGATTGCCGACTTCACCCGCTTCACACCGCAGGCCTACGTCGAGAACGACGATGACGACGGCTCCGCGATTTCGATTGCGGGGCAGAACAACCGCTACAACTCGATCTTCATCGACGGTGCGGTGTCGAACGACGTCTTCGGTCTCGCCGCCACGGGTACCGACGGCGGCCAGTCGGGCGCCACGCCGATCTCGATCGGCGCGATCGAGCAGTTCCAGGTCGACATCTCGCCGTTTGACGTCACGCAGAGCTTCTTCGGCGGCGGCGCGATCAACGCCGTCACGAAGTCGGGGACGAACGAGTTCACCGGCTCCTTCACCTACGAGCGCCGCAGCGAAGACCTCGGCGGCGTCGGTCTGGCCGAAGACCTGCCGGGCGGCGATCCGTTCCCGGAGTTCAGCGACGACCGGTACATCGTGAACGTCGGCGGTCCGATCATTCAGGACAAGCTGTTCTTCTTCGCCAATGCGGACATCCGCCGCAACTCCTCCCCGCAGCCCTTCGAGGGCGGCTTCAGCGACTATCGGGGGAGCGAGTTGAGTTCGGCTTCCGATGTGCAGGCCTTTGAGTCGTTCGTTCAGCAAACGCTCAACTTCAATCCGGGCGCCTTCAGCGGCAACTCGTCGCAGATTGACAGCGACAAGTTCTTCGGGAAGCTGGACTGGAACGTCAGCCAGAATCACCGCCTCAGCGCACGGTACAACTACTCGAGCACCGAGAACGTCGATGCCTTCGGCAGCGACTCGCGGACGCTGGCGTACTCGAGCCGCTTCGAGGTCTTTCCCAACACGACGCAGATTGCCGCGCTGGAGTGGAATGGCACGTTCGGCAACCGCTACGCCAACAAGGCGGTGCTGAGCTACAAGAACGTCGAAGACGACCGCGACACGAACATCAACGGCTTCTTCCCGACGATTGACATCGACGACGGGGCCGCCACGGTCGAACTCGGCCCGGAGCCGTTTTCGACGGTCAACTTCCTGGAGCAGGACGTGGTCACCTTCACGAACAACTTCAACGTCTTCCTCGGAGACCACACGCTGACGGTCGGGACGCACAACGAGTGGTACGACCTCGGCAACCTCTTCATCCCGTTCAACAACGGCTGGTACTTCTACGACAGCGTCGACGACTTTCGCCAGTCGGCCTGCGCGGCAACGGAAAACCCGGCCGACATCGAGGGCTGCCAACCGTTCGACGCCGACCCGGACGCGGCCGGCTACCAGCGCCCCAATCCGTCCGATGTCTTCCTTCTCCGCGGCTTCTCGCTCGTGGACGACAACCCGAATACGCCCGGGTTTGAAGAGTCCCTCGGCGACAACAGCAACGCCTTCGGGCAGTTCAACTCGATCATCCTTGGGTTCTACGTGCAGGACGAGTGGCAGGTGAACGACCGCCTTCGTGTGACTGGCGGACTGCGCGTCGACATCCCGAAAATCCTCGACGACCCGCGGTTTGCGACGCTCGCAGACGACAACATCGCCGGCTTCTTCAACGCTGGCGAACTCAGCCAGGCGGAGCGCCGCGCGCTCGAGAACGAGATCAACCCCCGCCGGAGCACGATCCCGGCCGTGGAGCAGTACTACGACCTCAACGGCGCCGCGCCGGGTGAAGTCCCGGACGCCGTCTTTCACTGGGCGCCGCGGCTCGGCTTCAACTACGACGCCTTCGGCGACCAGCGCACGCAGATTCGCGGTGGCGTCGGCGTCTACACGAGCCGCCAGCCGTTCGTCTGGCCCGGCGGTATGTTCCTGAACAACGGCGTTCGCTCCGGGGAGGTCTCCAACTTCGGCCCGAATCCTCTCGTGCCGGATGCCAGCCAGGGCGGCCTCACGGTGGCCACGGTTCCGGGATCCGACCGCACCGAGGCGGACCTCATTCCGAGCGGCCGGCTGGAGATGTTCGAGGAGGACTACAAGCTGCCGCGCTTCCTGCGGTACTCGCTGGGCATCGACCAGCAGCTGCCGGGCGGCTTCATCGGGACGCTGGAGGGGCAGTACACGAACACCCTCCAGAACATCCTGGTGACGAACGTGAACTTGCTGCCGGCGAACGAGACGCTGGACGGACCCGATGAGCGTCCGATCTGGATCGCGAGCGACTACGACAACAGCTCGGTGGGTCCCAACTCGTCCGATCAGTTCATCGACAGCCGGTACTCGAACATCCACCGCGTCGGCAACACCGACCGGGGCTACGCCTACGACGTGACGGCGCGCCTGCGCAACACGTTCGAGCGCGTTCTCGGTCTGGACAACGCCGTCGGAATGGACGTGTCCTACACGTACGGCCGCTCCTTCGTCGTGAACGACGGGACGTCCTCGCAGATCAACTCCCTGTGGGACGGCGTCGAGCACGTGAACGGGGCCAACAACGTCGGTCTCTCCGAGTCCGACTTCTCGATCGGACACCGCGTGCTGGCCCGGTTCAACTACCGGCAGCAGTTTGGCAACAACCTCGCCGCGCGCCTCTCGCTGGTCTACACCGGCGAATCCGGCCGCCCGTTCTCCTACGTGATCGGGAACAGCGACGACATGGTCGGCGAAAACGGCGACCCGAACTCGCTCTTCTACGTGCCGCGCACGGCGACCGAGCTCTCCTTCAGCGAGGTCACGATCGACGAGGCGACGATCTCTCCGGCGCAGCAGGCCGCAGCCGTGGATGAGTTCATCGCCCAGAGCGACTACCTGAGCCGTCTGCGGGGCGAGTACGCCGACCGCAACGGCGACCGCACGCCCTGGGAGGGCGTCCTGGACCTCAACCTCGCGGTCGAGGTCTTCGGGGACCTCGTCGGCAGCCGGCAGCAGAAGCTGGAGATCACGGCCAACATCTTCAACTTCTCCAGCCTGCTCGGCGACCTCTTCGGCACGGACTGGGGCGAGCGCTACATCGGCTCCAGCCAGTTCGAGCTGACGGACTTCGAGGCGTTTGCGGATGAGGACGGCGGCGACTACACGCCGATCTACAGCGCCGAGCCGATCGTCGACGTCGTCGACACGGACGGCGACGGCGAGGCCGACCAGTTCAACGGAGCGATCTCCGAGGACGAGTTCTTTGACCGCGTCCTCACTGGCAGCACCTACAGTTCGCTCTGGCAGCTGCGCCTCGGCGTACGGTTGACGTTCTAACCGAACGCAAACCACGGTCGCCCGGCCCGGCCGGCGCGACGCAACGCGAAAGCGGGCGGTCTCCCAGCAGGGGGCCGCCCGCTTTTTGTGTTGGGTACCCGTTGCGTCCTGTCGGGGGGTTGTCGTACGACCCTGCAGAGGCCGCCCCGAACCGGCCGTCAGCAGCTGCCGCGGTCCGGGACGAGCGACCGGCGGCCTTTGAGATCTTCTCCTGCTGTGCGTGCTCGGGCGGGCAGCGGGGAGCCGCTGCCAACGAATGCGTACCAACTATGAAGGGAGTATAAGACACGTATTATCAAACACTTATGTCTCTGATCTTCATTGATGCGGCGGGGAGGG
>CAKZLV010000369.1 GCA_937127285.1 uncultured Bacteroidota bacterium
GACGTCCTGCGCCGCGCAGGACTCCGGCGGGGAGCTTCTGCAGCAGCAGGCGGCGTACGACGTGACGTACTACGACCTGCAGGTCGAGGTGCAGCCGTCGGAGCGCGCCATCGCGGGAACCCTCGTCGCGCACGCGGTGGTGAAGTCCCCCCTCGAGGCGTTCGTTTTGAACCTCGATTATCGGCTGCAGGTCGAGCGCGCGTGGGTGCCGTCGATGTCCGGGGAGGAGGAACGGCCGGTCACGCGCACGGACAACGACAACCAGGTGTGGATCGATCTGCCGAAGATGGCGCGGCCGGGTGATACCCTCCGGGTGGCCGTGCAGTACGCCGGCTCTCCGCGCAACGCCCCGAATCCCCCCTGGAACGGAGGCTTTACGTGGGCGGAGACGCCGACGGGCGCGCCATGGATCGCGACCTCCTGCCAGACGGCCGGTGCCGACCTCTGGTGGCCCGTCAAAGACCATCCGAGCGACGAGCCGGACTCGATGGACATCCGCGTCACCGTCCCCGACACCCTCACCGCCGCCTCCAACGGCGTGCTGAAGGGCGTCCAGCCGGCCTCCGCCTCCACGAAAACGTTTCACTGGCAGGTCTCGACCCCGATCAACCCGTACGGCGTCGCGCTGAACATTGCGCCGTACACGGCCATCGACACCACGTATGCGAGCACGAGTGGGACCGACGTTCCGGTCACGTTCTATGCGCTGCCGTCCGATTCCGCGAAGGCCCGGTCGGCACTCCCGCAGTTCCTGGATCACGTCCGCTTTCTGGAGGAGACGCTCGGCGCGTATCCCTTTCGCGCCGACAAGTACGGTATTGCGCAGACGCCCTTTAAGGGGATGGAGCACCAGACGATCATCGCCTACGGCAACGAGTTTCGCCTGAACGGCGGACTCGGATACGATGCCGGCTTCGATGCGCTGCACTTCCACGAGCTGGCCCACGAGTGGTACGGCAACTGCGTGACGGTGGGCGACTGGAAAGACTTCTGGATCCACGAGGGCGTGGCCACCTATCTGGAGGCGCTTTACGCCGAGACGCTGCGTGGCGGGTCGGGCTACCGGGCCGTGACGTCGTACTTCCGGCAGCGCATGCGGGGCGGGCAGGCCATCGCGCGCTCCGAGCCGACCTCGGCGGAGGACATCTACGGGACGGACATCTACTTCAAGGGGGCCCTCGTGCTCCACACGCTTCGCTCCGTGATCGGCAAAGACGCCCTGATCGACGTGCTGCGGACGTTTATGGCGGGGGCGGCGGACGCAGAGAGTCCGACGTGCCGATCCGTCACCACCGCCGAGTTCGTCCAGACGGCCGAGGAGGTTTCGGGTCGCCAGCTCGACGGGTTCTTCAGTGTGTATCTCTATCAGGAGCAGCTTCCGGCGGTGGCGATGAACCGGTCGGGCAACATCGTGACGCTGGAGTGGGTGCAGACGGGGGGAGCGCCGTTTGACGTGCCGGTGCCCGTCGAGGTCGACGGCAAGATGCGTCGCGTGGAGATGGACGGCAGATCGGGGCGTCTGGACGTCGCGTCCGGGGCCGAGGTGGAGATCGACCCGAACCGGGAGGTGCTCATGAACGCCGACGCCCGATCCACGCCCTGAGGACGGCTGCTTTCCGAGGAAAGCTCCTTTTCGGGCTACGCGCGGATCCCCGGGGGCGCGCATTGAGCCTCGTCACGGCACGACCGACAACCGTTTCACCTGCTGGCCGCCGGCGCCGCGAACTCGGAGGAAGTAGATCCCGGCGGACAGGCTGCCGATGTCGAACCGCGCGGTCGCCTCGCGTCGCGCCGGGACCTCGCGAACGTCCAGCAGGCGCACGAAGCGCCCGAGGGCGTCGTAGAGTTCGATTCGCAGATCGGTTGCCTGCGGACTGCTCAGCGTCACCGTGAACGACCGGCTCGACGGGTTGGGAAAAGGAGACGAAACCCGGAGCTGCTCCACCGGAGCAATGCCCGCGGCGCTACCGGCGTCCTGAAGGATGGTCAGCGGAGACGTATTCCCGACGTCGTCGATGGCTCGAATGGCAAAGTAGTAGGTCGAGTCCGCGTCGACGCGGAGGGTGGTTGACTGCCGCGTTCCGGCCTCGGCCGGGGAAGGGACGTCGTCGACCGGGCGGGCGGTGTTGAAGTCGTTCTCGGTCGCGATTGGCGTTCCGGTGCGCACCCGCAGGTCGTAGCGCTGGGCCCGCCCCGTGCGGCCGTCGTCGCCCGGTGCCGTCCAGGACAGGCGAATGCGGCGAGCGCTGGGATCGGCTTCGAAGCGGGCTACGGGGGCCGGCGGGCCGCCGTCCGGCGTCTGCATCCGGCCGGAGATGGATGACCGGCCGGTGTCAGCCGGATCGAGCAGATCCGCCAGCGTCACGCCGTCGAAGTCGCCCCGATCGAAGCCGTGCGCGAGACTGCCGTACCAGTCGGGGGCGTTGTTGTCGCGGGCGGTGCCGGGGACGCAGGCGGCCGATCCGCCGGAGAGCACCCCGATAACCTGTTGCTCCTCGTTGTAGAGCGGCGCGCCGGAGGAGCCGGGCTCGGTCGTCCCCAGCTCCCAGGCCTCCACCAGCCAGTGCGTCCCGTTTGGGTCGCGGGCTTCTTGCGCGTAGGGCGTCCGAGAGATCGGATCATTGTCGAAGCTGATGCGCTTCGCCGAACCGTCGGGGTGGTGCACGCTCACCGCACGACCGGCGGCGTCCCCAGAGCGGTCCCACCCGGCAAAGTACAGGTTGTAGGCGTCGGGCAGGACGTCGTCGATTTCCACGAGGGCAAGGTCGGAGCGTCTCGCGATGCCTCCGGTTCGGTGCACGTTGCCGAAACGAGCCCGCAGAATCGCCCCGGTGGAGGTTTGATTTCTGCGGTTGTCGTCGGGCAGCTGAGCGTTCTCCGGGGTCCCGCGCGTGCGGCATGTCGGGCTCTGGTAGTTCCAGTAGAAGACCATGCTCTCCGCCGCCTCTGGAGAGGAGATGCAGTGCTCGGCCGTCAGGAAGTACGGCCCGGCGTCTCCGCCCGTGGTGTTGATGAGCGAGCCGGTACACGTGGCCGCCTGTCCGTTGATCTCGTAGGTGTAGAGGCCGACGGATCGGTAGACCGGGTCCCAGGCATCTCCTTCCGGGCACGCAACGTCGACGTTGCAGGTCCCGTCTTTCGCCTGCGCGGCCCCGGTGACGGGCGGAACGGCCGAGCGGTAGCCGTGCACGACGTGGCCGATGCGCAGGTCGACGCGCTCTCGTCGTTCGGCCGGCACGAGGAGTTCGACGACGACCTCGTCGGAGCGAATCAAGGGCGATCGGTGCCGGCCGTTCGTCGCATCCTCGGCCGTGTACGGCCCGTGGAAGGAGCGGCCGGCCGGGTCGCGAACGTAGAGCTCCGCTCCCGCCGGCAGGTCGAACCGGTCGAACGCCACGCTCAGCGACACGGCGCCGGACGACTGAAGCCGCAGCCGCCAGACTGCCGCGTCGCCGGCGCGCTCCCACGTTCCGGCCTCGTCGGGGGTGACCCCGGCCTCGACCGTGACGCCGTACCGATAGGGCGCGATGGCCCGGGGGGACGTGTTCGCCGCCGCGCTTGCTTCCGCGCCGGCCTCCGGAACGCGGGCGGCCGGCAGAGACCGGCGGTCCACCTCCGAGAGGGCCTCCAGAGACGATATCCGGGCCGAGGGAAACGGGGCGGGCGTCTGCGCAACCGACGAGAGCGAGCCGCTCCCGGCCGAGAGAACGAGTACGGCGCCGAGAAGAAGAACGATTCGGCGAATCATGAGGAGCGGAGGAAGAGGAAAGACAGGAGAGGAGAGAACTACGACGTCGAGGAAGACTGCGTGCGGACGCGGGCGTCCATGTCTTCGACCGTGTCGACCAGGTCCTGCTTGTACGCGATCATCTTCTCGCGGGCCGATGCGTCTCCGACGCCGAGAATTTGCACGGCGAGAAGGGCCGCGTTGTCCGCCGCGTTGATGGCGACGGAGCCGACCGGGACGCCGCCCGGCATCTGGACGATCGAAAGAAGCGAGTCGACGCCGTTGAGCTTGCTCGTTTTGACCGGCACGCCGATCACCGGGAGGGGCGTACTTGCAGCAATCATGCCCGGAAGGTGGGCGGCGCCGCCGGCGCCGGCGATGATGACCTCGACGCCGCGCTCATGGGCGGTTTCGGCGTAGTCTTTCATGCGTCCCGGCGTGCGGTGGGCGGAGAGGACGCGCATTTCGTACGAGACGTCAAAGTCGTCGAGGACGGCGGCCGCCTCTTCCATCACCGGAAGATCGGACTCGCTGCCCATGGCAATTCCTACCGTCGGCATCGTTGGATGGGAGTTGGGTGATTGGGAGAGTGGGTGATTGGGGGATTGGAGGAGGGATGGACGTTTCGCGTCGCACACGCAGGCGTCGTGAGGGACACGGCCCCGGTGAACAAATCCTTGTCACCTGTACCTCGTCACTCGTGCCCCGCCACTTCGCCGGAACCCCTTCTGCGTTTCGGCCGGGCGGTTGCGGGGCGGCGTCAGAGCCGGATCGCGGCGGCGGCGTTCTCGGCACGGGAGCGGATGTCGTCGCGATCCTCGCCGATCACGGTCACGTGGCCCATCTTGCGGCCGTCTCGCACGTCCGGCTTCCCGTAGATGTGCACGGCGGCGCCGTCGACCGAGAGCGCCTCCTCGAGGCCTTCCGTCGAGGGCGGCGAGCCGGTGCGTTGCCCGAGCACGTTGACCATGATGGCGTGCGAGGCCCGGAGGGTCGGGCTCCCCAGCGGCCAGTCGAGAATGGCGCGGACGTGGTTTTCGAACTGCGAGGTCGCGCACCCCTCGATCGAGTAGTGCCCCGTATTGTGGGGGCGCGGGGCGAGTTCGTTGACGAGAACCGACCCGTCGGGCATCTCGAACAGTTCGACGGCGATGAGCCCGATCCCGTCCACGACATCGACCGATTTCTGGGCCAGGGCCTGCGCCCGCCGGCGCACCGCGTCGGAGATCTGGGCGGGGACCTCGACGGCGTGGCAGCGGTGATCTCGCTGTTCGGTGTAGGCGACGGGATAGACGACCTGTTCGCCACCGGGGCGGCGCGCCACCTGCACGGCCAGCTCGCGCTCAAAGTCGGCAAACGCCTCCACCATCAGGCCGTCGTCCGCCGCCAGGGACGGCCAGTTTTCCCGAAGTTCGTCGGCGTCGGCGACCGTTGCGTTTCCGTAGCCGTCGTACGAGCCCCGGTACTGCTTCAGGACCACCGGATACCCAAACTGATCCGCTGCGTCGACCGCGTCCTGAATCGTGTGGCAGCAGGCGAAGTCGGGAACCGAACAGCCGGCGGCGGCGAGGCGCTGCTTCTGCACGCCCTTGTCCTTGATCACGTCCAGCGTGTCGGGCGACGGCCGAAGTGCGGTCGTTTCGGGGAGCCCCTCGGCCGCCTCCGCCGCCGGCGCCCATTCGCTTTCGACGGTGACCACATCGCAGCCCTCCGTAAAGTCCTGCAGCACCTGTGGGTCGGTCCAGTCGGCGGTTCGGGCGTCGGCGTAGGCCTGCATCGGACCGGCCTTCTTCGGAGACAGAAGCCGCACGTCCACACCCATTCGAACGGCCTCCGCGGCCATCATCTTGCCAAGCTGCCCGCCGCCCAGAATACCGAGGGTTGGAAACGCGTCGTCCATAATTGCTTGAATGGCTTGGTCGTTGAGGAAGGGGGGATTCGGAGAAGGGGAGATCGCGAACGGGGCGACTCGGGGCGGGCGCAGGGAGCGGGGGCGGCACGCGACCTGAGCGGTGCGGCGCCGATTAGGCCGCGCCGCCCGTGCCGGATGCTGCCTCGTCGTCGAGATCGTCTCCCGAGAGAAGACGCTCGAGTTCCTCCTCGCTCTCCACGAGCACCTCGCGGGCCTTCGTGCCGTTGAAGGGGCCGACGATGCCGGCCTCTTCGAGCTGGTCCACAATCCGCGCGGCGCGGGTGTACCCGACGGCCAGTTTGCGCTGCAAGAGCGACACCGATCCCTGCTGGCGGCGGACGATCACCCGGGCACCCTCTTCGAACTTGTCGTCCGTGTCCTCCACGCCGAGGGTGCTGTCCGGCCCGTGACCGGCGTCGGAGAGGGAGGGAAGCGTGTAGGTGCCGACGTCGTCTTGATCGGCGATGAAGTCGACGACGCGCTCGACTTCCTCGACCGACACGAACGGTCCCTGAATGCGCTTCAAGGTGCTCCCGCTCAGGTACAGCATGTCGCCGTTGCCGACGAGTCCCTCGGCGCCGATCTGGTCGAGGATCGTCCGCGAGTCGACGCGGGAGGCCACCTCGTAGGCGATGCGGGACGGGAAGTTGGCCTTGATGAGTCCCGTGATGACGTCCACCGACGGGCGCTGGGTGGCGAGGACCAGGTGGATGCCCACCGCTCGGGCCTTCTGCGCCAGCCGTGCGATCGGCCCCTCGACGTCCTTGTCGGTCTGCATCATCAGGTCCGCCATTTCGTCGACCACCACGACGATGTAGGGCATGTGGCGGTGGCCGTCTGCGGGCGGCAGGTCGCCCTGGTTGAACGTGCGATTGTACTGCTGCACGCCGCGGACGCCGGCTTCGGAGAGCAGGTCGTACCGCTCTTCCATCTCTTTCTCGCAGCTCTTCAGGACGCCGAGGGCCTCATCGACCTCCGTGATGACCGCCTCGTCGAGGTCCTCCGGCTGCGCCATGAAGTGGTCGCGCAGGTGGGTGTACTGCTGCAGCTCGATCTTCTTCGGGTCGATGATGACGAACTTCAGGTTCGACGGGTGACAGGCGTAGATCAGGCCCGTGATGAGTCCGTTGAGCCCGACCGACTTCCCTGACCCGGTCGCGCCGGCGATGAGCAGGTGGGGCATCTTGGTCAGGTCGGCGAGGAAGACCTCCCCCTCGATCGTCTTGCCCAGCGGCACGGGCAGCTCCATGTCCGTATCCCGGAATTTGGCCGTGCCGATCACGTCCCGAAGACGGACGAGCTCCCGGTTTCGGTTGGCAAGCTCGACGCCGACGGCACTCTTCCCGGGGATCGGGGCGATCATGCGCACCCCCTGCGCCGCCATCGCCATGGCCAGGTCGTCTTCCAGCGACTTGATGCGGCTGACCTTGATGCCCGGCGCCGGGATCATCTCGTACCGGGTGACGGTCGGGCCGACGACTGCGTTGATCTCTTGAATCTCGATGTTGTACGTCTTCAACTTGTCGAGGAGAACGCGCTTGTTCTCCTCCAGCTCGTCCATGTCGACGCTCGGATCGTCGTCGGTCGGCGCGTCCAGAAGCTCGAGAGACGGCGTTTCGTACTCGACCTCATCCGGGGTCTCGGAGTCGCGCTCGATCTCGTCGGCTTTTTCCTCCTCCACCCGTTCCTTGACGGTCAGCTCGACGTCGTCTTCTTCCGGGTCTTCTTCCGGGTCTTCTTCCGGCGCGGCGTCCGCCTCCGGCGCGGCGGCCGGCGATGCCGTCGTCCCGCTGGCCGGGCCGGCCCCTCCGGCGCCGTCCTCCCCGCCCGGGCTGTCCGCGTCCTGCTGGAACGCCGCCTCGTCGAAGGCCTCGCTGAATTCTTCTTCGAGCGCGTCGAGGCCTCGCTCGCCGGAGGCCGTCCCCGGAGGATCCGGGCGGGACGCATCCGGTGGCGGGTGTTGTTCCGAGACGTTCTGTTCTGGAACGCCCTGTTTTGGTGCGTCCTGTTTCGGGACGTCCTGCCCCGTCCCTTCCGCTCCGGTGCCGGATGCTCTCTCGCCGGCCGGCCCCGCACCCGCCCCGGCATTGGAAGCCCCGGCATCGGAAGCCCCGGCATCGGGCGATGAGGCGTCTTCCGGGCCGCCCGAGCCGGGACGAAAGAGGTCGTTGCGGCGGCGAAGGGGAGAAGGGCGATCGCCGGGAGAGAGCGACAGCGGGACGGTGTCTCCGCCCGTGACGCCTGCACCAGGCGCATCGGGCGCTTCGGCCGAGGACGGACCCGCTGCCGACGATTCGGGTGCCGCCGATTCGGATGCTGCCGATTCGGATGCCGGCGCACCGGGCTCGGATCCACGAGGCTCAGATGCCCGGGCCTCGGATGCGCCGGGGTCGGATGCGCCGGGGTCGGACGCCTCCTGGGCGGAATCAGGGGGGACGGCGCGGGGGGACGGGGGGGCGTCGCCCGAGGCCGCGCCGGATCCGGTCGATTCCTGTTGGCGCTGCCGCCGCGCCTCGCGCGCCTCCTCCCGAGCGGCCGTTCGCTCCGAGCGCCGCCGGCTCCGCCGTTCCTGAAAGGAGGACCAGGCGGAGCGGATGCGGTCTCGAACCGACTGCACGAGGGCCACCACCCGGTCGATGGACCGCTGGATGTCGTGGTCGACGACGAGGAGGAGGGCAACGGCAATGGAGAGCAGAAGCAGGATGAACGAGCCCGCCATGCCGAAGACGCGCTGCATCCACCCCGAGACGCCCATCCCGATCACGCCCGACCATCGGATCAGGTCGGTGTCGAGCGCGTGCCCGAACCAGCCCACGAGGCACGACAGCATGAAGGTCGACAGAACGGCCAGGGCCGACAGGTAGGCGTAGGGCCGGAGTTCGAGGTGGCGGAAGACCGCATAGCCCCACACCGCCAGCAGGCCGGTGAGGAGCAGCACGGTGTAACCGAGAAATCCCGGAACCAGGAGACGAGCCAGCTCCGCCCCCACGAGGCCGAGGGCGTTCTCAACCCGGAACTGGGACTGGTGCGCCCCTGGGTCGAGAAGGGCATCGCCGAGGTCGACGGAGGTGGCGATGGCATCATCGGCCGGGGTGTAGGTGACGAACGCAAGCGCCAGAAGAAGCGCCAGGACCATCAAAATCAGGCCCAGCACCTCCATCTTCCGCTGGGGAGACACGAACGGATCCGCCCCTGTCGTCGATGTCTTTTTGTGGGAACCCTTGGAAGCCATGCTGCTGCAACTCGCGGAAGAAAAGTGGCGCTGGACCGGCGGATCGTCTCGCCGGTCTTGAAGACCGTGGAAGCAACGATGCCGGCGCCCCTCGACCCGTTCGGGGAGGGCGCGGTCGGGAAGACGCCGGCCCGGCCGTACGGGTGCCCTGCCGTATGGGTGTCCTGCCGTATGGGTGTCCTGTCCTACGGGGACAAGGTGGGGGCTGCGATTCATTTTCACAACCGCCCCCCGGCGTCCTGCGGCCGGCGGGAAACCGGCCGACGGGAAACCGGCCGACGGCCGATGCAGGGCACCGGCAGGGCGCACGGGCAGGGCTACGCGGCCGGCGACCCCGGCTCCGACGGCGTTTCCGACTCCTTGTTCACCGGCGTCAGGTCTTCATAGAGGACGAGGCGATTGTCGGTATAGTACGGAAGGACGGGGAGGGTGTCGACCTGGTAGCAGTAGTCAACATCGTCCTCGTAGCCCCGCTCCATAAGGCGCTGGGCGTGGTTGGCACGCCGGAGCGCAACCGGCAGCGTCTGGCTGTCGGTGTGGTACAGGGTGAAGGCCGTATGTGCCGCGTCGGTGACGAGACCGGGCTCGGAGCCGTCCCACAGACGGTCGAGGAGGAGGCCGGCGCAGAGCGTGTCTTCGAGGGAGAGGCGGTTCTGCCGGCCGGCACAGATGACGACCACGTCGTCTCCGGCCGAGCGAATGAAGTCGACGACGCGACCGGCGTTCAGGAAGCATCCGGCCACCAGGTGGCGGGCCGACTTGGCCCGGGCGAGGGCTTTCGTCCCGTTCGTAGTGTTGAGGATCACGTCCCGTCCCTCCACCACATCGGGGGTGTACTCGAGCGGGGAATTGCCCAGGTGGTAGCCCTCGATCTTTTCTGCGTCGCGCTCGCCGCCGAGGCGGTAGACGTCGGGGTCGAGGTTGGCGGCGATTTTGCCGGCCTGCGCCATGTCCAGAACGGGCATCACGGCACGAGCCCCGTGGTCGAGAGCCGTGACGATGGTGGAGCAGGCCCGAAGGACGTCGATGACGACCACGGTATGGTCGCGCACGTCGTCTTCGGTCACGTTCGAGTGCGTAAGAAAGACTTCCACATCCATGGGCAGAGAGGGGCGTTCGTCAGGGCCGAGAGGCCGTTCGGCAGGTACAGCCGAAAAGGACAGCGAGAATCAAAAAGAGAACCGGAAGGAAAACCGGAGGGGGACGAGAACCGAAAGCAGCCTCCTGCCGGATTTCTGTGCGGCGGGCAACCATTCAGAGTAGGGGAACCCCGGGGGCGTGTCCACCGGGCACAGGTTATTTCTTATGAAAAGGCGGTTCGTGAACGGTGACGGAAAAGGTGCGGCGTCGGCTGGCCACCCGGAGGTCGGTGCCGGGCTCCGTGTAGCGGTCGTCGTTGGGGACGTACCCGAGGCCGATGCCGGTGTCCAGGATGGGGGACTGCGACCCGCTCGTCACAACTCCAATCTCCTCGCCGTCTGCGCTTTCGATCACGTGGTCGTGTCGGGGGATGCCGCGCTCCGCCGCGACGAAGCCGATCAGGCTGCGCTCCGGCCCGTGGTCTCGGATCTGCACGAGGGCGGAGCGCCCCACAAAGTCGCTCGCCTCGGGTTTGACGACCCATCCGAGCCCGGCCTCGTAGGGGTTGGTCTCGCGCGTGAGGTCGTTGCCGTACAGGCAGAGCCCGGCCTCCAGGCGCAGCGTGTCGCGCGCACCCAGCCCGGCCGGCTTGAGCCCGTGCGACGCACCGGCGTCCAGGAGGGTCGTCCACACCCGTTCGGCGTCGTCCGCGGGAACGTAGAGCTCGAGGCCGAGCTCGCCGGTGTAGCCCGTTCGGGAAACGATCGCCGACTCGCACTCCATAAACGCCCCGCCCGCCTCGCGGAAGTGGTAGAAGGAAATCTCTTCAAGATCGAACGCTGTGAACGGCTGAGCGATCTCGAGCGACTTCGGTCCCTGAAGGGCGAGCAGCGCAATCTCGTCCCCGGCGTCGGTCAAGCGGGCCCCCATCGGGTTGTGCTCCTGCATCCAGGCGAAGTCGGAGGCCCGGTTGGCAGCGTTGATGACAAGCAGGTAGCGGTTGGCCGCCCGGCGGTAGACGAGCAGGTCGTCCACGACGCCCCCGTCCGGGGTGCACATGACGGTGTAGAGCGCCTGCCCGTCCGTGAGCGTGCCGGCGTCGTTCGTGATGAGGTGCTGAACGAAATCGAAGGCCGCCTCGCCCTCCACGAGCACCTCTCCCATGTGGCTGACGTCGAAGAGACCGGCGTGGTTGCGGACGGCCATGTGTTCGTCGATGATGCCGCTGTACTGAACCGGCATCTCGAACCCGCCGAATTCCATCATGCGGGCCTCGAGGTCGTGATGCGCGGCGTGCAGCGGAGTGGTCTTGATCGTTCCGGAAGACTCGGCCATGCAGAGGGAGGAGGGAGGTGAAGGGAGGGACGGTAAACGGACGTGAGACGATGAACGGGGTTGAACGACTCACCGACTCGACCCTTGTATGATAGCCGAGCGGGGGCGAGTAAATCAATGAGACCGCTCCGGCGGGCACTCTCGCCCCGGCCCACCGCCGGGATCCATAGGCGGAGGGGGAGCGGCGTCGCGGACGATCCGGCCCGTGGGGGGCGATCGGTCGGTTTTTGGGTCCGTATTCTGGATCGGTACGTTTGCGTGCCGGTTCGCGTGCCCGTCTGCGATCCGCCCCGGGCGGCGCAGCGGGAGCGCGGGACGGTGCTGGGCGGGGGCGGAGGAGGACGGAGGGGACGGCCCGTCAGTCGGGGCGCCGGGCGGTGTAGCCGGCGTCGGAGAGGACGGCGGCCGCGGCCTCCGCGTCCTCGTCGCTGTCGAACGACAGGCGGAACGTCCCTCCCGTTCCCTCGCGGTACCGCTGCAGTTCGACGTCCTTGATGTTGAGGTCGGCGTCTACCAGGTGGCCGGTAAGGGTGTGAAGGATCCCGGGCTCGTCCGCGACGCGGACGTAAATATCTGCCAGCGGCTGCAGGAAGCCCTTCTGGTTGCGGGGGATGTTCGACCGGGTGCTCTGGGCGGTCTCGAACATGTCCTCCATTCCCTCGAAGTCCTCCGCCAGCATGCGGTTGCGAAACTTCTGCAGCGACCGGGTGAAGTGGCTGATGGCGTCGAGGAGCGGCCCTTCGTTCCCGACAAAAATGTCCCGCCACATGTCGAACGGGGACGAGGCGATGCGGGTCATGTCGCGAAACCCGCCGGCGGCGAGTTCGAAGAGCAGGTCGTCGGGGTCCTCGGTCTCCGCCATCGTGGTTACGAGCGCGGTCGCCAGGACCTGCGGCAGATGAGAGACGACGGCTCCGAGGCGGTCGTGCGTAGCGGCGTCGATGCGCAGGGGGCGCGCGCCGATCGATTCGATCAACGCCACGAAATCGGCGAACGTGGTGTCCAGCGCGTCGTCGCCGGCCGCCTCGGGCAGGCTGAGGGCGTAGAGGGCGTTTTCGAAGAGAAGGGGGTCGGCGTGGGCGATACCGGAGGACTCCGCCCCCGTCATCGGGTGCCCACCGAGAAACGACACGGCGTCGGGGAGCACGTCCCGCGCCTGATCGAGCACCGGTTGCTTCACGGACGCGACGTCGGTAACGATCGCGCCGTCCGGGAGGGCGTCAGCGACCTGGTCGAGAAGGCGCAGGACGGTCCCGACCGGCGTGGCGAGAACGACGAGGTCGCTGTCGGCTACGGCGGTGACAGGGTCGGCGGCTTTCTCATCGATGGCGCCGCGCTCGTCTGCGGCCGCGAGGACCTCCGGCCGGTCGTGCCCGACCAGGGTGAGGTCGGGGCGGTGCTCCTGCCAGGCCAGGGCGATGGAGCCGCCGATGAGGCCCGTTCCGAGAATTGAAATCCGTTCGATCATGCGTGACGTGTTGTTCATGCGTGTCTGTTGTCCGTGCGTGCCCAGGCGTGCCGTCGTTCGTGCGTGCCCAGCCGCGTTCGTGCGTTCCCAGGCGTGCGGTCGTCGGGGGGCGGTTGTCGCCCGGGACGAGAACGAGACGGGGTGCCGATGTGCCCCGCGGCCCCGCGACCCGTCCCTGCCGCCGGGGCGGCGAACTGTGCCGAGGGCCAAAGGTACATGCACCGATACCCGCGCGGCCCCGAATCGTGCCCCCATCCCCCGGTGCCGGGGGCCGCTTTCTCCGATCTTCTCTCCGTCTCCGCTCATTTATGCTCATCCCGATTGGCGACGACGACCGCGCGCTCACCGGTCCGGCATTCGTCACCCTCGGCCTGGTCGCGATCAACGCGGTCGTCTTTTTCTTCCTGCAGGGGGCCGGCTCGAACGCAGCCTTCACCTACGGCTGGAGCGTCATTCCGCTGGAGATCGTGGAGGGAGTGGACCTGACCCAGCCGCAGAGCCTGACCGTTCGCGGCCGGGAGGTGTCGATTCCGCAGGCCCCGGGACCGTCGCCCATCGTGCTCACGGTGGTTTCGGCCATGTTCATGCACGGCGGATTTGCGCACCTCTTCGGCAATTTGCTGTATCTCTGGATCTTCGGCGACAACGTCGAGCAGCGACTCGGCTCGACGCGCTTCCTGGCCTTCTACCTGACCTGCGGCGTGGCAGCGACCGTCGCCCAAATCGCGCTCAATCCCGACGGCGTCGTGCCCAACCTGGGCGCCTCGGGGGCGATCTCCGGCGTGCTGGGAGCGTATATCGTGTTCTTCCCCCGCAACCGCGTCCACGCCCTGCTCCTCTACTACGTGGTCTCGGTCCCGGCCTTCGTGGCAATCGGGCTGTGGATCGCGTTTCAGTTCATCAACGGCTACGGGTCGTTCGTAAGTGGCGTCAGCGTCGGCGGCGTGGCGTACGGCGCGCACATCGGGGGCTTCCTGGCAGGGATCGCGCTCGCTGCTCTGGTTCGCCTCTTCGGCCGCGGGCCGGAGCAAACAGGCCGCGACATCGTCGTCGAACGGCACCGCTCCCCCGGCGACCGGTTCGGCCGGCGATGACGACGCGAAGACGACGCGAAGACGATGGGGCTCCCGGTGACGACCGCCTTCATGGCGCATCGCGTCAGCGGGGGCCGCACCGCGACGCGAGCCCCGGATGGGCGTCCTCGCACGCCGCCCGGTTCCTGACGATCCAGTCCGTGGGGAATCCCCCCGTTCCTCCCCCTCGAAAGCGGGAAACGGAGTGTAGGAGAGAGGAGGAAAGCGGGCCGGTGCGACGGTGAAGCGTGGCGTTTGTGCGATGAGGCGTTGCGTTTGGTCGAGCGGCGTTGCACGTTTGCCGGAGAAGCGTGGCGAAACGTGCTGTGGGCGTTGCGATCACACCCTCCAGCGTGCGGTTGAGGACGGCGAGCGTTGCACTTGTCGCGGTGAGCGTTGCGCTTATCGCGGTCCGTGCGGCGTTCGGAGCGGCGCGGCACCGCCGCAGCCGGCCCGGGTATTTGATCTCCGTGCAAAAAGACGGGGTGGAAGCGGTTCGGAAGAGCAGCGGGCGCCGCCGGACGCGAACTTCCCGCGGTCCGCCGGGTCAGGAGACCCGTACCGGGAAGGTGCCGCCGCCGACCCGCGGTCGCCGGACGCCGTTCACCGGGCGCGGAGCGACGCGGCCGCGCCACCCCCATCCACTCTGTTCACCCAGCCCTCCATTCTGCGATGATTAAAAAGGTCAATAAGCGCAACAGCGACACGGTGAAGGTCACGTTTGTGCTTCCCGACGATCACGGCCAGGGAGAGAAGGTCTCCGTGGTCGGCGATTTCAACGACTGGACGCCGGGAGAGCACAAGCTCATCCGCCGAAGCAACCACACTTACAGTACGAACGTGAGCCTGGAGGAAGGCCGGACGTACGAATTCCGCTACTTCAGCGAGGAGAACGGCTACTTTAATGAGGAAGAGGCGGATGCCCAGGTCGCCAACGAGCACGGGTCGCACAACTCCGTGTTGGAGCTGTAGCAACCGGTGGGCGTCGGCGGGGGCGGCCGGCCGTTCCCCGAATCCAGACCCGACATCCAAACCCGACATCCGGGCCGGGCATCTGGGCCGAGTAGCCAGGCTGGGTACCCGGGTCGGGCAGCCCGCGCTTCCACCCGGCGGGCACGGACTCGCTTCCGGTTACTCGAGCCGTCGCCCCTTCGATTGGGAACGGAATGGGGAACGGTGCCGGGTGCGCGGTTTCGGATCTGGTGAGGCAACGCACCGGACGGGGCTCTGCTCGAGCAAAAGGCCGGAGGACGCAACGCCTGCTGCGTTCGAGCCGTAACGAAACGGGGACTGGGGCGACGGACGTCCCGGCCTCCCGACCGGTATCTCGACGGGGGCAGCGCGCCCTCCGTGCCCGGTCGGTGCGCGGACGGCGACCCGTTCTCTCCCATCCGGCTCGTCGCGGAGCCGCTTGGTCCGCGTCGGTCCGGGGCGTCTGCACGGACGCTTCCTGCCTGCCTGACAGCTCGTCGGTATCCTATGCTTACACGCCTGCGCAAGCGGTTCTTCGACATCCGTCCCGGAGAGTGGCCGCGTGCCCTGGGGCTGTCGCTTTATTTCTTCCTCGTCATCGGCATCTTCTGGATCCTCAAGCCGATGAAGCGAGGCGTAATCGTGAACTACTTCGGGGAGCGACCGATCGATCTGTGGTTGATGACCCTCGGCGGCGCCCAGGCCGAGCAGCTCGGCAAGGTGTTGAACATGGTCGTCGCGTTCGCCGTCGTGGCGCTGTTCACATGGCTCGTCCGCCGCATGGCGCGGCACTACGTCGTCCTCGTGTTTAGCCTCCTCTTCGGAGGCCTGTTTGTTCTCTTCGGCGGCATCGTCGACAACATCGGCGTTGCCGGTCCGCTGAGCGTGTGGTCCTTCTACGTGATGGGGGACATCTGGACGACCGTGATGGTGCCCATCTTCTGGGCGCTCGTCAACGACATCAACTCGGCGGACGAAGCCGAGCGATTGTACGGTGTGATCGGCCTCGGAGGCGTGGTGGGAGGCTTCGTCGGGTCGTCGATCGTGGCCGGACTCGTCGAAACCGTCGGTCGCGAGCCGCTCCTGTACGCCTGCCTCGTCCCGCTCGCCGCCATCGCCGGCATCGCGTTCTGGATTCACCGGCGCGAACACCCGGAGCCGCAGACCCGCCAACCCTGCTGCCCGGATGAAGACCCGGTCCGAGACGACAGCGGCAGTGTGTTTCTGGAAGGCGCGCGTCTCGTCGCCGGCTCGCGCTACCTCCTCGGGATCGCGGCGCTCCTCGCCATCTACGAAATGACGTCCAACGTCGTCGACTTCCAGTTGAGCGCCGTCATCGAACAGCAGATCCAGAGCTCGACAGCCCGCGACCAGGCCTTCGGCATCATCGGCCAAGCCACGAGCGCCGTGTCGATCCTCGTCCAGCTCTTCCTAACCTCCTACGTGATGAAGCGCCACGGCGTGAAGGTCGCTCTCTTCTTCCTTCCGGTGGCGCTGTTGGCCGGCACGATGGGGTTTCTGGTCGCTCCGACGCTTCTCTTCGTTGGGCTCATGTCCGTCAGCGACAACGGCCTCAATTACTCGATCAACCAGTCGGCGCGAGAAGCCCTGTATACGCCGACGTCTCAGGATGCGAAGTACAAGGCAAAGGCGTTCATCGACATGTTTATCCAGCGCGCCGCAAAGGTGCTTGCCGTCGTGTTGAATCTGGGTCTGACGGCGGTCGCTTTCCTGGAGGTGCGGTGGCTCAGCCTCGTTGTGTTGGGCCTCATCGTGGGCTGGGCGGTCCTCATTCACTACCTCGGCGACGCGTTCGAGGAGCAGAAGGGGGAAGACGCCCCCGTCCTGGCGTAGCCCCGTCCTGGCGGAGGCCCGTTCTGGCGGAGGCCCGTTCTGGCGGAGGCCCGTCCGGGCGGAGCCTTGTCCCGGGCGGAGCCCCGTCCTGGACGAGCCGGCCTCAAACTGGAGGCCGGGCGCCGACCCCGGCCCCGGCGTCGTCGCCGGAAGGGGAACGTGCCCGGGTTCGCGCACCCCAGCCGGTCGGCCGTGCGCGTCGCGGTGCCCGTCGACCGGATGCGCGTCGACCGGATGCGCGTTGACCGGATGCACGTCCGCCCGCACGAATCCGTCTGTGCGAATCCGTCCGTGCGAACCCGTTGGCGCGATGGTGTGCGTCAGTTGGTGCGGGCGCAGCGGCCGTACTCGATCCATACTTCCAGCCCACGAACCGAAGATCCGAAGGGCTGTCCCGCCGACCGGTAGGCGCGCCGGGCACGCCGCCACCGCTGCTGCAGGCGGCGCCGGAGGTGCGTCCGGGTCGGGTGGGGACGGGAGCGGTCAGAATCCGGGGCGCCCTGGGAGGCGCCGGTCGAGGAGAAGTCTGTGCTCATGGCGGGTAGGCAGAGGCCGGTGACAGGGAGGGGGAGGCCACCCGTGACCGTCTCCCCTCGTCCGCCGTCGCCGGGGCCGTCGCGTTCGGGCGGACGACCTTACGCCCGGCACGCCTCCGCCACGGCTTCGGGCGCGGTGTCTGGGTTCATCGCATCGTTGGACGTGCCGCCTTCCAGGACGACGCACGTCCCGCGGGGAGACACGACGAGGTGCCGGTCGCTGCCGTCGTAGACGTACGCGACGACGACCGAGTCGCCGCTGTCGGCGGCGTCCTGCCGGTACGAACGGACGTCGTCGGCGGAGGGGGGAGCGTCGAGAGTGTGCGTGGGGGCCGTGTCAATCATGAGGGAGAAGGATGGAGGTCAAACAGTCATCGCAAGCCGATTCCGTGCACTGTGCGGCGGACGGTCACGTTCCATCCATTCCCACCCAAACAGCCGCAATCCCGGCCTGGAACGTAACAGGGGGATGACAAATCGGGGTCTTGTTTTCCTCGGCGGGTCGACTTCATTCTCCGTTCCGTCATGACGACACTACGGGATGCGTGCAGCCAAACGAAGACGTCGCTTCACCGCCGCCTTTGAACCGGTGCGCCGGCAGCGGCACCTGCTCCCGGCTGCTTCCCGGCGCGGAATATCGCTGCACAGGGTGCAGCCGCACAGGGTGGAGTCCGTGGCCCTACGGCCGCGTTCGAGGCGGGAGATTCCGCTGCTCGACGGGGATTGCTACAAGCCCCCGTCGGGAAGCCCGCGATCTCGCGTCGGGGAGCGTCGACAGCAAACGCCCCTGCCGCATGCAAGGGGCGACAGGGGCGTTTCGAAGAAATCGGCGAGAAAGTGGGCGGGGGCGACCGATCAGCCGCTCTCCTCCGGCTTCGTCAGGCTGGTGACGTAGGCCAGTCCGTCCGGGGTACGGACGACGACCCGGAAGGCCTGCCCCGCATCCAGGCCCGCGTAAATCTCCTGGAACTCGGAGACGTCCTCGATCGACCGTCCCGCCACGCGGGTGATGATCATGTTGGGCTGCAAACCGGAGTCGGCGATCATCGGGTTCGACCGGTCGACGTCGGCGATGATGACGCCTTCGGCGGCGTCGAGGTTAAGTCGCCGGGCGATCTCCGGGGTGACGTTGCGCACCTCCATTCCGAGGCTCTCCATCATCTCGCTCGGCGATTCGCTCTCGCCGGTCGAGGCGGTCGTCCCGCTGGAGTCGCGGGAGCCGAGGGTGACGGTCACCGTGCGCGTCTCGCCCTCGCGGTTGACGGTGACCGTTACCTCTTCGCCCGGTTGCTTGCTCGCAATCAGGTTCGTCACCTGCAGCGACTCGGTGAGCGGTTGCCCGTCGATGGCCGTAATCACGTCGCCGGGCTCCAGGCCGGCCTCCTCCGCCGGAGAGCCGTCCTCGATGCGGCCGATGATGGAGGCACCGGGCGGAAGATCCTCGTTCTGAATGAGCGTTTGCGGCGCCTCGCGGTAGCCGATTCCGAGGAAGGCCCGCTGCACTTCGCCCGTGTCGATCAGCTGCGTCGTGACGCGGTTGACCTCGTTGGCCGGAATCGCAAAGCCGATCCCCTGGTAGCCGCCCGTCCGGGAGATGATGGCCGTGTTGATGCCGACGAGGCGCCCGCGCAGGTCGACGAGCGGGCCGCCCGAGTTCCCCGGGTTGATCGCCGCATCCGTCTGAATGAAGTTCTGGACGGAGCTAAGCTGCTGGCCGTTGCCCCGCCGCATCGAGCGGCGTTGCGGCTGCTGCTGCAGGCGGCCGACCGCGCTCACGATGCCGGCCGTGACGCTGTTGCTGAGCTCCTGCGACAGCGGCGAGCCGAATGCCAGCACCCACTGCCCCGTCTTGACCTGCTCAGAATCGGAGAAGCTGATTGCCGGCAGATCCTCGCTGGGCTCGATCTTGATGACGGCCAGGTCGCTGAAGGCATCGGTCCCGACGATCTCCGCGTTGTACGTGGTGCCGTCGTACATCCGAACGCTGAGCTGGTCGGCGTCTTCCACCACGTGGTTGTTCGTGGCGATGTAGCCGTCCTGGCGAATGATCACGCCGGAGCCGAGCCCCTGGCGCCGCTCGCGGTCGGGGCCGGGCATGCGGAAGAAGTCCTCGAAGGGCGTTCCCTCGAAGGGACTGCGCCGACCGCGATCGACGACCTTCTCCGCCTGAATCTGAACGACGGCCGGATTGACGGACTCCGAAACCTGCGTGAAGGCATCTTCGAGCGAGGCCATCTTGGGGTCGACCGCATCGGCCGGCAGGGCGGTTGTGCCCTCTGCCCGAGGCGCGGCCTGGCTCGGCGTGCCGACGCTGTCTCCCAGATCGAACAGGTTGGCGCCGGCCGTCGCAAAGAGCAGCCCCGCCACGAAGGCGGCGACAACGAAGACGGCAACCGAAATTTTCCCTTTCGCGCTCATGAATCGAGGGGGCTTGAGTGAGAAATCCACGTCCCGTGCAGAGCACCCTGCCGGGTGATCATTCACGTGGCTATAACGAGCATCGGAAGAAGTTTCGTACCGGCAAACGTAATTCCGTCGTGACGGACGGCCCCGGCGTCGCCAGTTCGCGACGGCCCGTCGTCTTCTCCCGTCACGAAGCTCCCTCCCGCACGAAGCTCCCTCCCGTCACGAAGCTCCCTCCCGCACGAAGCTCCCTCCCGCACGAAGCTCCCTTCGTCATGTCGTCCGGGCCGGTCCCGTCACTCTCCCGGGATGCCGGGCTCGGTCATGTCGCGAACGTCGAGCAGGTCGTCGATCTCGTCCTCGCTCAGCAGGTCCATTTCCAGCACGACCTCGCGAACGCTTCGCCGCTCCTTCGCGGCTTTCTTCGCCACCTCGCTCGCCCGGTCGTAGCCGATCGCGGTGTTCAGGGCGGTGGCGAGCGAGGGGTTGAGCTCCAGCAGTTCGCGGCAGCGCTCCCGGTTCGCCTCGATGCCGTCGACGCACCGGGTGCGGAACGCCTCGACGCTGCCGGTCAACACCTCGATGCTCTGAAGCATCGCGTGCGCCATCACCGGCATCATCACGTTGAGCTCGAAGTTGCCGTGGGTGTTCGCCACGGAGATCGTCTGGTGATTGCCCATCACCTTCGCCGCCACCATCATGACCTGCTCGCTCTGCACGGGGTTGACCTTTCCGGGCATGATCGACGAGCCGGGCTGGATGGTGGGCAGCGTAATCTCGCCGATGCCGCTCGTGGGACCGGAGGAGAGGAGGCGGAGGTCGTTGGCAATCTTCAGCAGTCCGGTGGCCAGGGCGTTCAGCGCGCCGTGAGCGTTCACGTAGATTTCCTTTGCCGCCTGCTGGGCGAAGTGGTTCTCGGTGACGTGAAAGTCGAGACCGGTCACCTCGCGGAGAACCGCCACGGCACGCTCGGGAAACTCCGTGTGCCGGTTGATGCCCGTCCCCGTGGCCGTTCCGCCGAGGGTCACCTCGCTCAGCGAGCCGGAGGCCGCCTCGACCTGGCCGACGGCCTGCTCGATCTGTGCCGCGTAGCCGCCGAACTCCTGGCCCAGGCGCACGGGCGTTGCATCCATCAGGTGGGTGCGTCCGCTCTTCATGACGTCGTCGAACGCCTCCGCCTTCGCCTCCAACGCCGCCTGAAGCCGGCGCAGGGCGGGGAGGAGGTCCTCCTCCATCGCCGTCCGGGCCGACACGTGCATCGCCGTCGGAATCGTGTCGTTGGACGACTGCGACATGTTGACGTCGTCGTTGGGGTGGACGGCCTTGCTGCCGAGGTCGGCCCCGAGAAGAACCGATGCCCGGTTGGCAATGACCTCGTTGGCGTTCATGTTGGTGGAGGTCCCGCTCCCGGTCTGGAAGATATCCAGTACGAACTCGTCGTCGTGGGTGCCGTCGGCAACTTCGCCGGCCGCCTCCGCGATCCCGTCCGCCTTTTCCGCCGGCAACAGACCGAGATCGCCGTTCGCACGCGCCGCGGCGTACTTGATGCGTCCCAGCGCCTCGATGAACCGCCGGGAAAAGCGAAGGTCGCTGACGGGGAAGTTCTCTCGGGCACGCTGCGTCTGAGCCCCGTACAGGGCGTCGGCCGGGACCTCGACGGGGCCGAGAGAGTCGTGCTCGATGCGGACGTCGGACATGGAAAAGCGGCAGGTTGGAGGGAAAAGATGAACGGGCCAGTCCGTAACATCCGAGTCGGAAACGGAAAGGTCAATGGCTTTTCCTCCGCGAAACCGGCGGCGACCGGGTTCGTAGCGTTGCGCGGCGCTCCGGCACGAATGTACGCCGGCTTCGCGCGACGGCTGTTTGCGCGTCTTTTCCGCGTGGCGGGTTCTTGTGCGTGCAGGACCCCTCGCGCAGGACCCCTCGCGCCGGCTCTTCTGTCCGCGTAGGATCCCTCGCGCCGACCTCTGGCATCGATCTCTCTGGCATCGATCTCCGCCGTCATGAAACGCATCACCACCGTCGACGCCATGCAGCGCTTCGCCGACCGGACGCGGAGCCAGGACTGTACGCTGGCCCTCGTTCCGACCATGGGCGCCCTGCACGAGGGGCATCTCGCCCTCGTCGAAGACGCTCTCGACCGCGCCGATCGAGTGGTCGTCTCGATTTTCGTCAACCCCACGCAGTTCGGCCCGGAGGAAGACTACGACACCTATCCGCGCGACCTGGAGCGCGATGAAGAGCTGCTCTCCGCCCGCGGTGTCGATGCGGTCTTCGCCCCGAGCGTCGACGAGATGTACCCCAACGCCGACGACGCCCTCGACGGACCGGTGACGTGGGTCACCGTCGAGCAGTTGACGGACTCCCTCTGCGGGGCCTACCGCGACGGGCACTTTCGCGGAGTCACCACCGTGGTCAGCAAGCTCTTTCATGCCTGCAAGCCGCACGTGGCCGTCTTCGGCACGAAAGACGCGCAGCAGCTAGTCGTCTTGCGACGAATGGTCGAGGACCTTCTGCTGGACGTTGACATCGTCGGCGTCGAAACGGTTCGGGAGGAGGACGGGCTCGCGGCCTCGTCGCGCAATGCCTACCTCAGCCCGGACGAGCGCCGCCAGGCCGTCGTCCTTTCCAGAGCGGTCCGGGCCGCCGAGCAGCGCATCCGGCAGGGGGAACAGCAGGTAGAAGGGGTGGTTGAGGCGATGAACGATGCCCTGTCCCGCGCCCCCGACGGACGGGTGCAGTACGCAGACGTGGTCGATGCCCGAACCCTTCAACCCATCGACCGGCTCGACCCCGGAGACGACGTGCTCGCCGCCGTCGCCGTCTTTTTTGGGGATACACGTCTAATTGACAATGCATTCATATCCGTTCCGTCGGAGGACTGATATCATTACCGTACTGTTACGCACCGGCCGTTCCCTTCCGTCCATCCGACCGACTCCGCATCGATGACGATCACGATGTTTAAGGCGAAGCTGCACCGGCTTCGCGTCACCGAGGCCGACCTCTACTACGAGGGGTCCATCACGATCGACGAGCAGTTGCTCGACGCCGCCGGAATCCTTCCCTACGAGAAGGTGCAGGTCGTCAACGTGAACAACGGATCCCGTCTGGAAACCTATACGATTCCGGGAGAACCCGGGGCGCGGACGGTGTGCCTGAACGGCCCGGCCGCTCGCCTCGCCGCCCGAGGCGACCAGGTGATCGTCATCTCTTACGCGGAAATGACCCCGGAGGAAGCGGATGAGCACGAGCCCACCGTCGTTCTCGTGGATGAGAACAACGACCCGAAAATCGACCCGCCCCGGGGCGACGGACAGGACGAATCGCCGGACCTCGACGAGCTGGGCAACGACATGCTTATCGCGTAGCATCTTATCGCGTAGCATCTTATCGCGTAGCATCTTATCGCGTAGTGTCCGATCGCGTAGCGTCCGATCGCGTAGCGTTCGGCACCCCGACGCCCGCCCCGCAGGGGCAGCGACGCCCTCCCGGCAGCCGGCGGTGAGGAATTCGATGAGGGTTCGCGGGGACGGCCTTGAAGAGCGGAAGCGGTTACAGCTACGTTGCTTCCTGGAAATCTCCTCGCCGCGAAGGAAGCGCAGCCCCCGTGCTCCCTTCATGTTGGATCCCTCCATGCTGGATCCCTCCGCGCTGGATGCGCCTGCGCTCGCCCTCTCTCCGAACCGTCCCCACCCACCATGGACTCCCTCTCGATTCAACGAACGGCCGTCGTCGGGGCCGGCACGATGGGCAACGGGATCGCCCACGTGCTCGCTCTGGCCGGGTACGACGTCGCCCTCGTCGATTTGAACGGCGATGTCCTCGACGCCGCCACCTCCACGATTGCGTCCAACCTGGACCGACAAGTCGACAAGGACCGAATCGACGCCGACGACCGCGACCGGGCCCTCGACCGCCTGCGCCCGACGCCGGATACCGCCGACGGCGTCGCCGATGCCGACCTCGTCGTGGAAGCGGTCTCCGAAACGCAGGATGTCAAGCAGACCGTCTTCGCCGAGCTGGACCGGCACGCGCCCGACCACGCCATCCTGGCCTCGAACACCTCGTCCATCTCGATCACCGGGCTGGCCGCGCAGACGGAACGTCCGGAGCAGGTGATCGGGATGCATTTCTTCAACCCGGTCCCCGTCATGCGGCTCGTCGAGATCGTTCGCGGACAGCGGACCACGGACGCAACCTTCGAGGCGGTGGACGAACTGGCCCGCGACCTCGGCAAGGAACCGGTGGAGGTGGAAGACTACCCGGGCTTCGTTTCCAACCGCATCCTGATGCCGATGATCAACGAGGCCGTCTTCTGCGTGATGGAGGGGGTGGCGGAGCCGGAAGACATCGACACGGTCATGAAGCTCGGCATGAACCACCCGATGGGCCCGCTGACGCTGGCGGACTTCATCGGCCTGGACGTCTGCCTCGACATCCTGGAGGTTCTGCACGGCGATCTGGGAGACGACAAGTACCGCCCGTGCCCGCTCCTGCGCCGCATGGTCACCGCCGGCCAACTCGGCCGCAAAACCGGCGAGGGATTCTTCCCCTACGACGAGTGAGAGGCGCAGGGGACGAAAGGCGCAGAGAGGCGAAACCGCCCCCAAAGCGTCCACAGCGTCCCACGCCCCCAAGCTCCCACGCCCCTCACGAATCATGCTGCTCGTACGCGGCGATGATTTCGCGGACGAGCCGGTGGCGGACCACGTCTTCGCGTTCGAGATAGACGAAGTCGATCCCGTTGATGCCCTTCAGGATGTGCTGCACCTGAACCAGACCGCTGGCGTTGCGCGAGTTGAGGTCCGTCTGCGTGATGTCGCCCGTCACGATCGCCCGGCTGTCCGGGCCGAGACGGGTCAGAAACATCTTCATCTGGCCGGTGGTCGCGTTCTGGGCCTCGTCCAGGATGACGAACGCGTCCTTCAGCGTGCGGCCGCGCATGTAGGCGAGGGGAACGACCTCGATGCGATCGTGCTCGAGCAGCTCCGCCAGCTTCTCGCGCGGGAGCATGTCTCCGAGCGAATCGTAGAGCGGCCGCAGGTAGGGATCGACCTTTTCGTAAAAGTCGCCCGGCAAAAACCCAAGTTGCTCTCCGGCCTCCACCGCCGGCCGAGACAAAACGATCCGCTTTACGTGATGCTCCTTCATGGCGGCCACCGCCAGCGCCACCGCCACATACGTTTTGCCCGTTCCCGCCGGGCCGATGGCAAAAACGACGTCGTTCGTGCGGGCGGACTCGACCAGGCGGTTCTGGTTGGGCGTTCGCGGCTTGATCACCTCGCCCTCCGGCGTGAAGAGGATGGCGTCGCCCGCCTCCCCGTGGCTGGCCGGTGCGTCCTCGTCCGTAAATAGAGCGAGGACGGTATCGACGTCGTCTTCCGTCAGGTTGTCGTTTCGGTCGAGCAGAACCAGTAGTTCGTTGAAGACCTGTTCGACCTGATCGATCGATTCTTGATCGCCCTGAAGATAGATCTGCGTCCCGCGGGCCGTGATCTGCGTGTGGGGAAAGGCGTCTTCGACCTTGCGTAGAAAGACGTCGTTGAAGCCGAAGAGAAGAAGGGGGTCGGCACCTTCGATACTGAGTCGTTTCTCGGGCAACGGTTTCGGGCGTTATGCAACAAATTGCGTGCAGAAGGGGGAGTACCTCGGAGGCCTCCAAGACCGGTCCGGGGTGTCGGGCGATGACCACCATCACCACCCCATGTACACGCGCGGCGATGGGACGTTCGGGCCGGCCGCCGAGAGCCCGCCCTCGGCCCGATTGCGTCCCCCGCCCCGCCCGACAACCCGCCCCGCCCGACGCGACGCCGAGCCGCCTGCACCGTCTCTCAATCCGCTCCCGTCTTTCCCCCGCTCCCGTCTCTCAAGCCCCCGCCTTTATGTCTCGATCCCTCGTCGTCGAGTTCACCAAAATGCAAGGAGCCGGAAACGACTTCTTGGTCGTGGACAACCGGTGGTACCGGTTCTCCGATTCCGAGCTCGCGGATCTGGCAGCGCGCTGGTGCCGGCGGCGGTACGGCGTCGGGGCCGACGGGCTGCTGGCGCTCGCGCCCGTAGAGGAGGACGCGGGCGCGGACTTTCGGATGCGCTACGTCAACGCCGACGGCTCGATGGCGACGATGTGCGGGAACGGCGCGCGCTGCCTTGCCCGGTACGCCGTTGCCAGCGGTTTCGACGGTCCGGAAGTGGCCTTCGACACCGACGCAGGACGCTATCACGCCCGCGTCCGGGTCGAGGACCGGCCGTCGAATCCGGCCGAAGAACCGGCCGCCTTCGTCCGTCTCTACGTCCCCCCGGCCCGCGATCTCTGCCGCGACGTTTCTCTGGAGACGGATCTCCCCGCCGGCGTCACCGAGGCCGACTACGTGTGGACGGGCACCGAGCACCTCGTGCTGTTCGTCGAGGCGGCCGACGCACTTCCCGATGACGAGGTGCATCGCTGGGGCCGGCAGATGCGGAACGATCCCGCGCTGGCCCCCGAGGGAGCCAACGCCAACTTCGTCAGCCGGCCTCAGGGCGATGCGCCCGTCCTGCAGGTGAGAACGTACGAGAAGGGCGTCGAAGCGGAAACCCTCTCCTGCGGCACCGGCGTCCTGGCGGCCGTGGCTGCCGCCCGGAATCGGGGCGTGGTGCCGAACGATACGATCGAGGTCGTCACCCGCGGCGGGCGGCTGCACGTCGGCACCGAAGAGACCGCTCGGGGACGCGAGCTCTACCTGGAAGGACCCGTGTCTACGGTGTTTCGGGGAACGCTGGAGCTGTTGCCCGCCGACGCGTAGCTCGGCAGAGAGTGGAACTTCTCAGAATGTGAAGACTTGTTATTACCTGTCGCTACGCCGGTCCCCGGCGGCGACCCGGTTCGCCGGTCGTTTGCTTGTCACAGGTATCGCTCACATGGTTTTGAAATCGGGACGACCCCGCCACGAGCAGATCAGCGATTGGCTGCGCGAGGCCATCGACGACGAGAAGTACGAAGTCGACGAACAACTCCCGTCGGAAAAGGAGCTCGGCGACATGTTCGACGTCAGCCGCGTAACGGTGCGCCGCGCGCTGCAGACGCTTGAGCACGAAGGCTACATCTATCGCCGCCAGGGGCTGGGATCGTTCGTGGCGGAGCGGCGGACGCAGCAAGGCCTGGTGCGGCTGACCGACTTTGCGCAGGACATGGCCCAGGCCGGGCTCGAAGCCAGCTCGCACATCGTTGAACGCGACACGGAAACCCCGCCGCCCGAGGTGGCGACCTGGCTGCAGGTCGAGGTCGACACGGCCGTTCACCGCCTCGACCGCCTCCGCCTCGGAGACGGCGAGCCGATCGCGTTCGACCGGACCTGGCTCCCGATGATGTACGCGCAGCTGCTGCAAGGGCGCGACCTGGAGCACGACACCCTCTACCGCATCTTCGAGGAAGAGTACGACATTCCCGTCCTCCGCGGCCACTACCGCATCACCGCCGCCAGCGCCGACGACACCGTGGCAGACCTTCTTGCGGTTCGCCCCGGGTCTGCACTCCTCCTCATTGAGCGGTGCTCGGTCTCGGAAGGGGACAAGCGCGTCTACTTCCAGCGCCGGTACTACCGGGCCGACCGCGTGGCCTACGAACTCGAGCTGGCGCGCGACCCGAAGGTCCAGCACGGAACGGAGCGCGGCATGCCGTTGCGGGACTTCGAGCCGGTTTTTGAACGCGACGGGTCCGGATAAGCCCCTCCCGGTTCGGCGGCGGGGATCGGCGGGCGGCGTCCCGTCGCGCTCGGCCCCGTCCCGTTCCTCTCTCGCATGACGACACCGGCCTTCTGCTTATGAGCGATGATTCCTCCGCATCCTCCCCCTCCGGCGAGCCCGACGCTGAATCGTCGGGCGGCCCGTCCGCTGCGGCGAAGGCCGAATCGGGCGGGGCCGGCGACCGCCGTGCGTCGACGGGCGATGCCCCGGCCGCCTCGCGCCCGGCTTCTCCGAACGGTCTTTCTCCGGGGACGTCCGGAATGGAGGGGATCTACCAGTTCGTCAACGTCGTCTTCGACCGGCTGGAAGTCTTCTGGGAGGGCGAACGGGTCCGACGGGCGACCGCGAACCTGCTGATCCTGGTGTTTCTCGGAACGCTCATCGTCATCGAGGCCAAGCGCCAGGGCGTCCTTCCGGAGGCGGTCGGGCACCTGGTCCCGACCTCTCACTTCGGAGCGGTGAGCATGGCGTTCACCTTTTTTCTGATCCTGGAGATCATCGGCCTGGTCTTCGCCCTGGCCCGCTCGGTTGCCAACGCCGTCGGGAAGCAGTTCGAAATCTTCTCGCTCATCCTCCTGCGTGAGGCGTTCAAGGAGTTTTCCAACTTCGGAGAGCCCATCCAGTGGGAGGCCGTCCGGCAGCCGGTCTACCACATGATGGCCGACGCCCTCGGTGCGCTCCTCATCTTCGTCGTGATTGCCTTCTACTACCGCGTCCAGGAGCACCGGCGCATCACCACCGACCGGGAGGATGAGGCGAGCTTCGTCGCGGCGAAAAAGCTGATCGCCCTCGTGCTCCTTCTCACGTTTGCCGGGATTGGCATTCACGACCTCACCCTCCTGCTCAGCGGCGGGACGCCCTACCCCTTCTTCAAGACGTTCTACACGGTGCTGGTTTTCAGCGACGTGCTGATCGTCCTGCTGTCGCTCCGGTACACGGCCACCTACCACGTGGTCTTCCGGAACTCCGGGTTTGCCCTCGGCACCGTCGCCCTCCGGATCGCCCTCGCCGCCCCGCCGTACGTCAATGCAGCGATTGGATTCGGCGCCTCGCTCTTCGTGCTCGGCCTGACGTCGGCTCACAACCGCTTCGGGGCGTACCGCTACCCGGAGCAAGAAAGCGCCCCGCCGGGGGAGGGGGCGGCTTCGGACGCCCACCCGGCCCCGAAGTCCGAGCCGGAGCAGGACTCGACCCCGGAGCCTGCGTCCCGTCCTCGGTAGTCGCCCCGACTCGGTAGTCGCCC
>CAKZLV010000370.1 GCA_937127285.1 uncultured Bacteroidota bacterium
ACGGAAAAAGCCGCACCAACCGGCACGAGCTCACTGCGTTCGCGTCGCCGGGCTGCACGCGCTGCGGCTGACGGTGCTGCTCTGCGTCGGTGGCGCGCCGAGAAGGGGGCCGGTCGCAGACGACAGGATTACGCTCTGGATCCGTTCTTCCACGGATCCTCAGGGGAACGAGTAGTACGATCACCTGACGCCGGATATGAATCATATTCTATCCCCCCTCTCATCCGACCGCCCTTGCAGAAACACCGCGGACCGCGCCGCTCCGGTTTTCCTCACCGCTACCGAATGACGGCCCCGTCTTCTCCCTCCGTCGTGAGCAGGGAAAGCGTTCCGTCGCGGTCTTCGGCCATGAGCACCATGCCCTGGCTCTCGAGGCCGAACATCTCCTTCGGGGCCAGATTGGCGACGACCACGACGCTCGTCCCAATCAGCGCGTCCGGCTCCATCACCTGCGCGACGCCGGCGAGGATCTGACGTTCCTCAAAGCCGAGATCGACCTCCAGGCGCAGGAGCTTGTCGGCATCGGGCACCGGTTCCGCCTCCGTGACGGTGCCGACGCGCAGGTCCATCTCCATGAAGTCCTCAAAGCCGATCGTGTCCTTCAGATCGGCATACGGCTCGGTCGCTTCGGTATCGTTCATTTCGTCGGTCGATTCCATGTCGTCCGTGGATTCCAGTTCAGAAGATTCGTCGTCCGTCGAGCCCAGTTTGTCGATCTGGGCCTCGATCACGTCGTCGTCGATCTTGTCGAAGAGGATGTCGGGTTCGGCCAGTTCGTGTCCGGCGTCGAGGAGCGGCTCGCCGGCGTCCGCCCATCCCGACGCGCCGGCCGGATCCGCGCCCGGCGTGCTGGTGCGCACCCCGTCCAGGCGGAGCATGGCCCGGAGGCGACGCGCGGCGTCCGGCAGGACCGGCTCGATCAAGATCGCGAGCGAGGCGCAGATCTGCAGGCACAGGTGAACGGTGTTGGCGGCAGCCTGCGGGTCGGACGAGCGGGTGTGCCAGGGCTCGGTGTCGTTGAAGTACTTATTGCCGAGGCGGGCCAGGTTCATCGTCTCGAACACCGCCTCCCGCAGGCGATACGCTTCGTACAAATCGCCAATGGTATCCGGGAACCCGGCCATCTTCGCCAGTACTTCCCGATCGGCCTCCTTCGGATCTTCGAGGGGCGGCACCTCGCCATCGAAGTAGCGGTCGGCAAACGTCATCGTGCGGTTCACGAAGTTGCCGAGCACGTCGGCCAACTCGCCGTTGACGCGCTGCTGAAAGCCGTCCCAGCTAAAGTCGGCATCCTTCGTTTCGGGGAGCGTCGCGGCGAGGGCGTACCGAAGGAGATCGGCCGCCCGGGCGTCGCCGTGCTCGTCCGCATACTGGCTGCCGAGATCGTCGAGGTACTCGTGCAGCCACACCGCCCAGTTGCGGCTCGTGGACAGCTTCCGGCCCTCCAGGTTCAAAAACTCGTTGGCGGGCACGTTGTCGGGCAGGACGTAGTCGCCGTGCGCCTGCAGCATGGCGGGAAACATGAGGCAGTGAAAGACGATGTTGTCCTTCCCGATAAAGTGGACGAGACGCGTCCCGTCGTCCTGCCAGTACGTCTTCCACGCATCGGGATCCCCCTGTTCGGCCGCCCACTCTTTCGTGGCGGAGATGTACCCGATCGGCGCGTCGAACCAGACGTAGATCACCTTGCCCTCGGCGTCGAGGCCGTGCCGCTCCGCCACGTCCGGCGGGACCGGAACGCCCCAGGGCACGTCTCGCGTGATGGCCCGGTCCTTCAGTCCCTCGTTGAACCACGACTGCACCTGTCCGAGGACGTTGTTCTTCCACTCCGGATGCGTGTCGATCCAGTCCTCCAGGTCGCCCTGCATCTCTCCCAGCGGAAGGTACCAGTGCGTGGTCTCTTTCAACTCCGGCGTCGCGTCCGTCAGCGTGGAGCGGGGATTCTCCAGCTCCGTCGGACTCAGGGCCGACCCGCACTTTTCGCACTGATCCCCGTAGGCCTCCTCGAACCCGCACACCGGGCAGATCCCCATGACGAAGCGGTCGGCCAAAAACATCTCGGCCTCCGGGTCATAGAGCTGCTCTTCCGTCTTGAGCTTGAAGGCATCCTTCTCGTCCAGCAGGCGGAAAAACGACTGGGACGTCTCCCGGTGGACGTCCGAGGTCGTCCGGCCGTAGTAGTCGAAGCTCATCCCGAAGCGCTCGAAGCTCTCCCGGATGTGGGGATGGTAGGCGTCGACGATGTCCTGCGGCGACCGGTCCTCGCGCAGCGCCCGCATCAAGATGGCCACGCCCATCTCGTCGGACCCGCAGATGAATGCCACGTCCTCTCCCTGCAGCCGCCGGTAGCGGGCGTACAGATCGGCCGGAAGATACGCCCCGGCGATCTGACCAATGTGCACGGGTCCGTTCGCGTACGGAAGGGCGGCCGTGATCAGGTGCCGCTCCGGCGAATCGGATGGCGGGGAGGCATCGGGCGACGAATCGGGCATAGAGAAACCGGCGCTGGGATGGGGGAGGAGGGTTGGCGGACACACGGACCGTATACGAGTCGCGGGGTCGTTGTTCGCCGGTGTCGGTGGAGGCACAGAGAAAACTGGCACGGCGAATCATGGGTACGGCGCCACGGGCATTCGGCCCGGGCCTACTCGTGCCCGTGCGGTTGCACGTCCAGAAGCTCGGGATGGGCCTCCTGAAGAGCCGCTTCGAGATCCGGGTCGAGCCGGGCCTTGTAGAGGGTCGCCACGTCGGCAAACGTCTCCACGTCGGCGTTGCGAATCCCGCGAAGGTTGGCGCCGCGCAGGTTCGCCCCTGCCAGCCGGGTCTGGGAGGCCCCCTCCTCGGCCGTCCGGCGCACGAACTCGCCGAAGTGGGCCCCGGCCAGGTTGGCCTCTTGCAGGTTGGCCCCTCGCAAATCGACAGATCCAAGGTAGGTGTTTGCGAGGTTGGCGTGAACGAGGTCGGCGCCGGAGAGGTCGGCTCCCGTCAGCGAAGCATCGGAGAGATCGACATCCTGTAGATTGGCTCCGTGCAAATGCGCATTCTTGAGGGTTTCGGGGGCCTCGTTCTCGCGATTGAGGCGACGGATGTTGCCGACGATCCGATGGTGGGCTTCATCGGAGCGCCACCCCAGAAAGTCTTCGATCGAATCCCGGTAGCGCCGAATGCGCCGGCGTCGCTCCGCCTTCTGGTCGAGCCAGAGCAGGAGACAGCCGAACAGGAGCAGGTCCATCAACATGCCGTGCAGCTCGGCAACGACGTTGGCGACGAAGTCCGGGTCGCCTCGCCAGTACTCCCAGGCCACGCTTCCGGTCACCACGCCCAGAACCACAAAAATCGAAAGAGAAAGGAGAACCGGGCGGTCGATCCGGAGCGTTTCGAGACGCTCTTCCAGCGCAGAGAACGAAAACCCGCTGGAGGATGCAAAACGGTCGGCTGCCATAGGAGAAGTACGTGCGTTCCAAAAAGGGAATGAGATGCAAGATACACAAGCGGCGGCTGTCCCTCCACGGTCGATCTCGGGCGGGGGCGGTTCCGGACGGCACGGCACGAGGACCGATGCGATCCGCTGCGGGGGGCGTCGTCTGCCGTTGGCGCCCCCTCCGAATTGTCCGAGGATCCCTCCGACCCCCTCCGAAAACGGACGTCCCGGTGAAACGGACCCAGCCATCCAACGTGTATCCATTGTCTCGATTCCGCCGGTCATCGGCTGGCAGCCGGCCGAGACCGACGGGGTTCTCTTTCCACCAACC